>JBITAG010000209.1:0-10177 GCA_044439985.1 Phycisphaerales bacterium JB059 | reverse complement strand
CATCAGGACGATGGAGGGGATCCCGAACGACTCAACACACCGGCGATCCAGCTCGCGGAGCGCCGCGCGGGAGAGGGTGCGCGCCGAGGTGTCGGGTGCGGGTGGCACGGGAGAAGCGTACGCGCGGGGGCGGTAGGCTTGGGGCGCGCATGGAGGCCCTGCTGCTTGTCATTCTCGGTTTGCTGGCCCTCGGGGGCGTGGGGCTGGGCCTGATCTGGGCCGAGGTGATCGCCCGGATTGTGCGCACACGGCGGGACCTGCCAAGCGCCGACCGCTGGGTGGAGGGCGCTCGGGGCGAGCCGCCCGCGGGGCGCGTCTGCATCGTCGTCCCGGCGCACAACGAGCAGGGAAAGATCGGGCGTCTGATCGCGTCGCTCAGGCGCCAGACCCACCCGGATCTGCGGGTGGTCCTCTGCCTGGACCGGTGCACGGACAACACCCTGGGCGAGGCGCGGGAGGCGATCGGGGAAGACGACCGGTTCGAGATCATTGAGATCGGGTCCTGCCCGAGCGACTGGGCCGGGAAGGTCCACGCGGTCCACACGGGCGTTGAGACCAGCGTGGGGGCGCGTGGGGCGGAGTGGCTGCTCTTCACCGACGCGGACACGAGCTTCGATCCCGAGTGCGTGCGAGCCGCGCTGGCGATCGCGACGACCCGGAGCGATGGATTGGTGAGCCTGCTGAGCACGCTGACCAACCGGGCGTGGTTCGAGCGGGTGGTGCAGCCGATGAGCGGGCTGGAGTTGGTGCGTCAGTACCCGCTGCTCAAGGCCTCGCAGGGGGATGCGCGGGAGCGTCGGGCGTTTGCCAACGGTCAGTTCCTGCTCTTCCGGCGGGACGTCTACGACGCGATCGGGGGGCACGAGGCGGTGCACGATGCGCTGCTCGAGGACATCGCGCTCGCGGAGGAGGTGCGGCGCTGCGGGGCGGGGGCCTCACTCCTGCTCGCGGGGGGGATGGTCCGCTGCTCGATGTACGACGACTGGGCCGAGTACCGGCGCGGGTGGAAGCGAATCTACACGGAGAGCGCCCGGCGCAAGAGCGATCGGCTGCGCAAGAACGCGCGGGTGATTCGGACGATGGGGACGCTGGCGCCCCTCGTCGGGGTGGGCGCGCTCGGCGTGGGACTGGCGATGGCGCTTTCGGGCGAGCCCCTGGGGTGGATCGGGGTGGGCAGCGGGGCGTTCGGGCTTCTCATCTGGGGGCTGGGGGTCGCGTGCGTGCTCGCCTCGGGGGGGGCGGCGCTCTGGACCGTGGTGCTCACGCCCCTCGGGGCGTGGCTGACCGGGTCGATCCTGCGTGAGGCGGCCCGTGATCTGGACGAGGGAAGGCCCACGAGCTGGGGTGGGCGGGAGTACGCGCGACCACGGCGATAGGCTTGGGGATGCGATCTGTCCGACGATCCAGCCCGGACGTGCGTCTGGAGATGACGCCCCTGCTCGACGTGGTCTTTCTGCTGCTGACCTTCTTCGTCTTCTCTCTGGTGCTCATGGTCCGGGCCGACGTGCTGGACGTGAAGCTGCCGGAGCTGGGGGCGGGTCGGGCGGCGGAGCGGGCGCCCGCGATCACGATCGTGATCGACGAGGAGGGGTCCCTGTTCGTGGAGGGGGAGCCGGCGGTGCTGGCGGAGATCGGGGATCGCGTTCGCGCGTTGCGGACCGAGCGGGGGGAATCGGCGCCCGTGCTGCTCGCGGTTGACGCGCAGGGGCGGTCGGGTGATCTGATCGAACTCGCGGACACGCTCAACGCGGAGGGGATCGGGGAGTTCAGTGTGATCGGTCGCCCGGCGCCCGGGGGGGAGACGACCCCGGATCCGGCAGCGCCCGGGCCCGCGAACGGGGGCGGGTTCGTCCCGACGGGACCGGTGGAGGAATGAACCAGGGCGCCGGCGCCAACTCCTGGCTCGTGGTGGGCGGGGTGATCAGTCTGCTGATGCACCTGATCGGCGGGCTCGCCTTCGTGAGCACGCCACCGAGCGATGCGCGGCCCGGAACCTCGCCGGACGCGGCGATGCAGGAGGCGAGCGAGGCGCCCCCGGAGATCGTTCCGGGCATCGAGGACTCGTCGAGCGTCTCGATCAACTGGCTGGGGTTCAGCGAGCCGACGGCGCACACGGGGGAGCTGAGCGAGACGGAGCAGCCGGCGCTGGCGACGGCGCCGATGGGGGAAGAGGCGGAGCCGGGACAGACGAGCACGCGCCAGCCGCTGGCGACCGCGTCGCCACGGGCGCCGATCGGCCCGCTTCAGCCGGAGGCGGATCGGAGGGCGTTGACGCCGACGGCGCCCGAGGCAAGGGAGGCGATCGAGCCGAGGCCCTCGCTGGCGATCGAGCCGCTGGAGGCGGAGGTGACGCTGGTTCCGGGGGAGGAGGGGGCGCGGGTGAGCCCGTGGGGGGCGCCGCCCTTCCCTGAGCGGACGCCTGGCCCGAGCGCGGGTGGGACGCCGACGCCGAGCCCGCAGCCGGACGAGGGGGAGCAGGCGGAAGCCGAAGGGGGGGCGCCGGCGGGGGGAACGGACCTGGCGGGGCAGCCGAGTGATCGGGAGTCGGTCGCGACGGCCCTGCGAGAGGCGACGAATCTGACCGAGTGGGGCAAGCCACTGGCCCGAAAGGGTTTGGAGATCAAGACGGTCCATCCGCGATGGAGCGTGACAACGCGTCTGACCCGCCTGCCCCGCAATCCGGTGATCATGGTGAGCTTCGGTCCGGACGGGCGTGTGGCTCACGCCGAGTTCGTGCGTTTCAAGGGGCGGGTGTTCAACTCGGGGTCGAGGGACGTGGATGAGCCGCTGCTCGACTCGGTGTACAAGTGGCGGGCCTCGGGCAAGCCGCTGGAGGCCCTGGGGCCGAAGGACCGGATCACGTTCGCGATCCGGGTCGTGCTGCGGCGGTAGGGGAGAGTCGCCCGTCGATCGGGCCGATAGGGTTGGGTATGCGTGGACGCGTGGTGATGTCGGCGGTGGTGTGCGGGGCGATCGCCTCCGGGGCGGCGGCTCAGGCGGACGCCTGGTCGGAGCTTGAGGCCGTGGACCAGGGCGTCGCGGACGTTTCGCCGCTGAGTGAGAGCCTGCGTCTGGAGCTGCTCGATATGCGGGTGAGCGACGGGTTCACCCGCGTCTACCGGCTTGAGGGGATCAACGGGTGGCAGGACCAGTACGTCCGGCGCGACGGAGCGATCACGGCGGTCTTCCCGCAGTCGGTCTACCTGCCGGCGGAGTACGGGGGGGGCATCGCGATCCCGGCGGGGACGGTCTTCCTGATCGGGGCGCCGCCCGACTGGATGCGCGAACGGTACGACTTCGGGGCGTCGTCGTCGAACGCCGCGCCGACGGGTGGATTCGCGGTGGCGCCGGTGGATGGTCGCCTGGCGATCGACTTTGTGGACACGTCCGCGCCGGTGGTGTCGTACGCCACGCCGCGCACGCGGTCCGAACCGGCGCGGGTGGTTTCGGCGCCGGCGGAGCGACCGCCGACGCCCTGGGCGACGGATCATCGGCGCGGGGCGCGGGTGTCCTCGTTGCTCTCGCTTGCCGCGACCGGCGACTGAGGGATCAGCGCTTGTCTTCGGGCTTGGCGATCGAGTCGCGCATGGACGTGTCCGCGATGACGTTCTTCATGCGGTAGTAGTCCATGATGCCCATGTTGCCGGAGCGGAAGGCCTCGGCCATCGCCTTGGGGACCTCGGCCTCGGCGAGGACGACGAGGGCGCGGTTCTTCTCGATATCGGCCTTGTTTTCCTGCTCGAGGGCGACGGCGAGGGCGCGGCGCTTCTCGGCCTCGGCCTGGAATCGGCGCTTGTCCGCCTCGGCCTGATCGGCCTGCAGCTTGGCGCCGATGTTCTCGCCCACGTCCACGTCGGCGATGTCGATGGAGAGGATCTCGAAGGCGGTGCCCGCGTCGAGACCGCGGTTGATGACGGCCTTGGAGATGTTGTCGGGGTTCTCGAGGACGACCTTGTGGGAGTCGGCCGAGCCGATGGAGGAGACGATGCCCTCACCGACGCGGGCGATGATGGTCTCCTCGGTGGCGCCGCCGACGAGTCGGGGGAGGTTGGTGCGAACCGTGACGCGGGCGCGGGCCTTGAGCTGGATGCCGTCCTTGGCGACCGCGTCGATGGTGCTGCGCCCGAACTGGGGGTTGGGGCAGTCGATGACCTTGGGGTTCACGGAGGTCTGAACGGCGTCGAGGATGTCACGCCCGGCCAGGTCGATGGAGCAGGCGGTGTCGAAGTCGAGGCCGATCTTGGCGCGCTGGGCGGCGATGAGGGCGCTGACGACGGTGTGGATGCGCCCGCCCGCGAGGTAGTGGGTTTCCAGTTGCGCCGTGGAGAGCGGGATGCCCGCCTTGACGGCGCGGATGCGACTGAAGACGACGGAGCGCACGTCCACCTTCCGGAGGCGCATCCCGATGATCTCGAGCAGGCCGACCTTGGCGTTGGAGAGCAACGCCTGGATGTACAGGTTGATGAACTGTCCGAGCATCGCGATCAGCACGAGCAGGAACAGGGCGGCGATGATGCCGGCGATCACGAGAATGGCATTCCAGGGCACCGTTGGGGCTCCTCGGGGTGAAGACTCGGACGAGTATAGCTGGGCCCGCGACCCCCTACGAATGGTCGATCGGGCGGACCTTGAGCGTGTGCATGTCCACGCCCGTCACGCGGACCTTCTGGCCGGCACGGATATAGCTGGTATCGGCGGTGGCCTCGTGGCGTTCCCCCTCCACGCGGACGGTCCCGACAGGTCGCATGTCGGTGAGGGTGACGCCCTCGGCGCCGACGAGGGAGTTGAACCGTTCGCGTTCCTCGCGTTCCTTCCGTTCCGCCTCGGCGCGCGCTTCGGGGTCGATCTCGCCGAGCATGGCCCGTCCGGTGGGCGTGCTCGGGAGCATGTTGAGCGCGAAGACGAAGAGGGCCGGCCCCCCCACAAGCACGAAGAGGGCGCCCGTGAGCCCCCAGGTCGTGGAGAAGCGGAACAGGCAGACCACGCCCGCGATCGCCAGGCCCGCGGAGACAAGCCCGATGATTCCCCCGGAGGGGACGAGCACCTCGACCACCACGAGAAGCACCGCGGCGGCGAGGAGGGCCAGGCCCCAGATCAGCATCGCGTCACCCGTCACGCTTCGGCTCCTTCCGTTACGTCGCGTTCGACCAGGATGCGAAACTCGTCGGCGCTTACGACGCGGACGGGCTCGCCCGCCTCGATGTAGCCCATGTCGGAAACGACGTCGATGACGGCGTCTCCGAACTCGGCGCGCCCGCTGGGGCGCAGGGCGGTGACCGCGCGCCCGATGTCGCCGGCGCTGACGGGTGGCGCGGGTGGGGGGATCATCGCGCTGAAGGCGGGGTCGGCCATCTCGTCGGGAGAGGCGTCCTTGAGCACCAGGCGCGAGACAATGGGGAGCCGCCCGAAGTGCTTGCCGACAAAGTACATCCCCAGGCCCGCGGTGGCGGCGGCGAGGACGATCGTCACGACGCCGAAGAACAGATCCTTGCCCTGCCCCGGAGCGCCGGGGAAGGCGTTGGAGTCGGGGATGAAGGTGCCCACGAGTCCCCCGAAGAGGAGCAGCAGGCCCGCGACGCCGAAGACCCCGAACCCGGGGATCACCAGGATCTCCATCGCGATGAGCAGAATGCCGGAGGCGATCGCCGCGATCTCCCACCACCCGGCCATCCCGATGAGCATCGGAGGGGCGAGGAGGGCGACCGCGGCGGCGAGGGCGATGGCGCCCGGGGCGATCATGCCGGGGGCGGACATCTCCATGAAGAGCGCCAGCAGGAAGATCACGATGAGCACGCCCCGGACGGGGATCGAGGTCATGAAGCGGACGAGCGATTCGGACCAGGAGCGGTCGGCGCGGGCGAGGGTCTTGGCGCCGAAGAAGGCCCGGAGTTCCTCGTCGTTGTTGATCGTGGCGCTGGCGACGCCGAAGTCGTGCATCTGCTGCGCGGAGAGGATGACGGCGTGCGTGCCGTCGGTGACGTACCCCGCCGGTTCCCAGCGTTGCGCGCTGAGGCGGGCGACGTCGGGGCGGTTGGTCGGGGTGTCGAGCAGGTTGGTGACGTCCTGGGTGAGGTCCGCGACGCCCTCGCCGGCGGGGGTGAAGGCGGCGTCGGGGTCCACGTTGGACTCGCCGAGCACCGGCTCGGGCGCGGCCTCCGGGCCGGCGGGGGAGTCGATCGGGGGCGCGTCGGTCTCGGGGTTGCTCGGGGTGTTGGCCGGGTCCGGGTCGGGGGCGTTTTCGGTGTCGGCGCGTTCGCTGAGGGGGCGTGTGCGCGCGCCGGGGACCGAACCGAGGAGTGGGTGACCGCGCGCCGGCGTGACGCCGAAGAGGGCGACGTACTCGTCCTGGTTGATGAGCAGGGTGCGCCCGGTCCGGGTGTCGCGGATGGCCCAGAGTTCGATGCCGTCGGTGACCATGACCTGGACGAGGAACTCGTCGTACCCGTTGCGTCGGGCCGAGTCGGTGACGTCCTGGAGCAGGGGGGGCAGGAGCTTCGTGCGCTGGTCGGGGGTCAGGGCCTTGAGGCCCTGCGTGCCGAAGGTGACGGGGAAGGCGTCGCCCATCGCGCCGGGGTCGGCGGTGACGATCTCGGCACAGGCCAGGGCGATGATCGCGCCCCCCGAGTACGCCTGCGGGTGGATCCAGGCGACGGTGTTGGGGATCGGGGAGGACTTGATCGCGGCGGAGATCTCGAGCACCGCGCCGATCTCCCCGCCCGGGGAGTCGATGTCGAGCACGATGGCGTCGGCCCCCGCGGCGACGGCGTCGTCGAGCCGGCGCTGCACGCTCATGGAGGTGATCCGGTCGATGGCGCCCTTCACGGTGATGACGGCGACGTAGTCCGCCTGCCGGGAGGCGGGAACGGAGGCGGGCTGGGCGGGCGTGCCCTGGGCGATCGCGATGGTGGCCGCCAGGGCGCAGCAGAGCCAGGCGGCGATCCGCGCGGTGGATCGGGGCCGGTGTCGTCGCGTTGTTCGGGGGAGGCTCTGCACGAACAAAGTATAGATTCCGGGATCGGGGATCCCCGGTTTCAGCCGCCGATCCGCCCTGGGGGCTCAGGCACGGGTTTCGGGGGTTTCCTGCTCGACGTGCCAGGAGATCGCGTCACCGGCGCAGTCGATGTGGAGGGCGAAGAAGCCCAGACCGCCCTCGGCGCCGCTCGTCTCATGCTTTCGCACGAGGGGCCAGATGATCTGGCGGTCGGTGTCGGGGAGGGGGAGCGACTCGATCTCGTCGGGGTGGAACCACTCGAGGGAGCCCTCGTTCATGGGGCCGGCCTTGACCTCGACGGGGCCGATGACGCGGTAGTAGAAGAGGAGCCAGTGGCTCTCGTTCTCAAAGGCGGCCTCGGAGATGAGCCCGAGGAGGTGGAGGCGCTCGATGGGGACGTGGATCCCGGCCTCCTCCATGATTTCGCGCTGGGCGCACTGGGCGGGGGACTCGCCCGTTTCCATCTCGAGCTTGCCCCCGATGGGGGAGCAGAGGCCCTTGTTGGGGGCCTTGCCCCGGCGAAGGAGGAGGACGCGTCCGTCCCGATCGCGCAGATCGCAGAGGCAGGCGATCTTGTACGGGAGCGAGTTCCCGTTCTCGAGCCCGGGCATGATGTTGGCAGGGTCCGGCACGAATCGAGGATAGGCCGGGGGGGGCGTTGTGAGGACAACATGTGCACAAGCTGTCACCCGGGTGGGTGGTCGGCGGGCGTGACGTGCGGCCTGCGTTCGGGGGGCCAAAACGCCCGTCCCACGGGGCCTCACGCCCGAGCGGGGGCGCAGCCGATAGTCTCCGCATGATGCGTGCGGAAGCGACCGGCAAGGAGGCGGGCGCGGCGGTTGCCGATGCGCCGTGGCAGCGCCCATACCTCGTTGGCATCGGTGGGTGCGGGATGTCGGGGCTGGCCCAGCTGCTCCACCGGCGCGGCGCCCGGGTGCGGGGGTCGGACTCGACCCGGACGGAGCTGACGCGCAAGCTCGGCGCGATGGGCATCGGCGTCGACTCGGACCAGGACGGGGGGGCGATCCCGGACGATGTGGACGCGCTGATCGCCTCGGCCGCGATCCGCCCGGACCACCCGCAGGCGCTCGAGGCGCAGCGTCGAGGCGTGGGCGTGGTGAGCTACGCCGAGGCGCTCGGGGCGTGCATGGCACGGGCGACGGGTGTGGCGATCGCGGGAACGCACGGGAAATCGACGACGACGGCGATGCTCGGGTGCGCCCTGACCGACGCGGGGCTGGACCCCTCGGTGATCGTGGGGGCGACGTGCTCGCAGCTGGGGCACGGGGCGTTGGCGGACGCGTCGCGGGAGGCGCCGGTGGGGTTCCGGCTCGGGGCGTCCACGATTCCGACGGGGGATCGGACGGGCGCGTCGGGGCTGCTGCTCGCCGAGGCGTGCGAGTTCAACCGGTCCTTCCACAACCTGCGTCCGACGATCGCGAGCATCTCGGGGGTGGAGGCGGATCATCTGGACATCTACGGGTCGCTGGACGCGGTGGTGGAGGCGTTCGCGGGGTTTGCGCGCCTGACGCCGCCGGAGGGCACGCTGCTGATCGCGCACGAGGGGGCGCACCGGCGGGAGATCACGGCGGGTCTCTCGTGCCGGGTGGAGACGATCGGGTTCAGCCCGAGCGCCGACTGGACGATCGGGTTCGACCCGGGGACGCGCGAGGTCTGGGTGGCGCGCGCCGGGGAGCCGACGTACGGGTGGGTGAACCGGATGGCGGGGGAGCACAACGCGGTCAACAGCGCCACGGCGTTCGCGCTGGGGCGTCTGTGCGGGGGAGCGGGTGAGAAGCTGGCGCGATCGCTCGGCGCGTTCAAGGGCCTGGACCGGCGCATGCAGCTGGTGGGCGAGCGCGACGGGGTGCGGGTGTACGACGACTACGGGCACCACCCCACCGAGATCGAGGCGACGCTGCGGGCGCTGCGTCAGTGCGAGCGCCCGGAGGAGCGCGGGGGGCGCCTGGTGTGCGTCTTCCAGCCGCACCAACACTCGCGGACGCGGTTCCTGCTCGAGGAGTTCGCGACGAGCTTCGAGCAGGCGGACGTGGTGATCGTGCCGCATATTTACTTTGTGCGCGACTCGGAAGCGGAGAAGCACCGGGTGAGCGCGTCGGACCTGGTGGACCGGCTGCGCACGCGTGGCGTGCGGGCGATGCACCTGTACCCGTTCGAGGCGATCGTGGAGCAGCTCGAGAACGTCTGTCGTCCCGGTGATCTGCTGGTGGTGATGGGCGCCGGGCCGGTCTGGCAGGTCGCGCGCGGGTACCTGGAGACGGGGACGGAGACGGTATGAAGACGCAGACGGGCGTCACCATCGAGACGGACGCGCCCATCTCCACCTGGTTCGGGGTCGGCGGGGGCGCCGATCGCCTGGCCCGCCCGGTCACGGTCGAGGAACTCATCGAGTGCGTGCGCATCGATCCGGACCTGCGGGTGCTCGGGGACGGCGCCAATCTGCTGGTCGACGACGCGGGCGTGGGGGAGCTGGTCGTCGATCTTTCCGGGGGCGTCTTCCGTGACGTCGCGTTCGAGGAGGAGAGCGGGCGGGTCTTCGTGGGCGGGGGCGCCCGGCTGCCGAAGCTGATCAACGAGTGCGTCCGGCGGGGCCTGGGGGGGCTGGAGCGTCTGGCGGGGATCCCGGCGAGTGTGGGCGGGGCGGTCATCATGAACGCCGGGGGAGCCTTCGGGCAGGTCTGCGACCATGTGGCCCGCGTGCACGCGATCGACCGGGCGGGGCGAGAGCACGCCTTCGACCGCTCGCAGATCGACTTCGGATACCGGCGGTCGAGGCTGAACCACCTGATCGTCTACGGCGTGGAGTTCCGCCTGGAGCGGGGAGATCCCGCGGCGCTGCGCGAGGAGCAGAAGCGCTGCATGGCGTACAAGAAGGAGACACAGCCGCTCGCGGACGACTCGGCGGGGTGCGTGTTCAAGAACCCGACGCTGGCGAGCGCGATCGAGGGGGTCGGCGGGGCGGGCGAGCGCGTCAGCGCCGGCATGCTCATCGACCGGGCGGGGCTCAAGGGGGAGCGGGTCGGGGGGGCGCGGGTCTCGGACCGGCACGCGAACTTCATCGTCACGGACGAGGGCGCCCGCGCGCGGGACGTGATCGAGCTGATCTCGGTGATCGCCGAGCGCGTCGAGGCGCGGTTCGGGGTGCGGCTGGAGCGCGAGGTGGTG
>JBITAG010000208.1:0-3288 GCA_044439985.1 Phycisphaerales bacterium JB059 | reverse complement strand
TGTTTCATGGATCGTCTCCTCCCTCGGAGAATGGGTGCGGACGATCTGAGTCCGAAATGCTGATGCCCGGTGGACCACGGGATCAGAGAATTTCGAACGGATCCAGGTCCAGGGGGTCCCGTGCGGGCTGAATCACCGCTTCAAGACCAGGTCCGTTCTTGCACTCTGCGCGTCGCCACCCCACAATTGACCCGACCGATGGTCGCCGACCCGACCCAATCCGATTCCCCCGGCACGAGCCCGGACGAACGTCCGCCCGCGCCGCGCGGACTCCAGCAGGCGGACGACCTGCTCCCGCTCGTGTATCAGGAGCTGCGATCGCTCGCGGCCAGCCGGCTCCGCACCCTGCCTCCGGGCCAGACGCTTCAGCCTACGGCGTTGGTGCACGACGTCTATCTCCGCCTCATCGGCGACGCGGACCCCGGCTGGAAGGGACGGGCGCATTTCTTCGGCGCCGCCGCGATGGCGATGCGCAACATCTTGGTCGACCAGGCCCGGCGCAAGGGGAGCGTCAAGCACGGGGGCGGGCGCCAACGCCAGCGGTTCTTCGAGGACGCCGAGCCCGGGGCGTCGTGGAACTGTGATCCGGCGGACGTGCTTGCGCTCGATCAGGCGATGTCCCGTCTCGAGCACGAGTACCCGCGCCACGCCCGGGTCGTCACGCTCCGCTATTTTGCGGGACTCTCGATCGAGCAGGTCGCGGAACTGATGGACGTGGGCATCTCGACCGTCAAACGCGACTGGCGTTTCGCGCGCGTCTGGCTCCGGCGTGAGCTGGAGCCAGACGCGGAACCGGAGGACGGGGCGTGACCGCTCAGGGTGAGCGAGTCGAGGCGTTGTTCTTTCAGGCGGCGGACCTGCCACCCGATGAGCGCGCCCGGTTTCTGCGTCGCGCGTGTGCCGGTGACTCGGGGCTGCAGGGAGAGGTGGAGAGCCTTCTTGCGGTGGACGCCTCCATGCCTGAGGGCTACCTGCAACCCCCCGTGCCGCTGGAGCATCCTCCCGAGCCTGGACCAGCGCCCGGGGAAGTGATCGCGGGGCGGTACCGGGTGTTGGATGAGCTGGGCGAGGGGGGCATGGGCGTGGTCTGCCGCGCCGAGCAGTTCACCCCGGTTCGCCGCCTGGTCGCCGTCAAGATCCTGAAGCCCGGCCTTGATACCCGACGGGTGGTGCGCCGGTTTGAGATGGAACGTCAGGCGCTGGCGATGATGGACCATCCGGGCATCGCGCGTGTGCTCGATGCGGGGGTCACGCCGGAGGGACGCCCCTTCTTCGTGATGGACCTGATCCGGGGCGAGGACCTCAAGGCGTATTGCCGCTCTTTCAGCCCGGATCTGCGCACACGGCTTGAACTCTTCGCGCGGGTCTGTGACGCCGTGCAGCACGCCCACACCAAGGGGGTCATCCATCGCGATCTCAAGCCCTCGAATATCCTCGTGAAGACCTCCGAGACCGGGCCGTCGCCGGCGATCATCGACTTCGGCATCGCCAAGGCGATCGGCGGCGCCGGTGGGGGCGACACCCTGGACACCCGGGAGGGGCAGCAGATCGGCACGCTCGAGTACATGAGCCCGGAGCAGGCCTCGGGCGATCCCGACATCGACACCCGGTCGGACATCTACGCGCTCGGGTCGGTGCTCTTCGAGCTGCTGACGGGGCGATCGGCGACGGCCTGCGCCGAGCGCTCCGCCCGGACGCCCGAGCGCCCCTCGCGTGTCCGCCGATTCGCAGAGGATGCGCCGAGGGCGCCCGTGGAGGGCCCCCCGGTCACGCCTGCGCGGCTTCGGGGTGAGCTGGACTGGATCGTGCTCAAGGCGATGGACCCGGATCGGGAACGCCGGTACGAAACGGCCGAGTCACTCGCCGCGGACATGCGCCGCAGCCTGCGGAACGAGCCCCTCGAAGCCGGTCCCCCCTCGGTGCGCTACCGGGTCGGCAAGTTCGCCGCGCGGAACCGCGGGCTGATGCTCAGTCTCACGCTTGTGTTGCTCACGCTCCTGACGGCGACGGGGATCTCCGCCGTGATGGCGGTCCGGGAGAACCAGGCGAGGACGCTCGCGGAGAGGAACGCCCGACAAGCCGCGGCGGCGGGGCAGCGTGCCGAGCGCGTCAATTTGTTTCTTCAGAGCATGCTGCTCAGCGCCCAGGAGACCGGGCGGAGCGCGGACCGCCTGACGCTGCGCGACATCATGCTCGAGACGGGGCGCCGGCTCGACGAGGGAGCGCTCGCGGGACAGCCCGATGTCGAGTATGAGGTTCGCACCATCATCGGGCGCACGCTGCTGGGTCTGGGCTGGCAGGAACTCGCCGTGGACCATCTCGCCTGGGTGAGCCGGTACGCGAAGGCCGCGTTCGGGCAGACGGATCGGCGGGCGTTGAATGATTGGGCGCGGTACGTCGAGGCGGTCAAGGAGACCGGGGATCTCGAGACCGCCCTGGCCGAGTTCCGGGCGCTCCACGAGGTCGCGCTGCGGGTTTACGGGGATCGGGACGTCTTCACCCTCCGGGCATTCGACCAGATCGGGAACACGCTCATGCGAATGGGCCGCCCGGCGGAGGCGATCGAGATTCACCTGCAGTCCCTGGAGGTGATGCGTGAGGTGTACCCTCCGGACGATCCAATCCTGGGCCTGGTCACCTTCAACCTCGCGGGCGCCTACCGCAACCAACGAGACTTCGAGCGCGCCGAACCGGTGTACCGGGAGGCCATCCACATCCTGGGAATGGCCGGCACACCGGAGGCCGAGGCCGCGGCCCTCCGAGCACGGCGCGAGCTGGGTTCGTTCGTCCTCCCCGCGCTGGGACGCGTCGACGAAGGGCGGGCGCTGCTCCTCGACACGCTCGAACGTGCGCAGCGGACGCTCGGACCGACCCACGGGATGACCGCCAACGCCGTCGATTCAATCAGTCACTTCTGCTGGCGCCACGGCCCCCTCGAGGAGGCGCTCCGCTGGAGTGATCTCCACCTTGAGTTGATCTCGCATCTCTACCACCCCGGCGACTGGCGCCAGATCGGCAACGCGCAGCGACGCACAGGGCTGCTGCTCGCGCTCGGACGGTATGACGAGGCGGCCGATGCCGGGGAAGAGCTTCTCCGCCAGATCGAGGCCAGTCAGGAGCCGGAACTCCTGATGGCCGCGGACTGGGGCATGAACCGGGCGGCCTGGATGGGTGTCTGGGTGCGGGCGGCGATCGCGCAGGCGCATCTGAACGCGGGACGGGCGCAGGAGGCCAAGCGCGCCGCCCGCCGACTCGTGGAGGCGTGCGACCGGTCCAGCCTCAGCCAGA
>JBITAG010000207.1:0-2567 GCA_044439985.1 Phycisphaerales bacterium JB059 | reverse complement strand
ACAAACCAACAGCTGTGCTGAAACTATACTCCATCTTACTAATCCCCTTCCGCGTCATCACCAGAACCCGCCGCGAGCGCATGACGCCAGCCTACCGCCCCATCCCCCCACGTGCCCCCACCCCCGCACCACTCACCACCTGACCACCTGACCACCTCACATCGAAATCCGATGCCGACCCGAGTGCAGGTAGTTCATCGTCTGCACCGTCAGCATCACCGCCGCCTCACGCACCAACGCCCCCTCATCCCCGCGGCTCGCGCGCAGCCCCAGCTCGTCGCACCGCTCCACCATCTCCCAGAGCACCTGGTCGATCATGTACCGGTACTGCCCCGTCCACGAACTCACCAGCCTCCCCAGCTCCCCACGGTGCGCCCGCAGGAACGCGCCCGCCGCCACCGTCCGCCCCGTCGCCAGCTCCTCCGGGAAGAGCTGCCGCAGGTGCCGGTCATGGAACGCCGGACGGTCCACGCTGTACTGGTCCCGACGCGCCCCGTAGTGCTCCCCCAGCGTGGTCCGCATCGTCGCGATCGAATCCTGCCGCTCCCGCGTCGACACCAGCGGGCGACGCGACGCGATCTCCCCCATCAGCTCGTCCACGTACTCCAGCTTCTTGAGCGCCCCCCACCCCGCGTACCTCGTCCGCCACGCGCTCTTCGGCGTCAGCCACACCGCGAACGTCTCCGCGAAGTCCTCGTCCGGGTGACTCTGCGCATACCAGTCGTCGATGTGCTGCACGAACCGCCGGCTGTACGGCTTCGGCTGGTACGTCTCCGGGTACGGCTCGCTCGAACGCCCGAACAGCTCACGCCAACGCTTCCGCCGGTTCAGCCGGTACGCGTTCTGGATCGCGTGCCCCGTCTCGTGACGCAGGATCTTCATGCACTCCCGCTCACTCGCACCCTCCGCCTCCAGCATCATCTTCCGCTCCAGCCGGATCAGACGCGGGTGGCACAGGTAGAACGGCGCCCCGAACCCCGAAAGGCCCACCGGCGTCATCCACTCGCTCGACACCCACACGTACGGGCGGTACCGAAACCCCTTCGACGCCAGCTCGCGCAGCAGCCGATCCACCCGCCGCCCCAGGTCCGTCCCCTCGATCTTCAGATCCAGATCGCAGAACCGCAGCCCGAGCAGCTCCCGCTCACTCATCCGCGCGAGCCGCGCCCCCCCGACCTTCCCGCTGCGTCCTGCCCGTGCGCCCACGCCACGAGACTACACGCCCACCCCCGCCCCGTCACGCGCACTCCGCTCACTCCATCCGCTCCCCCGTCAGCACCGTGTACAGCACCATCAGTCCCCCCAGCAGCAACAACGACCCCGCCCAGAACATCAGCGCCCGCCGCGTCGCCCGCTTGCTCCGCTCCGCCTCCCACCACCGCGCCGGCCGGATCCCCTGCAGCAGGAACGTCACCACCGCCGCCAGGTTCACGCACACCACGTTGATCCCCAGCAGCAGCAACGCCCCGATCCCCAGCTCCACCTCCCCCGCCCCCAGCAGCACCCCCGTCGCCACCGTCGGCGGCAGCAGCGCGATCGCCACCATCACCCCCACCAACGCCGTCGAAACCCCCGTCGTAAACGCCAGCGACCCCGCCGCCCCCGACGCGAGCGCCAGCACGATGTCCATCGACCCCACATCCGACCGCGACACGATCTCCCTCGACTCCAGATCGATCGGCGCCACCATCCCCACCACCAGCGACAACCCCATCGCGATCCCCACCCCCACCGCCGCCGTCTTCGCCGCCCGACGGATCAGGCCCGCGTCGCCCAGCGTCGTCCCCAGCGCCAACGCGATGTTCGGACCCAGCAGCGGCGCGATCACCATCGCCCCGATCACCACCGCCGTGTTGTCCCGCCCCAGCCCCACCGCCGCCACCACCGTCGCCAGCACCACCTGCGCCAGATACATCCGCGTCAGCGCCGCCGAACCCGCAACGTCCTCATACAACTCCGCACGGCTCACCCGCTGCGGCTTCTTCTCCGAGCCGTTCTGCTCCGGCGCCTCGAACCGCGGCAGCGTCGCCTCCAGCGCATACAGAATCACCCGGAACTGATCGTCCCCGCTGAACGCCTCGTCCAGCGCGTCCATGACCTCCTCCACCCCCTGGCTCGTCACCGCCGCCTTCCAGACCGCGATCTCGCTGTTCTCCGTCAGCAGCCAGCTCGCCGCCACCCCCTCACCGTCCAGCAGCGTGTGCAGTTCATCCCCCCGCGATGCCGGGACCACGATCTCCAGCATCCGGTCCGCCGTCGGGCTGTCGGCGCTCACGGGCGATCCTCCCCGAGCACAAACTCGAGGGCCTTCACCAGCTCCCCCGTCGCGTCCGCCGGGTACCCGTGCCCCACGCCCGGGTAGACCCGCAGACGCGACTCGATCCCCGCCTCCCCCAGCGCCCGGTGCGCCCGCCGGAACGTCTTCGCCCACGGATCACGCGCCCCGATCATCAGGGCGACCCGGGGCCGCTCCTCCGAGGCGCCCACCCCCATCACGTCCTCGTCCCAGTGCCCGCAGACGGGGATCAGGCCGGCGAACCGGCCGGGGTGCTTGAGCCCGACCTCGA
>JBITAG010000206.1:0-8360 GCA_044439985.1 Phycisphaerales bacterium JB059 | reverse complement strand
GGCGGACCGCTTGCGCGAGCTGCTGGTGTGCGTGAAGGTGAACAACGAGCTGGAGCGGATCGCCGACGCCGCGGGGGTCGTCGCCGAGCGGGTGATCGAACTCGCGGACCGGACGACCCCCTTCCCCGAGTCCACGCGCGTGATCACGAACTCGGTGATCGGGATCGTGCGCGACGCGATCGGCGCTTTCGCGGGGTTCGACGCGGAGCGGGCGAAGGTGGTGCTCCGATCGGAAGGAGCGGTGCTCAAGTTCTCCGACGCCATCTTCCGGTCGTCGGAGCAGCGGGTCGCGGACGGGCGGATGGAGCCGGACGTCGCGTTCCACCTCCACCACATCGTGCACCAGTGCGAGCTGATCGCCGACCACTGCACCAACATCGCCGAACAGGTCATCTACGCCGCCACCGGCGCGGTCGTCCGCCACACCGGGGGGGACTGGGTCGAGATCGACCCCCCCCGCCCCGACCTGAACGCGGACTGAGCCCCCGCGGGGCGATGGGCTACGTGCCCGCCTTGTAGAACGGGAGTTCGCAGAGGGCGCCCTTGAGCACCGCCCGCTCGGCGTCGATCTGCACCGGCGCCCCCGCCTCCGCCCGCCCCGCCTCGACGAACGCCATCGCGATCGGACACCCCAGCGTCGGGCTGGCGCACCCGCTCGAGACGACGCCGATGACCTGGTCGCCCGACTTGACCGCCATCCCCTGGCGCGGGGTCCGCTTGCCCTCCAGCTTGACGCCGACGAGCTTCCGCTGCGGCCCGCCCCCGTCGCGGGTTCGGACGAGCGCCTCCTGCCCCACGAACGTCTCACCGTCCTCGTCCGCGTTCTTCTCCAGGTGGATTGCGAAGTCGAGCCCGACCTCGAGCGCGTTGATGTCTTCCCCCAGTTCGTGCCCGTAGAGCGGCATGCCCGCCTCGAGCCGGAGCGTGTCCCGGGCGCCGAGCCCCGCGGGCTTGAGCACCGCGTCGGGGTCCTTGGGGTCCACGTCCTTCATCAGGAGCTTCATCGCCATCGGGACCATGTTCGCGGGGAGGATCACCTCGACGCCGTCCTCCCCCGTGTACCCCGTCCGGGAGACGATCAGCTTCATGATCATCAGGTTCTTGACGGTGAACCGGAAGCGCTTGAGCGTGGGGATCTCGCTGCTCACCCCGGCGATCAGGTCCATGACCTTCGGGCCCTGGACCGCGATCATGGCGGTCTTCTCCGTCCGGTCCTCAAGCTTCACCTTCAGGTCCCGATCGGCGATGATCGAGCCGAGATGGTCGATGATCTTGGGGCGGTTGGCCGCGTTGACGACGACGAGAAACTCGTCCTCGTCCTGACGCATCACGATCACGTCGTCGCGAACGCCACCCTGCTCGTTGCACATGAGCGAGTAGCGGCACTGGCCCTGCTGCATGCTCCCGATGCGCCGTGAGCACGCCCGCTCAAGCAGACGCTTGGCGTGCAGCCCCTTCACCGAGAGCCGCCCCATGTGCGACACATCGAAGACGCTGCCCGAACCGCGGGTCTGCTCGTGCTCCTCCCGGATGCCGGCGTAGCGAATGGGCATCTCCCATCCGGCGTACTCGACCATCTGGGCGCCGTGATCGATGTGGAACTGGTGCAGCGGGCTCTTGAGCACGTGGGGCCTCCGTTTCACCCTCTCGCCTGAGGGGAAGGCAAGCGTAGTGCCCTCAAACCGCGACGCACAGACGCCCGGCGCCGGAGTTGTGGAACCACGCCCCCGCGCCTTGCCTCACGCCCCGTCCGCGAGGGGCCAGGGCATATTGTCGAGCAGTCGGACCGAACCGACCCGCCCCGCGACCACCGCCCGCCAGACCACCTCCTCCGGACGGGCGTCTGGCGCCGGAGGCATGAGCGTGCTCGCCTCCCGGATGGCGGCGTAGTCCGGCGTGACACCCGCCTCCCGCAGCACTCGGCGCATCGCCAGCTCCCCCGCTTCCGGCGTCGCCTCACGCCCCGCCGCCCGAAGGCCCCGGCTCAACGCCAGCCCGCGCTGCCGGTCCTCGTCGCTCAGGAACCGGTTGCGGCTGCTCATCGCCAGCCCGTCCGGATCACGCACCGTCGGGCAGCCCACAACCTCCACCTCCGAGCGAAGCATCCGCACCATCGCCCGGACCGTCTGCAGCTGCTGCCAGTCCTTCTCCCCGAAAACCGCGACCGACGCCCCCGTCAGCTCGAACAGACGCCGGCAGACCAGGCAGACGCCCGCGAAGTGCCCTCGCCGGGCGGCGTCTTCCAGCTTCGGCTCGTAGGCCACCTGCGGCATGACGGGATCGCGCCTGGATTCGGGCGTGGGATACACCGTCTCGACGCTCGGCGCGAAGACCGCGCTGGCGCCCACTTCCGCGCACATCGCCGCGTCCTTCTCCACCATCCGCGGATACCGCTCGTAGTCGTACGCCTCGTCGAACTGCGTCGGATTCACGAAGACGCTGACGACACACCCCCCGGTCAACCCCCGCTCCCGGGCGATCTCCACCCCGCGCCTCACGAGCTGGAGGTGTCCCTCATGCAGGCCCCCCATCGTGGGCACGAGCACGAGCCCGCCCTCGGGCAACCGGTCTGGGGTCTCCACGATCCGCATGGGGCAAGCGTCGCCACTCCCCGGGGGGAGTCAAGGTCAGCGTCGTGCGATGATCGAGTCCACCCAGTCTCGCAGCCGCCCGCTGTCGGGCAGTGGCATGAGCCGAAGCTCAACCCGGTAGAGCCCGTCCGCCTCATACTCGCACCCCTGGACCAGGCCGTAGAGAGGGGCGGGTTTGCTGTCGATGAGGTGGATCAGCAGCACGAGGCGACGCCCGGGGTAGCACATCCGCCTGGAGAGAAAGACCAGGCTCCCCCGTCCCAGCTCCCTCGCCCGGGCGCTCCAGACCGTCTCCGGACGCCCCCGGTCGTCGATCTCGCAGGCGTCAAGCTCGGCGCCGAACGGGCGTGTCCCCCCCGGCTGTGCGGGCGCCGGGTCGCTCTGGCGTGCCGGGCCCGCGGACGTCCCCTCCGTCGGCGTCACCGGGGTCGTGGACCGCGACGTCGCGCCGGGCGCCGGGGCGTGCTCGATGCCGAGGGCGTACGCCGTCAGCGGCGGCGCGTTGACGTCCACCGCCGTGGGACCCGCCGGCGGGGGCGCGATGCACGCCAGAAAGTCCATGCTTGTCGGCTCACCGCTCATCCAGCCTCCCTCGGTCGGCATGACCCCTCCCCCCCTTCTTCGGCGAGGGGCGCCCGCCCCGGAGCGGCTGAAACGGTCCCTCCCCCGTCGGGCCCCTTGCCCGAACGCCACGCCCCGCGCCAAGCGTTCAACCCTCGCGCCCGGGCGTCCGAGAAGGCGCCCGCTCTACCATCGTCCGTGCCCCCGACCCCGACCATCGAGCAATGGACGCAGGCCCTCCGGGCCGCCGCGGCACGCGCGTTCGCGGACGATCCCCTCCCCATCGACGGCACAACTGAGCAGCGGCTGGCCTACGCCCGGTCGTTTCGGGACGAATCCGGCGCCCGACCCGAGGTCGTCTCGCCACTCCTGGCGGATCTGCTCCAGACCCCCATTCCCCCGGACGATTCGCGGTCCATTGACGTCAGATTCTGGTCGTGCCTGAACGCCGGGCCGCGCGCGCCCCTCCCCCCGTTGCGCGCCTCCGGGCCCCTCCTGCACGATCCCGCCGATCAGACCGCGATCGAGGTGAGGACCGAGAGCGAACTCATCGCCCTGCACGCGCTGCACGAACTCGCCGAGCGCCGGGGGGAAGAGAGCCTGCGCGAGCGCGTCCGCGACGCCGCCCGCTGGCACCTGCGCGAGCTGCAGCCGGACAACGCCACCAACCGCCCCTGGGCGATCCAGGTCTTTGCGCGCCTTTCGCTGGTGGACGACGCCCGGATCGCCGGCGCCGCCCTCGTGCACGCCCAGACACAACTGCACGGCTGCCAGCTCACACTCGGTCGTCCAGACCGACTGAGCGCTTGCATCCTCCTGCACGCGGCCCGCTCGCTCGAGTCCGACGCCTAGACGCGGTGCTCGGCCGAACTCGGACGGAAGAGCCAGCGCGCCAGGTCCGGGTCGTTCTGCATCCGGCTCCAACGCTCCGGGTCGCTCTTCGCGTACTTGGCGCGGATCGATGCGGCGACCAGACCCATGAACATCGGCTGCGGCTTGAGCGGACGGCTGGTCAGCTCCGGGTGGAACTGCGCGCCGATGAAGTACGGGTGCGTGATCGGCTCCGGCTCACCCTCGTCCAGGGCGGGCGCCACCGACCGCAACTCCAGGATCTGCATGATCGGCTGGTCCGGATGGCGCCCGGAGAAGACCAGTCCCCGCGATTCCAGACGTTCGATGAAGGTCGGGTCGACCTCGTACCGGTGGCGGAACCGCTCGCGGATGGAGGTGGCGCCCCCTGCGAGGAACTGCGCCAACGACCCGGGCGTGATCATGACGTCCTGGGCGCCCAGCCGCATCGTCCCCCCGAGCCCCTCGATCTTCTTCTGCTCGGGAAGCTCCGAGATCACCGGGGTGCTCGCCTCCGGATCGAACTCCGTGCTCGACGCGTCCGTGAGGCCCAGCACGTTGCGAGCAAACTCGATGACCGCAACCTGGAACCCAAGACAGATGCCCAGGTACGGGATCGCGTTCTCCCGGCAGTGCCGCACGCACGCGATCTTCCCCTCGACGCCACGCGATCCGAACCCGCCCGGCACGATCACCCCGTCCAGCCCGTCGAGCATCTGCCCCACGTTCGATTCCGTGATGTCGCTCGTCTCGATCCACCGCTGATTCACCGTGCACCCAAGGTGGACCGCGCTGTGCTCCACGGCCTTCTCAATCGAGGCGTACGCGTCGCGCAGCTCGGCGTACTTGCCCGTGATCCCGATCGTGATCTCGCGTTCACGGGCGCCGGTCAGCCTCCGCTCGAACTCCCCCCAGACGCGTCGGGCGCCGTCCTCGTGACGGGTGTCCACCCGGTCGTGCAGCGAGAGGACGCTGAGCACCTCCCGGTCGAGCCCCTCGCTCCGCATGTCGTCGGGGATCGTGTAGATGCTCTCCCGGTCGTGCATGGAGAAGACCCGGCGGAGCGGCACGTTCGAGAACATCGCGATCTTCTCCATCACCTTCCGCTGCGCCGGGTTCGTCGCCCGGCAGGCGATCAGGTGTGGCTGGATCCCCGCCTCGAGAAGCCGCTTGATGCCCAGCTGGGCGGCCTTCGACTTCTGCTCCCCCAGCGCCTTGGGCTCGATGACGTACGTCAGGGCCACAAAGCAGACCGAGTCTGGCCCCTCCTCGAAGGCCAGCTCACGGAGCGCCTCGATGTAGAACCCGTTCTCGTAGTCCCCCACCGTCCCGCCGACCTCGATGAAGACCACGTCCGCCGGATTCTGCCCATCGCCCCGAAGGGCCAGCTCACGCAGCTTCCGCTTCACCTCGCCCGTGACGTGCGGGATCATCTGCACGTCACGCCCGAGATAGACCCCCTGACGCTCCCGGTCGAGGATCTCGGAGTAGATCCGCCCGGAGGTCACGAAGTTCCGGCGCGTCAGGTTCTGGTCGAGCATCCGCTCGTACGTGCCCAAATCCATGTCGCACTCGGTCCCGTCGTCGAGCACGAAGACCTCCCCGTGCCGGTACGGATTGAGCGTGCCCGCGTCGATGTTGAGGTACCCCTCCATCTTGATCGGGGCGACGGTCAGGCCCTTGTCCTTGAGAACCTTGGCCATGCTCGAGGCGAAGATCCCCTTGCCCAGGCCGGACATGACCGTGCCGAGCACGGCGACGTACTTGTGCCGTCCCTTGCGGTACCCGTCCGGGATGGGGGAGTAGAACTCACTGGCCGAGGGCGCCGCCCCCGCCGCCGCGAGCAGGTCCGATCCGCCGTTTCCGTCGCTGCCGGGCGGCTCGTCCGGGACGGACGCGTGGGCGCCGGCGCGGGTCATGCGTCGGACACCGAGCGGACTCAACGACACGTCATCACTCGTATCCAGAGAGAGGGGCATAACCCATCGTAACAAAACTCGCGCCCGGGACAATCCCGGGGCGGGTTTGTCCACGCAAGTTCACGCCCCGCGACCACGCCAACGCTCGACAAATGCCCGATACTGCTCCGGCGTGTCGATCCCCGCGTGTGAAGCCTCCCGGACGGCGGCGTGGATGGTCAGCCCCTGCTCAAGCCAGCGCAGCTGCTCGAGCCGTTCGCTCGCCTCGCAGGGTGTCTCCCCCATGCCGGGGTAGCGCCGCAGCACGCTCACCGTGTATGCGTAGAGCCCGACGTGCCGGAATCGCCGGGCGTCCCCCGTCCCGTCCCGGTCAAACGGGATGGTCGCCCGGCTGAAGTACATCGCCCGGGCGACGCCCGTCTCCCCCTCAAGCACCCCCAGCGCGGCCTTGACGACGTTGGGGTTCTCCGCCTCCTCCACCGAACGGATGGGGCTCACCACGGGCCCCACCGCCCCCGTCTGCCCCCCGAGCGGGGTCTGCAACGCGAGCACCGCCGCGTCGATGACCCCCGCCTCGATCTCCGGCTCGTCCCCCTGCACGTTCACGACCGTCTCGGTGGCGTCCAGGCCCAGCCGGTCGCTTGCCTCCACGAGTCGGCTCGTCCCGTTGGGGTGCTCCCCCGTCATGACGGCCTCGAAGCCCTCGCCCCGGGCCACCTGCGCGATGTCCTCGCTGTCGGTCGCCACGACCACCCGCCCGACCCGCTCCGCGACCGCCGCCGCCCGGCAGACGTGGACGACCAACGCCGTCCCGGTCTCGTCGGCGAGGGCCTTGCGGGGGAACCGGGTGGACCCCAGGCGTGCCGGGATCATCGCGACGACCGAGCCCTCCCCGGATCGACGCCCCACCCCTCAGTCCCCTTCCTTGAGGTCGCTGATCAGGGCCTTGATCTTCTCCCGACGCTCCCGGATGTCCTTGTACCCGAAGCTCTGGATGGCGATTCCCGCGGCGAGCTTGTCCGCCTCCTCCGCCGCCCCGAGGTCTCGGGCCGACTCCCCCTTCTCGTGCAGGGCGGCCATCAACCCGTACCGGATCTCCATGCCCAGGTCGGACTTCTCATCCGCCAGGCCGTCCAGGGCGCTGCGGTAGGTCTCGATCGCCTCGTCAAGCCATCCCCCGAGCCGCATGAACGCGTTGGCCATCTCGAAGAGGACCTGTCGCCGGATCTTGGCGTCCTCCTGCGCGAGCTGGAACTGCTCGATCGCCTCGTTGTATCGGCCCGCCTGGGCAAACCGGCGTCCCAGCTCGTACTTGATCGAGAGGTCCGTCGGGTACTTCTCGACGCGGAGCGTCAGCTCGCTGATCTCCAGCTCGAGCAACGCCTTGGAGGCCTTCTCCACCCGCTCCAGCGCCTCGGCGTTGTCCGGTTTGGCGTCGAGGGCCTGCTTTGCCTTGGAGACCTCCCGACGCGCACGCCGGATCTGGATGTCGCCGGACATCTGGCGGAACTTGAACTGCCCCGTCTCCTTGAACGCCTTGGTGTAGAGGGCCATCGCCTTGAGTTCGTCCGCGTTCTTGCCCCGGTCACGCAGGGCCTTCCCGTACCGCTCGATCGTGGGCACATCGTCGGGACGCTCGTTGTACGCCGCCTCCGCCTCGGCCACCAGCCGGTCCTTGACGTCCTGCGTCTTGCTGATCTGCTCCGATTCCTGAAGCTGGCGCTGCTTCTCCGCGTCCCGGATGTTCTTGCGGAAGCCGCCCTCCTGCCCGACGTCCTCGTACCCGCCCTTGCTCATTGTCGCCTTGGCGCCGAGGTTCCGGACCCGGTTGGCCAGCTCGCCGTCCGACCGGTCCAGGATCATCGCCGAGTTGCCGGCCTGCACCGCCAGGTCGTACGCCTCGATGTTCTCGAAGGCGTCCATCAGGCGGACGTAGACCTCCTTCTTCTGACGCTTCGGATCCGCCGCCGCCAGCTTGAAGGCGTGGGTCGCGATGTACTGCGCGGCCTCGCGGCAGGTCAGGGCCGCCGCGTTCTCGGCCGCCTTCAACGCCGCCCCAAGGTCCGTCGGGTTGGTCCCGAAATCGAAGAGACTCAGGACGTACTTGCCCTGACGCCCCTTCCCGTTGACCCCCTGGCGGGCCTCCTTCAGGGCCTTCTTCCTCGACTTGTCGTCCATCTCGGACCCGTTGAAGGTCATCGCGGACGAGAGGAACCCCTCCAGGCCCTCCATGCTCATCGGGTACTGACGCAGCCCGTTGAGCCACAGCGTCATCGCGTAGGCGTAGTTGAACGAGTCGTGCGCGGCCCGGGCGTGCTTGAAGAACCCCTGGGCCTTCGACTCGCTGAAAGCCACGTCGGGCGCGCCCCTCGGGTAAGGTATGTTGTCGTGGCCCACCTTGGGCGGGGGCCCGGCCGGGTTGTTGTTTAATAGCGGCGAT
>JBITAG010000205.1:0-6948 GCA_044439985.1 Phycisphaerales bacterium JB059 | reverse complement strand
GGGGGTGGCGGGGGGGGCGCGGGCGGCGGCGTGGGTGCGGGGGCCGGCGGGGTGCGGCCCCCGGGCCGCGTGGCCGGGCCGGCCGGGCGGGGGGGGGGCGCCGTTTCGCGCGTGCGCGCGCACGCGTGTACTAAGGTATGCGCCTCGAATCGGGGGTTTGGCGGGCCTTGGAGGCTCGGCGAGAGGCTTGGAACAGACGGTGCGCAGCACCGGAGGGAGCGGACGTCGATGCCCGATCAGGAACAGAACGGCGATGGCGGACTGGCTTCGAAGGACATCGGGGCGGGCAAGATCGTCGAGCTGGATATCGAGCGGGAGCTGCAGGACAGCTACCTGACGTACGCGATGAGCACGATCATGGACCGGGCGTTGCCCGACGTCCGGGACGGGCTCAAGCCGAGCCAGCGGCGCATTCTGGTGGCGATGAACGACCTGGGCCTGCGTCCGGGGAAGAAGCACCTGAAGTGCGCGAAGATCTGCGGCGACACGTCGGGGAACTACCACCCGCACGGTGAGGGGGTGATCTACCCGACGCTGGTGGGGATGGCGCAGCAGTGGAAGATGCGCGTGCCGCTGGTGGACCCGCAGGGGAACTTCGGTTCGATCGATGGTGATCCGCCGGCGGCGATGCGGTACACCGAGGCGCGGATGCACCACGGGTCGGTCGAGATGATGACCGACATCAAGCTGGGTTCGGTGGACTTTCAGCCGAACTACGACGACCGGCTGCAGGAGCCGACGGTGCTCCCGGGGAAGTTCCCGAACCTGCTGGTGAACGGGGGGATGGGGATCGCGGTGGGGATGGCGACGAGCCTGCCGCCGCACAACCCGACGGAGATCCTCGACGCGATCGTGCGGGTGGTGCGCGATCCGGAGATCGATCTGGCGTCGTTGATGACGGACGAGCTGAACGAGGAGGGGGAGGTCGTTTACCAGGGGGTGAAGGGTCCGGACTTCCCGACGGGGGGCGTGATCCGGGGGCGGATGGGGATCCTGGAGGCGTACCAGAGCGGGCGTGGTCGGGTGACGGTCCGCGGGGTGTGCCACGCCGAGGAGATGGCGAACGGGCGCGAGCAGCTGGTGATCGATGAGATCCCGTACGGGCTGGTGCAGAACACGCTGGTGGAGAAGATCGTCGAGGCGGTGAAGGACGAGCGGATCAAGGAGATCTCGGACGTCCGGAACGAGTCGGGGCGGAACGCGCGGACGCGGATCGTGATCGAGCTGAAGCGGGGCGCGGACCCGGACGTGATCGAGAACCAGCTGTACCAGCACACGCCGCTGCAGCAGACGTTCAGCATCATCAACATCGCGCTGGTGAACCGCCAGCCTCGGACGCTGGGGCTGAAGGAGCTGATCCAGTGTTACGTGGATCACCGGGTCGAGGTGATCCGCCGGCGGACGGCGCACCTGCTGCGTGAGGCGAAGAAGAAGGCCCACGTGCTGGAGGGGATGATCTACGCGGTCTGCGACATCGACGAGGTCATCGAGCTGATCAAGTCGAGCCAGACGCGCGAGGAGGCGATCGACAAGCTGATGCGCAAGCGGTTCCGCATTCCGGCGGACCACCCGGCGGCGGCGTCGATCCCGGCGCGGCTGATGGAGCGCGTGCGAGCGGCGGACGCGGCGGGGGGGAGCCTGATGACGCGGATCCAGGCGGAGACGATCGGGGCGATGCGGCTGATTCAGCTGGTGGGCCTGGAGATCGAGCGTCTGGTGAAGGAGTACACGGAGCTGGTGGCGCAGATCGAGGATTACGAGGCGATCCTGGCGTCGGCGGAGCGTGTGCGAGACATCATCATCGAGGACTGCCTGGAGATGAAGGCCCGGTTCGGGTCGCCCCGTCTGACGAAGATCGAGGAGGCGGCGGGGGACATCGACATCGCCTCGCTGATCCGCGAGGAGGACATGGCGGTGACGATCTCTCACGCGGGGTACGCCAAGCGTGTGCCGCTGGGGACTTACCAGGCGCAGGGGCGCGGCGGGAAGGGGATCCGGGCGGGGACGAGCAAGGACGAGGACTTCATCGAGCACCTGTTCGTGGCCTCGACGCACGACGACCTGCTCTGCTTCACGGACACGGGGCGCGTGTTCAAGATCAAGGTCTATGAGCTTCCGGAGATGAGCCGGACGAGCAAGGGGCGGGCGATCGTGAACTCGATCGATCTGCGTGAGGGCGAGCGGACGTGCGCGTTCCTCGCGGTGAAGAACTTCGAGTCGGGCAGCCGGTTTCTGACGTTCGTTTCGCGCCACGGGATCGTGAAGCGGACGGCGCTGAAGGACTACCAGAACGTCCGCAAGAGCGGTCTGATCGCGGTGGGTCTGAAGGAGGGGGACGAGCTGCTGACGGTGGTGCTGACGAGCGGGTCGGACGACCTCCTGCTGGTGACGGCGGAGGGGATGGCGATCCGGTTCAACGAGCAGGACGTGCGTCTGATGGGTCGGTCTGCGGCGGGTGTGAAGGGGATCGACCTGCGAGAGGGGAACGAGGTGGTGGGGGTGGTGCGGGTGCCGATGCTCGCCGACGACGGGGCGCACAGCGAGTTCGAGACGGACCCGCGGGCGATCGAGCGTGGTCTGTGCCTGCTGACCGTGACCGAGAACGGGTACGGGAAGCGGACGCTGGTGGACGAGTACCGGGTGCAGCCGGAGTCCGGGAAGGCGCGGTCGCAGTCGCGTGGGGGGACGGGACGGGCCGATATCACGCAAACGGCTCGGAACGGTCGGACGGTGGCGGCGATCGGGGTGGTGGAAACCGACGATGTCGTCGTGATCTCGAGGAACGGGCAGCTGGTGCGGATGAACGCGGATTCGATCTCGCGCTACGGGCGTGGGGCGCAGGGTGTCCGGGTGGTGGGGCTGAAGGACGGGGACGCGGTGATCACCGCGGCCCGTGTGGCGGAGGAGGAGCAGCCCGAGGCTTCGGTCGCGGGTGAGGGTGAGGCGGGCGAGGCGTCCGGCGAGTCCTGAGACGGGCGGAACACCGCGCTCCCGGGGGTCGTACACTGGGCGGAGGGGCGGGATCGGAGAACGCGATGGCGATCGAGTGGTCTGACAATATTCTGCTGGCGAACCTGTCGGATGAGCCGGCCCTGTCGGAAGAGTTGTCGAGCGTCATCGATTCGGTGAACGACGCCGGGGGTGACAACGCCCCGCATGTCGTGCTCGACTTTCGCGCGGTGAGCTACGTGAACAGCTCGAACATCGCGCAGCTGCTCCGCCTGCAGAAGCTCCTCACGGAGACCTCCCGCCAGCTGCGTCTGTGCGGGGTCTCGGACGAGGTCTGGTCGGTGATGCTGGTGACGGGCCTGGACAAGGTCTTCACCTTTGCGCCGGACACGCTCACCGCGCTGGCGGGCCTGCAGCTCGACGACGCGAGCGCCACCTGACCGATCGGCGCGGGGCGCGGTTCAATCATCGTCTTCGGGCGCCTGAGGGGGCGTGGTGGCGCGCAGTCGCCGGCGGACCCGGGCCGCGAGTCGGAGGCCGACGCTGCGCTCTTCGTCGATGATCTCGTCCGCGGCGTCGGTGAGTTCTTCGAGGCTTCGGTTGTATCTCGCTCGGACGATGACGTGGGCCGCGGGCGCCATGGCGCTGATGCGGTCGGCGACGGCGCGGCAGGTCTCGGTGTCGGGGATGGTGAGGACGGCGACACCGATCGACTCGACACCGGCGTGCTCGAGGACGTCGGCGTGTCGGGCGTCGCCGAGCTGGGGCGTGAGGCCGGGGCTGTCGGCGGCGCGGAGCACGCGCGGGTTGAGGTCGATGACGACCACGCGTTCTCCCATGCGGAGGACGCTCTCGGTCACGACGCGTCCGGTGGGGCCGAAGCCGACGACGAGGACGCGCGGGGGGGCGGGGGTGTCGGGCCGGGGCGGGTTCGAGGCGGGGGGTGCGAGGAGGCGGGCGTGCTGGAGCCGGGAGACGAGCGCGTGGGCGACCCCGGGGCCCCAGGCGACGAGGTAGGGGGTGAGGAAGAGGGTGACGATCGTGGCGGAGATCATGAGCTTGAAGAGGTCGTCGGAGAGGAGCTGGCCGCGGGCGATCTCGGCGAGGACAAAGGAGAACTCGCCGACCTGTCCGAGGCAGAGGCCGGCGGCGAGGGCGTGGGCGTGGGGGAGGCGGAAGAGGCGGAGGAGGCCCCAGACGATGGTGGCCTTCCCGAGGACAATGGCGAGGACGATGGCGAGGACGGCGGGGATGTGGGCGGCGAGCCATCCGGGGTCGCCGACCATGCCGATGGAGCTGAAGAAGAGGGTGACGAGGAGTGTGCGCAGGGGGGCGACGTCGGAGCGGATCTGGGTGGAGAAGGGGGACTCGGCGAGGAGCATGCCGGCGGCGAAGGCGCCGAGGGCGGGGGAGAGGCCGAGCGTGTGGGCGCCCCATGCGGCGCCGAGGCCGGTGACGATGGCGAGGAGGACGGGGAGGTCGCGGTTGCGCTGGAGTGATTGGAGGACGAGGATGCGCGGCACGATGATGTTGAAGAGGACGTAGAAGGCGAGGACGAGAACGCCGGCCCAGAGGATGGTGCGGAGGATGTCGAGGAGGACGCCGGAGGCGTCGGCGTCGGCGCCGAAGACGGTGACGAGGAGGACGAGGGGGACGACGGCGACGTCCTGGATGAGAAGGACGCCAAGGACGTGGCGTCCGTGAACGCTCTCGATCTGTGCGCGGGCGACGAGGAGGCGGAGGACGACGGCGGTGCTGCTGAGGGCGACGATGGCGCCGATGGCGAAGGCGGGGCCGGGGGAGAGGCCGAAGGCGAGGGAGAGGGCGAAGCCGGCGCCGGCGGTGAGGACGACCTGGGCGGCGCCCCCGAAGAGGGCGGCGGGTCCGAGGCGTCGGAGGCGCCCCCAGGAGAACTCGAGGCCGATGGTGAAGAGGAGGAGGGCGACGCCGAGTTCGGCGAGGGCGGCGACCTCGGCGGTGTCGGCGATGAGCGCGAAGGCGTTGGGGCCGAGGAGGGTGCCGGCGAGGAGGTAGCCGAGGATGGGGCTCTGGCGGAGGCGTTCGCAGAGGACACCGAGGACGAGGGCCGCGGTGAGGAGGACGAGGATGCTGAAGAGGGCCGACCAGAGGTCCATGGAGGGTCATCCTTGCAGATCGGGGGAGGGTGTGCGCGTCTGGGGATCGCGCGGCGTGATTCGGGGCGTTGGGGCAGCCGGGGGCGGGGTTGCCGGTAGAGTGCAATGATGACCACGATGCCCGCGAAGTCCCCGATCCGTTCAGACGCTGACGCCGTCCAGCCGGTGGCGGAGCTGCGCGCCGTCACGAAGGTGTACTACAAGCCGGACGGGTCGGTGATGGTCGAGGCCCTGCGCGGGGTGGATCTGGTGATCCCGCAGGGGCAGTACGTGGCGATCATGGGGGCGTCGGGGTCGGGGAAGTCGACGCTGATGAACATCCTGGGGTGTCTGGACCGCCCGACGAGCGGGGAGTACCTGCTGGACGCGACGCCGGCGCAACGCCTGTCGGACGAGGCGCTGAGCGCCTTCCGGGGGAAGAAGATCGGGTTCGTGTTCCAGGCGTTCAACCTGATCCCGCAGCTGACGGTGGAGGAGAACGTCTCGGTGCCGCTGTTCTACCAGGACGTGCCGAAGCAGGAGCGTCTGGACCGCGCAAAGGCGAAACTGGAGCTGGTTGAGCTTGGGGATCGGATCGGGCACCGTCCGAGTGAGCTGTCGGGTGGTCAGCAGCAGCGCGTGGCGATCGCGCGGGCTTTGGCGACGGACCCGGTGGTGCTGATGGCGGACGAGCCGACGGGCAACCTGGACTCGAAGACGGGTGAGGCGATCCTGACCCTGTTCGAGGACCTGCACGACAAGGGGATGACCATCATCATGGTCACGCACGACGACTCGATCGCGGAGCGGTGCGAGCGGGTGATCCGTCTGAAGGACGGGCTGGTGGATTCGGACGAGGTGCTGCGCTCGCGTCGAACGCTGGGTGAGGCGTAAAGTCTCGGCGGGTCCGGTTGAGAACCCGCTGAGGACGTCGCTTGCGGTCGTTGTCTTCGGTTCTGTCTTTCTCAGATCCGCCGCGTCCGCGTTGGGAGAGCGGGGGCGTCGATCGTGTCCGAGTCCGACCCGAAAGCACTTCGATTCACCGTGGGAGGTCTTCGAGCTTGCGGCGGGCTTCGGCCTCGGCGACATCCAACGCGACCTCAAGTGCCGCCTGTGCTTCAGCGAGCAACGCCGCGTAATCGGACAGCGGTCCCCGGACGGTCACGGAGGCCTTGACCGTGATTGTGACGAACGGCGGGATGCTGACCTCGACCTCACCCTCGAGGGTGATTTCGATCTCGATATCGCCGGGGTCATTCGTCGCTGAGAGCGGGTGGGTGGGATCGCTTACTGCTTGCCCCGCAGCAAGAATCGGGGCGACCGGTTCGCCAGCGTCGATGAGCGCCTCGATCGCGGCCAGATAGAAGGCCTGGTCATCGTCGAGCGCGAGGCGGAGGTCGAACACATCACTCGCTGCTGGCGCCGAGATGCCGTGCTGCGCGAGGCTCTGCACAGCCGCGCTGCGAAACGCCTGGGTTGTGTCGTCGAGATCGAGCGTGCCATTGACAAAGGCGCTGGCGTCGGCCGGGGCCAGGCCGTAATGGTCAACAAGCAGCGCCGCTGAAGCGGTGGGGGAGAGGAGGAGGTCGAGCTGTGGATCACGAAGACGGGGTAATGCCGACTTTTTGACCCGTTTGATCACCGCCTGGGGATCGATGCCGGCCCCGAGGAAACGGGCAGGATCATCGGTGGCGCTGAGCGGGGCCCCGATTTCGAGTGATACTCTGTGCACATCGGGGCGACCGGAGAGAACTTCCTGCTCGATCGCGAGCAGTGCGGCGGGGAGTAGATTGGCCCTGGAATCGTCGAGCACTGGGAGAGGTGGTGTGTACTCGATGTGCTCGTCTGGGCCGCCTGCATTCAGGACGGTGCTTGATCCCTCGTA
>JBITAG010000204.1:0-2817 GCA_044439985.1 Phycisphaerales bacterium JB059 | reverse complement strand
GATCCGCGGCACCACGCAGTCCCTCGTCGGGTACCCCATCGGGATCAGCAGGTACGGACGCTCGTTCTCCGGGCGCCCGAGCGTCTCGCGCAGGAACCCCATCGGGCTCGGCGTGTGCGTCAGCGTCGCCAGACCCGCGTGGTGCGCCGCCGCCAGCAGCATCCCCGTCGCGATCCCGACGCTCTCGTTCAGGTAGTACGTCTGCCCCCCGTCATCCGTCTTCTTCAGCGCAAACACCACCACCAGCCACGGCGCGATCTCCAGGAACCGCTTGTCCGGGTCGGTCCCGAACGGGCGCAGGTCCTCCAGCCACCGCTCGCTCGCCCGCGACGTGTAGAACGCCCGCTCCTCCTCCTCCGCCGCCGACCGGATCCGCGCCTTCGTCCCCGGGTCGCTCACCGCGACGAACCGCCACGGCTGCTTGTTCGCCCCGCTCGGCGCCGTCCCCGCCGATCGGATCACCCACTCGATCGTCTCCCGGCTCACCGGCGCGTCAGAGAACATCCGCACCGTCCGACGCTTCCGCATCACCTCGTAGAACCCCCGGGCGGCCACTTCCGACGCCGTCCCCGGTTCGTACCGCTCCAGCGGCTCGTGCGGCGCGTCGGGCGGTGGGGGGGCGTACAGCGGCTCGTCGGTCGGGCTCATGGGGCGTCTCCTGGGCCTCTCACCATACACCGGCGCCCCCCGCCCACGGCGCATGCAGCGCCCGCCCCCGACCGGCCGATACACACCCCGTGCGCCCCTTCCGATTGATCCCCATCCTGCTCGCCCTCCTGGCCGCCCCCGCCCCCGCCCAGTCCCTCGCACCCACCGAGCAGTCTCCCCTGAGAACGATCCCCCGGAACGTCCGCCCCGAGCGGGCCTCGCGCGTCGTCGCCCTCTTCGACTTCGAGGAACGCCGCACCAACCCCCTCGAGGTCCCCGAGGGCTGGGTCCGGGGCCAGCACGAGCCCGCCATCGGACGCGACCGCCCCGGCTTCCCCCGGTTCAACCGCGCCGAACTCGACTACCACGCCCCCGCCCTCGAAGGCGAAGGCTCCGTCCGCCTCGAGGCCAACGGCGGCTCCGCCAGCCTCCTCATGCGCCCCGGCGTCGTCCCCATCTTCCCCGGCGCCGACTACATGATCCTCGCCAGCGTCCGAACCCGCGACCTCACCCACGCCCGCGCCCAGATCGCCGCCCGCCTCCTCGACCAGAGCCTCCAGCCCATCCCCGGCTCCGAGTCCCGCTCCCAGGCCGTCCGCTCCCCCCAGACCTGGACCCGTCTCCGCGCCCCCGTCCTCGGCGACCACCCCGACGCCGCCTTCCTCCAGATCGAGCTGCTCCTCCTCCAACCCGAGCAGCTCGACCCCGAACGCAGCGAGCGCGCCTTCGCCGTCGTCCGCGAGGACTTTCACGCCCGCGCCTGGTTCGATGAGGTCGGCGTCGTCGCCATGCCCCGCATCGAGATCAACCCACGCAGCCCCGGCGCCGTCACCGTCTCCCCCCAACGCCCCACGCTCGACCTGCTCGTCCGCGATCTGGCCGGCGACCCGCTCACCGTCGACGCGATCATTACCGACGCCGACGGGCGCGAGGTCGCCCGCGAACGCCACCGACTCCCCGGCGGTCGCCTCGTCGAGTCCTGGACCCCCCCGATCGACCGGCTCGGCTGGTACCGCGCCTCCCTCGAGGTCCGCGTCGGTGACGTGCTCGTCGGCGCCGCCGAGACCCGCTTCGCCTGGGTTCCCCCACGCCGACGCCCCGACCGCGTCGGACAGGGCCCCGACGCCCGACCCAGCCACCTCGAGGACTGGGAGCAGTTCGGCCTCATCGTCCCCCGTCTCCGCCTCGGTGACCTCGACGCCCTCGTGCCCCTCATCCGCGCCTCCGGCGCCGGGGCCCTCACCCTCGGCGTCTGGGGCTGGACCGACGACGCCGCCGCCCAACGCGCCCTCATCGACGCGCTCGGAGACCCCCTCAACGACATCATCGACGACTGGGTCCGGCTCACCCTCAGCTTCGCGCGCGTCCCCGACGCCTTGGCCTCCAGCGAGAACCTCGAACCCCACGACGTCCCCGCCCTCCTCGCCGGCGATCCCTCCGTCTGGGAGTCCTCCGCCGTCACCCTCCTCGACCGCTTCGGACAACGCATCCGACGCTGGCAGATCGGCATCCCCCAGCAGGGCGCGCCCCTTGAGGACACCAAGCTCCCCGACTCCCTCGCACGCATCGAGACCGCGCTGAGCGCCATGATCCCCGGACCCGTCATCGACATCCCCTGGCACTCCGACGACCTCATCTCCCCCGACGCCGTCGGCTGGGGACGCGACCTCACCCTCCTCTCCACCCCCGGCGACGACATCAACGCCTACGCCATCCTCAAGGAAGACTGGGACGCCGCACGCCGGCTCGCCCCCCTCCCACCCGACGCCGACCCCTCCGACCGGCCCGGGCTCACCCTTGCCATCGAGCCCCTCGACCCCGCCCGCTACGGCCCGCGCGTCTCCGCCGCCGAGTTCGTCCGTCACGCCGTCATGTTCTGGTCCCAGTTCGCCCCCACCTATTCCCCCGAGGGCGATCCCCCCGCCCGCGCCACCCTCGCCCTCGTCGACCCCTGGACCACCGACAACGCACGACGCCCCCAGCCCGCGCCCACCCCCGCCCTCGCCGCCCTCCGCGCCACCATCGACCGCCTCAGCGGGCGACGCGTCACCCGCACCCACGACAACCACCCCGGCGTCCGCGCCCACCTCCGCGAACCCGCCGTCGGCGCCTCCCCCCGCGCCCCCCGCGCCATCCCCCACTGGTGCGAGGGCCGCGAGTCCACCACCT
>JBITAG010000203.1:0-5804 GCA_044439985.1 Phycisphaerales bacterium JB059 | reverse complement strand
GGAACTGGGTGACTCGGGGGTGGGGGGGGCGCCGCGGGGGGGGGGGCGGGGGGGGGGGGGGGGGGGGTTGGGGGTGGTGGCGGGGGGTGGTGTTGGGGGGGGGGGGTGGGGGGGGGGGGGGGGCGCGAAAGGTGGTGGGGACGCCGAACGCGGTGCTGCTGTTGCGTCGTGACGCGACGGTGGTGCGCTGCAACGCGTGGACGTGGGGGCTGGAGGGGTTGTGCGCGTCGGCGGACGTGCTGGTCTCGGCGGTGGGGAAGCCGGGGCTGATTCGCGCGGAGATGGTGAAGCCGGGGGCGGTGGTGGTGGACGTGGGAACGAGCCGGGTGACGGACGAGGCGGGGAAGACGCGGACGGTGGGGGATGTGGACTTTGAGGGGGTCTGCGGGGTGGCGGGGTGGGTGAGCCCGGTGCCCGGGGGGGTGGGGCCGATGACGGTGGCGGCGCTGCTGAGCAACGTGGTTTCGGCGGCGGAGCAGCGGCTCGGGCTGGGGGAGCCGGTGATCTGATCGGGGATTCGCGTTGACGGGGGGCGAGCGGGTACCTTGAATCGAGGGGAGGGCAGGGCCGCCCTTCCGGAGCCCGGGCAACCGGGGAAGGAGCTTGGATGAACACGATGGCTTTCATCCCGAATCTGGGCGCCCCGGAACTGATCATTCTGGGGGTGATCATGCTGTTGCTGTTCGGTCGGCGGCTTCCCGAGGTGGGGCGGAGCCTGGGGCAGGGGATCGTGCAGTTCAAGAAGGGGCTCAAGGACATCGAGACCGAGGTGGACGAGGCGGCGAGCCGCCCGGAGCCGGCGAAGTTCGAGGCGGCGCGGACGCCGACGGACGCCCAGGGACAGGACGTGCGGGTGAGCCAGTCGGCCCCGGTGGAGCGTCCGGTCTCGGAGGGTGGGGCGAACGGGTCCTGACGCGGGGCGGGTCCTCGGCGGGGTAGGGTGGCTACGATCCGCCCCTGATAGACATCTTGGCGAGGTAGCTCAGCTGGCTAGAGCGGCGGATTCATAACCCGCAGGTCGGGAGTTCAAGTCTCCCCCTCGCCACTTGACGACGGGGCCCCGCGGTTGGTGGGGCCCTTGTCATTGGCCCGATGGGCATCCCGGGGGTGGGTGCAATATCGGGGTCTGCTCGGCGTTGAGCGGGTGATCGTGGGGGCCGAGTCGCGGTCGCGGCTCGGTCCGGCCCGCGGGCTGGAGGTCTCAGGCATGAACGGGAAGATGATCGGTGCGGCGGCTGGCGTGGTCGGGGCCGTCGGCGTGGGGGGGGTGCTCGCGTTCCAGGCGTCGAAGCCGGCGCCGGAGCCTGAGGTGGCGCCGGTGGTCGAGCAGGCGCCGGCCCCGGAGCGTCCGGTCCAGCGGGCTCGGCCCGAGCGCGAGCGTCGTGACGAGGGGGAGGGACGGCGCGGCGGGTTCGGGGATCGAGACTGGAGCGCGTACGACCTGGACGGGGACGGGGAACTGAGCGACGAGGAACGCCGGAAAATGCGCGAGGCCATGCGAGCGGCGTGGGCGGAGCGGATGGACACGGACGGGGACGGCGTGGTGAGCGACGAGGAGCGTCGCGCGGCGCGTCGGGAGCGGATGCTCAACTCGCCTCGTGGGCGTCGGTTCGCGATGCGGTTCGACGCGGACGGGGACGGGGTGTTGAGCGAGGAAGAGCTGGCGGCGATGGACACGGCGATGCGCGCCCGTGAGCAGGAGCGGCTGGATCGGATGCTGGCGGCGTACGACCTGGACGGTGATGGTGAGCTGAGCGAGGTCGAGGAGTCGATCGCGCGGGACGAGCAGCGTGCGCGCTGGGAGACGGTGCGGAACGAGATCACGGTGCGTTTCGACGCCGACGGGGATGGTCGGCTAAACGGGGAGGAGCGTCGGGAGGCGTTCGACCAGTTCCGGACGGCGCGGGAGCGGACGGAGTTCCGCGAGCGGTTCGACACGGGGAACGATGGGGCGGTGGACAACGCGGACTTTGAGGCGTTCCTGGCGAGGTATAACGAGGGGTCGATGACCTCGGACGTGAACTTCGACGGCGTGCTCGACCAGGCGGATGTTCAGGCGTTCCGGGACATGATGCTCGATCTGGAGCTGGCCGGGGAGGAGGAGCTGAACCTGGAGGAGATCTTCGGGGAGGGCGGTTTCCCCGGCGGTGGGGGGTTCAGGGGTCCCGGAGGGCCGGGCGGGCCGGGTGGCGGCGGTCGTGGTGGTGGCGGCGGGGGTGGGAACGGCCCCTGAGCGGGGGGAGCGGGGGGCGGGTAGCCTTCGCCGGTGGACTGGCGATTGATCGCGACGGTGCTCGTGGTGGGCGCGGACTGGATGTTCCGCGCCCTGCGTTCGGTGCGCGTGGTGATGCGTCGGCGGGAGGTGTCGGCGTCGCTGGCGTGGCTGGCGATCATTTTCTTTGTGCCGTTTGTGGGCGGGTTCGTGTACCTGCTGGTGGGGGAGAGCCGGCTGGGGACTCGTCGGGTCGCGCGGTATCACCGGATCTCGGCGTCGTTCGCGGAGCAGGCGGTGTCGCTGTGGAAGCAGCGTCGTGACTGGGGCGGGGGGGCGGAGCGGTTTGAGCAGATCGCGCGGCTGGGGACGGTGCAGACGGGGCTGCCCCCGTTCGGTGGCAACCGGGTGCAGCTGTTCGGGCAGAGCGGCCGGTTCATCGAGGCGTTGTGCGCGGACATCGACCAGGCGAGGCATCACTGCCACGTGCTGACGTACATCTGGCAGGTGGGGGGCGAGCCGGACCGGGTGGTGGAGGCGTTGTCGCGCGCCGCGGAGCGGGGGGTGGAGTGCCGGGTGCTGGTGGACTCGTACGGGGGGAATGACTTTCTGAAGGATCGTCGGGTGGAGGCGCTGCGCCGATCCGGGGCGCAGGTGGTGGAGGCGTTGCACGCCAATCCGCTGCGGATGCTGTTGCAGCGGATCGACCTGCGGAACCATCGGAAGCTGGCGATCATCGACGGGCGTGTGGCGTACGCGGGGAGCCAGAACATGACGGACGACGGGTTCCGGGTGTCGCGTCGAGCGCACGTGGGGCCGTGGATCGACGCGACGGCGCGGGTGGAGGGGCTTGCCGCGCAGGCGTTGGGGCTGGTCTTCCTGCGGGACTGGCAGCTGGACAGCGGGGAGGATCTGGACGTCGCGACGTACCTGCCGGAGCTGGAGCGGCCCGAGGGTGGCGCGGAGGTTCAGGCGTTGCCGTCGGGACCGGGGGAGGCGTCGTCGGCGATCCGGCGGGCGGCGTTGGAGATGATTCACGCGGCGCGGGAGGAGCTGATCCTGACGACGCCGTACTTCGTGCCGGATGAGCCGCTGAAGCTGGCGTTGGAGTCGGCGGCGATGCGCGGTGTGGAGGTGTGGGTGGTGGTGCCTCGGGAGCTGGACGCGCCGATCGTGCAGCTGGCGAGCCAGTCGCACTTCCTGGACCTGATGCGCGCGGGAGTCCGCATCTTCCGTCATTCACCCGGGCTGCTTCACGCGAAGACGATCACGGTGGACCGGGAGTTCGGCGTGATCGGGTCGGCGAACTTCGACACGCGGAGCTTTCACCTGAACTTCGAGGTGACGCTTCTGATCTATGACACGGACGTGGCGAGTGAGCTGCGATTGCTGCAGCGGGAGTACATGTCCTCGTCGGAGGAGATCGACGCGCAGGCGTGGGGGGAGCGTCCGGTGTTGAAGCGGTTTCTGGAGAACGTCGCCCGGCTCGGGGGGCCGCTGGTCTAGGGGGACTGCGGGGTCCAGAGCTGGCCCTGGTCGGCGCGGACGATGCGTGGGTGTTCGTCGCCGGCGATGGTGATGAGACGCTCGAGCGGCTCGTCGATGGCCTCGTCGGAGAGTTCGAAGGTGGAATGGTGGACGGGGAGGAGGCGGGCGGCGTTCATCGCGGAGAACATGGTCCAGACCTGCTCCGGGGTGGCGTGTTTGTGTTCCCAGGGGTCGTAGGCGCCGATGCCGAAGACGGCGAGGTCGATGTTCTTGATGTGGTCGAAGGCGTCGGTGGAGGCGGTGTCGCCGGAGAAGAAGGTGGCGTGGGTGTCGCCGCGGATGGCGTAGGCGTTGTATCGGCGTTGTCGATCGACGGCGGCGCGGGCGCCCCAGTGCTCGGGGACGTGCGCGGTGATCTCGACGCCGGAGAGGGTGATGGACTTGCCCCAGTCGAGTTCGATGATGTGGCGGAAGCCGCGCGGGATGAGTCTGCGGACGCCGCGGGGGACGATGACGTTGGTGCGCGGGTTGAGGAGGGCGTTAAGGGAGGGGCGGTCGAGGTGGTCGAAGTGGGCGTGTGAGATGAGGATGAGGTCGATGGGGGGGAGGGCGTCGGGGGTGATGGGTTCGGTGAGGCGGTGGGGTCCGAAGACGAGGGGGCCGACGCGGAGTCCGATGCGGCGTGAGAAGACGGGGTCGAGGAGGATGTTGGTGGCGCCCTGTCGGAGGAGGACGGAGGCGTGCCCGAGCCAGGAGGCGGCGAAGGGGTCGTGCTCGTGGATGGCGTCGAGCCGGCGACCGGCGACGGGGGCGGCGGGGCGGACGGGTGAGGTGATCGACTGGGTGAGGTCGCGGGGATAGCGGCGCAGCCCGGAGCGGGTGGCGGCCAGCGCGCGTCGGAACCTGGTCAGGGGTGACTCATCGCGTCCCATCCGGGGATTGTTCGCGCGCCGATCAGTCGGCGCACCCGTCGGCGAAGAAGGCGAGGAACTCGAGGATGTCGGAGAAGTCGAAGACGGTGAAGGGGGGGGCGAGGTCAGCCTCGGGTTCGGCGGCGCCGAAGGCGCCGAGGAAGGCGATGACGTCGGTGAAGTCGAGCACGTTGAAGGGCTCGGCGATGTCGGCGGGGCAGGCCGGGGGGATCTGGTAGATGATGGTGACGGGGACGATGACGCTCTGCGCGGTGGGGGTGAAGACGCGGAACTCGAGGGTGTCGGTCCCGGAGGCGTCGGGATCGGGCTGGAAGATGCGGTAGGGGCCTGAGTCGTTGAGCATCGTGGCCTGGTCCGGGGGGTTGGTGACGGCCCAGTTGGGTCGGTCGATCTGCTCGGAGTGCGTGGCGGGGAGTTCGACGACGAAGGGGGCGAGGGGGGAGACGGTCTTGGTGTGGCTGTAGACGGTGGGGACGGTGGTGAAGGGGGCGCCGGTGGGTTCGATGTCGAGCTGGATCGGCGTCGTCCAGGCGATGGTCCCGTCGGTGAACTCGGCCTGGCCCTCGACGAGGGCGGGGCCGGCCCCGAGCATCTGGCCGTGGACGGTCAGGGGGTCGGTGGTGGTTCCGGCGGCGACGACGCGACCGTTGTGGAAGAGGCGGAGTTCCCGGATGGGGGCGCCGGAGGCGTTGATGGTGAACTGGAAGGGGTGAACAAGGTTGGCGCTGGTGGTGTCGACGCTGAGGGTGGCGGCGTGGGGGGTGTTGTCGACGTCGATGCGGTCAACCCATCGACCGACGGTCCTGATCGAGGTGGAGTCGTAGGCGAGCACGCGGATGTCGTGGGAGCCTTCGTCGAGGAGGAGGGTGTTGACGTGGAAGGACTGGCCGGGGGTGATGGCGCCGACGGAGACGCCGTCGATGAGGAGTTCCAAGGACTCGATGGTGGCGGAGGGGTGGGTGGTGGTGGCCTGCGGGGTGAGGGTGAGCGGGCCGGAGACGGGGCCGGTGGGGGCGTCGGGAACGGTGACCTGGGGGATGTGGGCGAAGGGGCGGGCGAGGGGGTCGCCGTAGATGACGGGCTGGAAGGGGTAGAAGTGGAGGGAGCGGAACGCGGCCTCGTCGATGGGCATGCCGAGGGCGTAGCCGCGCTGGATCTGGGCGCGGGGGACC
>JBITAG010000202.1:0-7191 GCA_044439985.1 Phycisphaerales bacterium JB059 | reverse complement strand
TGGTGAGCGCCGTGTTATCGGATCCGAGCAACATCGTGGGAGTCGCGTCCGGTGATGTGGACGCCGACGGGCTCACCGTTCTGGTAATGTTCTGCGTTAACGGGATCTGGTTCGGGATCAACTCCGGCGAGGACCCCGTGCGCTTTGAGGCCACGAGCGAGAGCGCCGACGGGCTGACCGGGTTCGGGCGCAACGGGAACGGGGAGTACGTCTCGGGCGCCGACGTGAACAACGACGGGTACCCCGACTTCCTGTACCACTACGGGGGAGGGCGTCTGTTCCAGTCGCGCGGGGACGGGACGTACATCGCCGATCAGCGGGGGATCGCGATCCGGACCGGGGAGAACGACAAGTCCGGCTCGGCGTGGGGGGACTACGACAACGACGGGGACATGGACCTGTTCAGCCCGAGCTTCCGGGCTGGCGAGGCGGGGTTTCTGTACCGGAACGCCGGCGTCAGCGGGGTCTACGACGCGGTGACGGGGGAGGATGTCCCGCTCGCGCTGTTCGTCAACGCCAGCGCCGAGGGGGGGATCGACAGCACGGCGAAGCAGCGTTCGGCCTCGTGGGGGGATTATGACAACGACGGGGACCTGGATCTGCTCGTGACGACGGACGCGAACGACCCGCTGCTGCTCTATCAGAACCAGGGGGACGGGACTTTCGAGCGCGTGGAGGAAGGCGCCGGGATCTCGGGGGACGTGCACGACGCGGTCTTTGTGGACTTTGACAATGACGGTGATCTGGACATCGCCGCCTCCCGGGCGGGGGGGACCAACGTGCTGCTCGAGAACACCACGGACGGGACGGCGTACCTGAAGGTCCGGGCGGTGCGTCCGGGCGAGAACGAGGTCGCGGTGGACGTGATCGGGGCGCGGATCGAACTGTGGAACGCGGATGGCTCGGCGATCCTGGCCCGGCGGGACGTGGGCGTGGCCCGAGGGTACGGGGGGATCGAGCCGATCTGGGCGCATCTCGGGGGGGTGAACCCCTCCTCGACGTACACCCTCCGGGTGGTCTGGCCCGGCGGGGATGAGGTCACGCAGGAGGTCACGCCGGGGAGCGTCTCGACGACCATCGGCGGGACGACCATCGGCGGGACGACCATCGCGCAGATGGTGACGATCGTGCAGGAGGATCGCGTGCGCCCGCGCGTGCTCGACTGGCATGAGGTGAGCGTCGTGGACGAGTAAGCAGGGGCGCGGTTCGCTACACTCCTCTCATGAGGGGAATCACCGCTGTCGTTGCGATCTCGTCCGCGCTCTGCGTGAGCTTCATGTGTTCATGCCACCCGGCGCAAACATCTTCCGGCTCTTCTTCCGGCGCTGCTTCGGGGCCGTCGGCGGTGGAGACGCCCCCGGCCTTGCACCATGTTTTTGAGGCAACGCCCGGGGTGTACTCGGGGGCGGCGCCGAAGGGGGAAGAGGCGTTTGAGGCGCTGCGCACGATGGGTGTCCGGACGATCATCTCGGTCGATGGCGCCCGCCCGGACGTGGAGTTGGCCGAGGCCAGGGGCCTGCGGTATGCGCACGTGCCGATCGGGTACGACGGGGTGGACGCGGAGGCGACGGCCCAGCTCGCGCGGGCGCTGCGCGACGCGGAGGGGCCGGTCTATGTGCACTGTCACCACGGGAAGCATCGGGGCCCGGCGGCGGCGGCGGCGGGGCTGATCGCGCTGGGGCGGATCGACGCGGACCGGGGTGTGCGTCTGCTTGAGGCTTCGGGGACGAGCCCGGCGTACCCGGGGTTGTGGGCCTCGGTCCGTGAGTGTGGGCCGCTCGACGCGGGTGAGATCGAGGGGGCGCCGGCGGCGCCCGCCGTCGCGCCCGTCGATGGGTTTGTGGCGGGGATGGCGATCATCGACCGGGCGTGGGACAACCTGAAGCTCTGCCGTGAGGCGGGGTGGGGGGCGCCGAGCGATCACCCGGACCTGGCGCCCGCGTCGGAAGCGGGGATCGTCGCGGAGACGCTGCGTCGGCTGAACGAGACCGCGGAGGTCCGGGATCAACCCGAGGACTTCGTGGCGATGATGCTCGAGTCGCAGGCGCAGGCGAGCCGGCTGGAGGGCCTGATCGTGGGTGGGGCGGAGCGAGCGGAGGTTGAGACGGCCTTCGCGGAGCTGGGGGCGACGTGCAAGGCGTGCCACGTCGTCTACCGGAACTGAGCGGGTCAGTCCAGATTCATCAGCACCTTGATCCCCTCGCCGGAGATCATGGTGTCGAACGCCTTCTCGTACTGCTCGATCGGGAACTCGTGGGTGATGATCTCGTCGAGCTGGAGGCGCTTGCCGAGCAGCAGCTCCTCCATCTGGTACCAGGTCTCCCACATGCGTCGCCCGTTGATGCCGAGGACCTCGCAGCCCTTGAAGATGATGTTGGCGTTGAAGTCGAAGGTGACGGGCTTGGCGGGGAGGCCGAGGAGGGCGGCGCGCCCGCCGTTGCGCAGGGCGCGGAAGCCCTCATCGATGGCGGATGGGGCTCCGGACATCTCGAGGAGGACGTCCACGCCCTCGCCGCGTGTGGCGTTGCGGACCTCGTTGATCCAGTGATCGCCCTGTGTGGAGTCGAAGGCCTCGACGGCGCCGAGCTTCCTGGCGAGTTCGAGCCGGGGAGGGTTGATGTCGGTGCAGAAGATGCGGCTGGCGCCGGCGGCGCGGGCGACGGTGACGCCCATGAGCCCGATGATCCCGACGCCGGAGACCAGGACGGACTTGGCGCTGACGCCCGCGGCCATGACGGTGTGCACCGCGTTGCCGAGGGGGTCGAAGGTGGCGGCGATGCGGTCGGGGATGTCGTCGTGGACGGGCCAGACGTTGGACTCGGGGACGCTGACGAAGTCGGCGAAGACGCCGTCGCGGTCCACGCCGAGGATCTTGGTGTCACGGGCGATGTGGGCGTTGCCGGTGCGTGAGTTGAAATCGACGCCGGCGGTGATGTGCCCCTCGGCGCTGACGCGTTGGCCCCTGGTGAACTGAGTGACGGCGGAACCGGTGTGCTCGACGACGCCGACGAACTCGTGTCCGGTGACGATGCCGACGGGGATGCGCGAGGCGGCCCAGTCGTCCCACTGCCAGATGTGCCGGTCGGTGCCGCAGATCCCCGCCTTCTTGACGCGGATGAGGACGTCGAGGGGGCCGACCTCGGGGACGGGGCGTCGTTCGTCGTACCCGAGTCCCTCGCCGGCCTGGTGTTTGACGAGGGCCCGCATGGTCTCGGGGGATGCATTGCCCGCCGGGCTGGTGCGTTGGGCGGGGGCGGGCGTCTGGACGGGAGAGGTGGGGGTCGAGTCCATGCGGGCTCCAGGAGAGGGCGTGCGTCCCGTATTGTTGAAGGGGCGTGGGCCCGCGATCAAACGGGCGATTCGGGAACCGGGTCTGGGGCAATGGGTAAGCTCTGAGCGATGACGAGAGCCGCGATGGGACCGAGTTCGTTTCTCTTCCTCGCCGCCAAACCGGGCGGGGGGCGGAAGGTGGGCATGGCCCAGGCGCGGTCGGAGCGGGCCCTGGCCGAGGACCTGCGCAAGGACCGGATGGTCCTGCTGCGGACCTGGCGGCTTCCCGGATGGGTCTCCTCCTCGAAGGAGATGTCGCTCAAGGACCACGCGGAGATGAACGAGCAGCTGGCGCAGCTCCTCTCGCGGGGGGTGCCGCTGGTCGAGGCGCTGGAGGTGACCGCGTCGGTGATCTCGGCGGCGAACAAACCCCGTGTGGAGCGGATGCGTGAGCTGGTTGCGTCGGGTTCGAGCTTCGCCGAGGCGTGCCGCCAGGTCGGGTCTTTCGACGCGGTGACCATCGCGGTCTACCGGGCGTCGGAGCGGACGGGGGATCTGGCCGGGGCGGCGGAGCAGCTGGCGCGGGACGCCCGCCGGCGCGTCCGGCTGGGGGAGAAGGCCAAGAGCCTGATGATCTACCCGATCATCGTGCTGGTGATCACGCTCGCGGCGGCGGCGGCGTTGCTGACGATCGTGGTGCCGATGATCGGCGCCGCCCTTCGGGAGGCCCAGCTGGATCTGCCGGTGTACACAAGGGTCGTCGTCGGGGTGGGCGAGTTTCTGCGGTCGAACATCCTGCTCGTGTTCGCGGTTTTCGCGGCGGTTGTCGTCGCGGGGATCCTGGGTCGGGCGTCGATCCGGGCGTGGGGCACGCGGGTCTTCCGCAAGGCGCCCCTGTTCAAGGACCTGGTGCTGGCGCAGGAGCAGGCGCGGTTCTTCAGCGTCATGGCGGCGATGTCCCGGGCCGCAATCCCTCTGGCCGACGCGCTCGGGACCTCGAGCAGCGCGATCGGGCACCCGGCGTTGCGTCGGGACCTGGAGAAGCTGCGCCAGAGCCTGATCGAGGGGGGGGTGTTCCGGTCGTTGGTGGAGAAGGTGGAGGCCCTCCCCCTGGCGACGCGGAAGCTGCTGATCGCGGCGGACCAGGCGGGGGACCTGGAGACGGCCTTCGACACGCTGGCGCGGGATATGGCCGATGACGTGGATCGGAAGACGGAGCGGGCCCTGGCGGCCCTGGAGCCGCTGCTGATCTGCTTCATGTTCCTGATCGTCGGATCGCTCCTGATGGCGATCATGACGCCGATGCTGACGCTCAGCGGCAACGCGCTCTGATCGGGGGTCCTCGGGCGAGCGTCCGGAAAGCGGGGATCGGGGCAATGAGGGGCGAGTTCGGGCGTTTGTGCTCGGGGTGGGGCGGAAGAAGGGGGATCCGGCGCATCGGGGCGTAGACTTGGGTGAGCCGCGGACGCGGGCGTGTGGGACGCCCGGCGAGGCGGCCCGAAGGAGCTGGCAGGGCATGACCGATCGGCGGACGACGAAGAGGATGACGAGGGGCTCGCGCCCGGGCTTCTCGCTGCTTGAGCTGACGCTCGTGCTGGTGATCATGGGGATGCTGATGGCGGTGGCCGCGGTGAACCTGGTCGGACGCGCCAAGGGCGCCCGGGTGAGCACGACGAAGGCGAGCATGTCGGTGATCAAGGCCTCGATCGAGAGCTACATGGCGGAGAAGGACGGCTCGCCGCCGCCCTCGCTGCAGTCGCTGGCGCCCTCCTACCTCCAGGCGGACAAGCTGAAGGACGCGTGGAAGCAGGATTTCTTCTACAGCGCGACGAGCGTGAGCCCGGACCGTCCGTTCCAGCTGGTGAGCATGGGCCCGGACAAGGAGCTGGGCACCGAGGACGACATCGACGTCTGGACGATGAACGACGAGGAGTAGGCCCCCCGGGGGGGCGTGGGCGTCCGGAGGACGGAGCGGATGCGCGCCAGCAGGCGGAGATCGGCGGCTCGGGAGCGGGGGATCACCATCCTTGAGGTGGTGTTTGCCGTCTCGCTGCTGGCGATGACGACGGCGACGCTGCTCTCGGCGAACTCGTACATCCTCAAGTCGCAGGGGCGGGAGGCCCAACGCCTGGGCGCCGCGGAGCTGGCCAACCGCCTGCTCCTGCAGTACATCGATGACAAGAACTCGCTCCCGAGCGACGCGTTGCCGATCGAGTATTCGCGGTGGCGTTACCGGTGGCGGATGGACGAGCGTCGGGTATCGATCACGTACGACCCGGCGGCGGAGATCGACGACGCGCCGACGGGCATCGGCCCGGAGCGGGTGCGACTCATGGTCGTCCGGGTCTGGCTGAGCGAGGAGTCGGGGGGGTCGGCGCTCTTCAGCGAGGAGGTCCCGTCCGTCGTGATCACGCGGTTCTACGACCCGCTGGGGTTCGAGTACCACAGCCCGGACTCGAACGAGAACACGCTGAGCACGGACGAGGGGCTTCGGGAGATCATGAACGAGATCATCGAGCTGCAGGGCCGTTCGGGGAGCGCGCCGTGAGGTCGGCGCGCGGGTTCACGCTGATCGAGACGATCCTGGCGGCGGCGTTGGGATCGGTGGTGCTGCTCGGGACGGTCTCGGTCTTTCACTTCGCGGCGCGTTCGGAGGGGGTGCTGGCGAAGCGCTTCGAGCAGACCAACGAGATGGCACGCCTGCAGCTGACGCTGCGTCGGGCGATGCAGACGCTGGTGATGAAGGCCAACTCGACGGTGGAGGTGGATGAGGACGCGCCGGTGGAGCGGGCGCGGGTGATCCTGGGCGTCGATGAGGTCGTGATGGGGATGATCGAGGGCGGGCGCACGCAGCCGCGCGGGGCGGCGAGCGTGCAGCGGCTCGAGGTGGTGCTCAGCGCCCCGCCCCTGCCCAACTCGCTGCTGGGACCGGCCGCGGGGTGGGCGAGCCCGGGCACGACCGACGCGCTCGACTTCTCGCTCGCCGACCTGGAGGGGGAGAACACGGGGGGCGTGCGGGGCGTGTTCGAGCTGCGTCCGGACGGGCAGCGTGAGCGTCTGATGCGTCGGGCCGGGCTGGACCGGACGACGTGGGAGGTTCCCGACCCGGGAGACGAACGCGCGGGGTGGACGCTCTGGTGGCGTCCGATGACCGTGGAGGAGATCGACCACCTCAACGCGGGGGGGGCGTGGCTCCAGGACGACATCATGACCGAGGCGGGGCAGATGCGTCTGGCCGGGGCGGCGCCCCTGGTGCGCGGGCTCACGGACTGCCGGTGGCAGGTGTTCAACGACCGGGAGATGCACGAGTCCTACGAGGGGCTCGAGATGCGGGACCTGCCGGCGTACGTCACGCTGGAGCTGCGGACCGCGAGCGGCTTGTACGCCAACTGGATGCTCGAGATGGGGTGGACGATCGGGGCCGATCCGTACGCGGAAGAGGAGGAGGAGACGGACGGGGACGTCGGCGGGGAGGCGCAGGCGGAGGGTTTGATCGGCGGGAACGGCGCGACCGGCGGGGTCGGGGGGGGGCGTGGAGGAACGGCCCGCGACGTCCGGGGCGCCCGGGGCGGGTCGCGTCGGGGCGCGCGCACGAACGAGCCGGCGCCACGCCCGGAAGGGGGGCGGGGTGGGCGTGAGTTCACCAACACGCGGACGGTGTGGGGGAATCGGCCGTGAGAGTCGCATGGCGGAGCCTGGACGCGGAGCGGGGGTTCGCGATGCCGATGGTGATCCTGCTGGCCCTGGTGGTGGGGCTGGGGATCGGCGTGTCCGTCTCGCGCCAGGTCGTGCAGTCGAGGACGGTGGCCCGCCAGGTCCGGGCGTACCAGGAGCACCACGCGGCGCAGGGGCTCCAGGAGGCGATCGGGGCGTTCGTGCAGCGGATCGACGCGCGGGAGATCGACGACGCGACGGGGGACG
>JBITAG010000201.1:0-2693 GCA_044439985.1 Phycisphaerales bacterium JB059 | reverse complement strand
CCACCGCCGCACGCGCCGTCGTAAACGCCATCGACATCCCGTGCCCCGTGTACCCCCCGCAGAACCACACCCGCTCCGCGCCGACCCCCTCCACCGGGACCTCCCCCGCCAGAGGCAACCCGTCCGGCGAGAACCCCATCGTCCCCGACCAGCGGGCGATCACCTCGAACCGGTCCGTGACCAGCTCGCGCATGAACCGCTCGAGCCGCTCCTGGACCCGTCGCGTCACTCCCGTCTGCGTCCCCGCCTCTTCGGCCTCGAAATACGTCCTCGCTCCCCCGAACACGATCGTTCCCCCGGGTCCCGGACGGAAGTACTCCGAGCCGTGGTTGGCGTAGTACGCCATCTCGAGCGGCGCCGCTCTCCCGATCGGACGCGCCGCGAGCATCTGCCCCCGGTGCGCGCAGACCACCCCCTCGAGCCCCGGAAGCAGACTCGGCCCGTACGCGTTGAGCGCCACAAAGACCCGCTCACACGAAACCCGCACGTCCGAGCAGACCACCTCCACGCCCCGCCCCGCCCCCCGCACCGTGTGCGCTTCCTGGCCGCACCGGATCTCCACCTCCGTGAGCCGGTCGCGCAGCAGCCCGAGCCGCTCGATCGGGCTGCACACCCCGTCCCCCGGGTTGACCAGCCCGGAGAGCACGCGCCCGCTCCGCCCGAGCGCGTCGTCCGGCCCCTCCCCCGGCCCCAGCAGCTCGACCTCAAACCCGTCCTCGCGCAGCAGACGCGCCGACTCGACCAGCTGCGCCTCCTCCTCCTCGTGCAACGCGATCAGGCAGGAGGGCCGAGCCTCGAACCCCGCGAGCTCCTCGATCCCCTCCTCGCGCAGCGCGCGGAGATTCTCCTCCGTCCAGCGCCAGAGCATCGCGGCGCGCTCGCGCCCGTACTCGCGGCACGCGTGCGCGTAGTTGTCCGCGGCGCCCCGGATCAGGTACCCCGCGTTCCGCCCGCTCGCGCCGGCGCCGATCTCCGATCCTTCAACAAGCACCGTGCGCACGCCGCGACGCTGCAGCTCCAGCGCGGCGCTGAGCCCGCAGATCCCCCCGCCAACGACACAGACCTCGCACTCGACCCGTTCCGGATCGGCCGACCGCCTCCACAGGCTCACACTCACGCCCGTCTCCCCACGCTAGCTCTTGATCCGACCCACGAGCGACTGCGCCTTGACCTGCACGCCCTTGAGGATGCTCTGCAGCGCCTCGCGGTTCGGCGAGTACTCGATCGCCCGCTGCAGATCGACCCACTCGCGTTCCACGAGTTCGGCGAGCGAATCGTTGAAGCTCCGCATCCCGTCGCTCTTGCTCGTCGAGATGACGGCCGGCAGGTCCTCGTCGCGTGACTCCCGGATCAGCTCGCGCACCGTCGAGTTCGACATGAGCACCTCCGTCGCGGGGACGACCTTGCTCTCGAACCCCTCGACGGTCGGGATGAGCCGCTGGGCGCAGATCGCCTTCATCGTCGCCGCCAGGCTCGATCGGATGAACCCGCGCTCTTCCTGCGGGAAAAACTCGAGCATCCGGTTGAAGGCCTGCATCGTGTCGGCGGTGTGCAGGGTCGCGAAGACCAGGTGCCCGGTCTCCGCCGCCTGGATCGCGCTGAGCACCGTTTCCTTGTCGCGCATCTCACCGATGAAGATCACGTCCGGGTCCTGACGCACCACATACTTGAGCGCCGCGCTGAAGCTCTCCACGTCGATCCCGATCTCCCGCTGCGAGATGATCGCCTTGTCCGCGACGAACCGGTACTCGACCGGATCCTCCACCGTGATGATGTTGACCGAGCGGGTGTGGTTCACCTGGTCGATCATCGCCGCCAGCGTGCTCGATTTGCCCGAGCCCGTCACGCCCACGACCAGCACAAGCCCCTCGTGCGCCTTGGCCACGATGTCGGAGTACACCTTCGGCAGGTGCAGATCCTCGTAGCTGGGAATCTCCGCCTTGACGCGCCGGATCGCCGCGTGCGTGTGATTCCCCGACCGGAAGATGTTGATCCGGAACCGGTCCCCGCTCGGCAGGTGCCACGCAAAGTCCAGGTTCCCGCTCGTCAGGATGCGGCGTTGCTGCTCCTCGTTCAGCAGCGGATCGAGCAGGTGGTCCGCCTCGTCCTCGCTCAGCGGGTCCGCCTCGATGGGTCGCAGCGTTCCCCCCACCCGGTACGTCGGGGGAATCCCCACTTTGATGTGCAGGTCCGACGCGTCAAGCCGCCCCATCGCCTCGAGCAGCTTCCGAATGTTCAGGCTCCCGCTGATCATGCGCGGTCCTCCCGCACGACAGCATACCACGCCCCCCTACCTCCCCCACGCGCCCCCTGAAACCCCGATCATCAGGTCGTTCACGTTCGTCCCGCTCGGGCCTGTCCGGATGAGTGATCCCGATCGCTCCAACGCGCGGTGGCTGTCATGCTCGAGCAGGGCCGTCTCCCCGTCCACGCCTCCCCGGGCCATCCGGCTCGCGCTCGCCCCGTCCACGACCGCCCCCGCCGCGTCCGTCGGTCCGTCGATCCCGTCCGTCCCGAACGCGATCACCCCCACCCCCGCCCGACCCGACAGGTCCACCCCCGCGCGCAACGCCAACTCCTGGCTCCGCCCCCCGAGCCCGCTCGCCTCCCCGACCCGCACCGTCGTCTCCCCGCCCCAGACCACCGCCCGTCGCGCCCGCCCGCCCAACGCCATCACCCGCGCCGCGAGCCTC
>JBITAG010000200.1:0-10156 GCA_044439985.1 Phycisphaerales bacterium JB059 | reverse complement strand
CTGGGCGACCTTGCCCTTGGGGTCGATCAGGAACGTCGTGCGGACCACGCCCATGTACGTCCTGCCGTACATCGATTTCTCCTGCCACACGCCGTACTTCTCGCAGACCTTGGCGCCCTCGTCGGCGAGGATGGGGAAGTTCAGGTCGAACTTGTCCGCGAACTTCTGCTTGCTCTTCACATCCTGCGGGCTGACGCCGAGGACGGCGCAGTTGAGCTTCTCGAAGGCCGGAAGGTCATCGCGAAACTGGCAGGCCTGCTTGGTGCAGCCGGAGGTGTCGTCCTTGGGATAGAAGTAGAGGACGAGGGGCTGCCCTGCGTAGTCCTTGAGCGCGTGCTTCTCGCCGCGCTGGTCAGCAAGGCTGAACGCGCGGGCCTTCTTGCCGGGGTCGATGAGGGGCATGGGGTGGGTCCGGGTGAGGTGGTGAGGTGGTGAGGTGGGGAGGTGGTGAGAGCGTACGGAGGAGTTGTAGCCCGCCACCCCGGCCCTCTTCCGGGGGGAGGGGGCGACCGAGCCTCAGCGTCTCGCGTTGATCGCTCCCTCCGCGGGCGGGGCGGGGGAGGATCAGCGCGCGCGACACGGGCGCGCCGGCCCTGCGTACCGGCGCGCCCGAGCGCTGAAGTGATGTCCCGTGCGAGCGGGCACGGGTTGATGTCCCACGCGCGGGGGCGTGGATGGCCCTGGCAAGCCAGGGCCGGCGTCCCCTTGACCAGAGGGGACGCGGGAGGACGCGTCAGCCGCCCATGACCCAGGTCGCGGACCAGGCGACCAGAGCGGCTGAAGCGATGGCCGACGCGATGGCGACGGCGATGAGGCTCGTGCGTGAGACGCCGGCGCGGTTGACGGCGCGGACCAGGCCGAGGCGTTCCTCGACGGAGCCGGAGAGGGGCTCGCCGGAGCGGGCGGCGTCCTGGACGATCGCGATGATGAGGTTCGCGTCGAAGGGGCGCAGGCCGAGGGCCTTGGCGATGGACATGAGTCGGCGGCGGCGATCCGGGGGGAGCGCCGGCTCGGGGCCGGGCTCGAGGGCCTTGGAGACGCGGACGGCGAAGACCCAGCGGGCGTCGGTCGCGGGGAGGTCGCTGGTGGGTGCCGAGCGGGGTGTGCGGGCGTCGGCCAGGGCGCGGAGCGGGTCCGCGGACGGGCGGGCGACGGCGGGCTGGGCGGCGCTGGCCCGGGCGGTGTTGCCTCGGGGCGACGCGTTGCGTGCGGAGGACGCGTTGGTGTTGACCAAACGCAACGACGGGGCTGTTGAGGAGTGTTTGGGCATGTCACAGGTGGTACAGGCAGCGCACGTGCCAAACTCGTCGTAACCGGCACAGGCGTCACAGACGGACCGTCCGGGAAGACGCGTAGACTCGCCCCCACCCCCCTACCGATGCAGGGAGACGCATGAGCGACGACCCGAGACCAGCCCCCCCCACCGACGCCGACGCGGAGCTGACACCTGTCTGGACCGAGAACTCCCCCGAGCGCGTCGCGGACCTTCTCGAACGGCTCTCGAAGAAGGGGCAGCTGCCGGGGTACGAGCGCGGGGGGGACGGGGGGCTTTTCTCGGTCGACGCCCAGGGGACGCCCTTCGACCGGCGGCTGGTGGGGCGTGCGAGCGAGCGTGACGGGGGGACGGTGCTCGCGTGGCGCCTGGTCACACCCCGGAGGTGGCCGGTGGGGATCGCGTTGGTGCTGGCGTTGACGGTCTGGCCGGGGTGGCCGATCACCGACAGCCTGCTGCAGACGTATTTCCCCGGGAGCTACGGGGCGTGGACGAGCGGGTGGTTCAGGACGTGGATGTGGTACCTGCCGGTGACGGTGCTTCCGATCCCGTGGTTCTGGAAGTCCACGTTCAGGAAGGTGCACGAGAGCACGCTCGCGCACGCGCGGGAGACGCGGGAGAAGATCCGGGAGGCGATCGGGGGGAAGGACGTCGGATAAGACCTGGGACGGGGGAAGAAACAAGCAGAGCCCAGGGTCGGGAGACCCTGGGCTCTTTTGGTGGTTGAGATTCCCGGGCGGGGACTACTCGACGTCCTTGCCCTCGACGACGTCCTCGAAGGGGGGCGCCGCGTGCGGGGGATCCTGGCCCTCGCCCATGCGCTTGAAGTAGGCGTGGTAGGCGTTCATGGCCTTGGCGCCGAAGATGAGCATGATCGGGATGTTGGCGACGAGCATGACGCCGAGGCCGAGGGTGGTCCACATGTCGAGCTGGTGGTCGTTGGCGATGAAGGCGGCCTTGCCCCCGTTGCCGTCGGAGAAGAGGGGCATGGCGAGGACGGTGGTCATGAGGATGAGCAGGCAGTAGATGACCTTGTAGAGCAGGACAACGGGCTTGATGCCCTGATCGCCCATCCAGCCGAAGAGGTAGTAGACGCCCTGTTCGCCGTAGTAGGACCATGAGATCATGGTGGAGATGGCGAAGAGCCAGGCGGCGATGGTGACGAGCACCATGCCGGAACCGGGGAAGACCCGGTCAAAGGCGTATGCGGTGAGGGAGGCGCCGGCGTAGTCGCCGTAGATCCCGTAGTCGGGGGTTCCTTCCTCGGTCTCTCGGAAGAAGGGTTTGATCTCGGATTCGAGGTTGCCCCAGTTGACCGTGTAGCGGGCGGCGCCGTCATCGGACTCCCCCTTCTGCACGGTGCCGGTGATCTTGCGCAGGTCGCGACCGGTGTTCTCGTCGACGTCGGCCTCGACGACGATGAAGACGGTCTCGCCTTCGCGCCAACCGGAGTCGGTCTCGCCGGCGCGACGGATGCGTCGGGCCTCCTGGGTCATGCGGGGAAGGGGGCCGGTCTCGAGGGTCCAGGTGTTCTCGATGGGGCCGTCGTCGTTGGTGGCCTGGACGATCCGGGGCGCGGCGTCGAAGCTGGCCTCGGCGCCGCGGTTGTAGGCGCCGGAGGAGAGGATCACCAGGGCGGTGAGGGTGCAGACGACGATGGTGTCGATGAAGGGCTCGAGACCGGCGACCACGCCCTCGCGGACGGGCTCGTCGGTCTTGGCGGCGGAGTGGGCGATGGGGCTGGAGCCCTGGCCGGCTTCTGAGGAGAAGAGGGCCCGCTTGACGCCCCACATGGCGGCGTAGGCGAAGGTGCCGCCGAGGAAGGCGCCGGTGGCGTCGGGGGCCTCACCACCGAGGAAGTCGGGCAGGCCGCTCTTGACGATGAGGGCGAGCATGGAGGGGATCTCGCCGATGTTGACACCGAGGACGGTGAAGGCGGCGAGCATGTAGATGACGCACATGAGGGGGACGATCTTGCCGGCGACGGATCCGATGCGCTTGATGCCGCCGAGGATGACAAGGCCGACGACGACGGTGAGGATGATGCCGGTGACGCCCTGGGGGATCTGGAAGTAGGTGAAGGTGATGTCGGCGACGTTCCAGGCCTGGAACATGTTGCCGCCGGTGAGGGCGGAGATGAGCAGGGTGACGACGAAGATGCCACCGATGAGGGCGCCGATGGGAGCGAGCCCCCACTCGGCGAAGCCCTTCTTGACGACGAACATGGGTCCGCCGTGGGGGTTGTCGGGGTCGTCGGTGTTGCGGTAGAGCATGGACTGGGTGACTTCGGTCATCTTGAGGGCCATGCCGAGGACCCCGATGACCCACATCCAGAGGACGGCGCCGGGCCCGCCGAGGGCGACGGCGACGGCGACGCCGGCGATGTTGCCGAGGCCGACGGTGGCGGAGAGGGCGGCGGAGAGGGCCTGGAAGTGGTTGATGGCGCCCGGGTCGTCCTTGTCGTCGTACTTGCCCCGGACGACGGAGACGCCGTGGGTGAGGGCGCGGTACTGGCCGAAGATGGACCAGCCGGTGAAGAGGAGGCCGGTGAAGAGGAGGGCGTAGACGGTGTAGTCGGAGAAGAGGATGCCGTTGAGCGTGCCGACGAAGTTGTTGATGGCGTCCATGTGGATCCGTTCAAGCTGGGTCAAGGTTCGAATGGCGAGGGGTGATGATCGCGGAAACGGGCCGGGAATGCAACGCGCGTGCGGGGGGCGGTAGGCTCTGGGCGTGAACGGGGCCTGGTCAGGGCGTGAGCTGGTGGAGATCGCGGCGCAGACTCTGCGCGATCGGGACGCGGCGTTGCGGGAGGAGCAGGCGGTTTTTGGCCTCGACGCGATGGATGAGGTGGCCCTGCACCCGGTGCTGGGGGCGGGCTTCCGGGGCGCGGGGCTGGGGGTCCACCCCGAGCAGGTCTACGCGGGGTCGGTCGAGGCGCGGGCGGCCCGTCGGGAGCGGGAGCGGTGCGATCTGGTGCTGGCCGGGGACCCGGAGGCTCGTCTGCTCGATCCGGTGGCGGAGCTGGTCGAGATCGACCGGGCGAGCGGGACGCTCTTCGAGCCGGTGGCCGAGACGATGGTTCCGGAGGGTGCGGTGGTCGAGCCGGGGGAGGCGTACTGGCTGGAGGTGAAGGCGGTGGCGCAGGTGGCGTACGTCTCCGGGACGCCGGGGCCGAACCGGGCGTACGCCTCGCAGCTCGTGGGGGGACCGGGGGCGGACATCGTGAAGCTGGCGCGGGAGCCGACGATCCGGCACGGGGGGGCGATGGTGATCCTGTTCGCGCAGGACGTCGAGACGGGGGAGCACGACATCGCGCAGATGTTCCACGCGTTGCTCGATCGGGACCTGCCGATCAGCGAGACGGTCTGGGAGGGGTTCGAGATCGAGGACCGGGCGGGGAACGGGGCGTGCGTCGTGGCCCTCGCGGGGGTTCGCCTCTAGCCGGCGACGCGCTCGGTGGTGGGCGTCTCGTGCCCGGCGGCCCGGTCGGGCAGGAACATCTCGATGCGGTCGGCGGCGATCACCGAGGCCTGACGCCCGGCGAAGCGATCGGTGACGCGGGCGAGTTCGGCGCGTTGCTCCTCGGCGGCGACGGTGTCCTCCAGAAGCGTGATGGCCTCGTCGGCGATGGGCTCGGCGGTTCCGAAGTGCGGGATGAGTTCTGGGACGATCTTGCGCCCCGCGATCAGGTTGGGGAGGCTGAAGAGGCGCGTCTTGACCACGAAGCGAAGGGGGAGGGAGATGAGGCGGCTGAACTTGTAGACGATCACCATGGGGCGGCGCTGCTTGGCGATCTGGAGCGTGACGGTGCCGGAGACGACGAGCGCCAAATCGCACCACCGGATGACCTGATCCGCTCGGCCCGTCTCGATGCGGAGGGTCCGGGGCCAGGGGGCGCCGAGGCGGCGCAGCTCGGCCTCGACCTCCGGGCGGGTGGCGGCGACGACGCCCGCGATGGACTCGTGCTCGCGTTCGAGGCGTCGGTAGGCGCCGACGAGGAGGGGGAAGTTCTTCCGCATCTCGCTGGGGCGGGAGCCGGGCATGAGGGCGACGCGGGGGGAGCCCGAGGGCCAGTCCGCGATCGCCTCGTCGAGGGCGGCTTCGTCCACGGGCTCTTCGAAGAGCGGGTGTCCGATGAAGGTCGCGTCCACGCCCCGGGCCCGGAACCAGTCCTCCTCGAAGGGGAGGAGGCAGAGGACGTGGTCGGTGCGTTTGCGGAGCTTCTTGATGCGCCAGGTCGCCCACGCCCAGACCTGCGGGGCGACGAGGTGTACGACGCGGCAGCCACGGGCCTTGGCCAGGGCGCAGATCGGGAAGTTGGCGCCGGGCGAATCCACGGGGACGTGCAGGATCGGGCGGTGCTCGTCCATCCAGCGCGCGATGCGATCGTTGATCTGTTTGTGCTCGCGAATCTTCGCGAGGCCGGGCATGCCCATGACGGCGTCGTCCCCGGTCCGCTCGACGATGATCGCGCCCGCCCGCTCCATCTTCGGCCCGCCCCAGGCGTAGATGGGCAGGTCGGGGCGGCGACGCTTGAGTTCGGCGATCACCGGCGCGGCGTGGTCGTCGCCGGAGGGCTCGAAGGCGGTGAACAGCACCGGGCGGTGCGAGGTGTTGTCGGCGTCCGCCTCGGGCATCGGCGCAGTCAAGGTCGGCGCTCCGGGGTTGTCAACGTCGGACGGGTCCGGATGGGAAGGAAAGCGGGGATGGGCATCAGAAGCCGGCGCCCTGGAGCCAGAGGGAAGGGGTGCGTCCGAGGGCGTTGGCGATCGAGAGGAGGGACTCGAGGCTGGGCAGGTGGGCGCCGCGCTCGATGGAGCTGAGCTGGCTGACGGAGACCTGCGAGGCCTCGCTGAGTTCCTTGAGGGTCCACCCGCGTTCGGTGCGGGCCAGGCGGATCTGGCGCCCGAGTTCCTGACGGAGCCGGTCCTGCGGGCGTTTGCCCAGGTCGAAGGCCTGCGAGGCCTGGAGGAGAACGCGCCGGAGTTCGTCGAGGGAGAAGGGCTTGGCGAGGTAGTCGAAGACGTCCTGCTTGAAGGTCTGGCGCATGGAATCGAGGGAGGGGTAGCCGGTCACGACGAGGACGCAGAGGTGGGGCCAGCGTTTGCGGAGGTCGGTGAGCACCTGCTCCCCGCTGGTCTTGCCCATCTTGATGTCGAGGAGGACCAGGTCGGGCAGGGCGGCCTCGCAGGCGGCGTAGAAGGCCTCGGGCGTGGCGACGACGCGGACCTCGTGCCCGTCCCCCTCGAGGGCCGAGCGGATGAACTCGCGGAAGTCGGCGTCGTCATCGAGCGCGACAATGGAGAGCGGGGTTTGGTGGGTCTCGGCGGGTTCACTCACGGGTGCTGGTCCTCTCGCCCGGGCGTGATCTGGCGCTGCGCATCGTCGCCCGCCTCCGGCTCGCCCGCGGCGGGGACGGAGGGGAGGGGGAGCATAACTTCGAAGACCGCCCCGGCGCGGTCCGGGCGGTTCCGGGCCAGGATCACCCCCTCGTGCTCCCGGACGATGCCCTCGGCGACGGCGAGCCCGAGGCCGGTGCCCCGAGCGTCGAGTTCGGTCGAGACGAAGGGCTCGAAGAGCTGGGGGAGCAGGTCGGGGTCGATGCCGGGGCCGTTGTCGGAGATCGTGACACAGAGCCAGTCGGTGCCGTCACGCTCGGCGCGGGCCGAGGCGATCTCGATGCGGGGGGTTGCCTGCCCGGGGGCGAGGCCGCGGGAGCGGATGGCGTCGACGGCGTTGCGGATCAGGTTGACGAAGACCTGGACGAGGCGGTCGGCGTCGCAGTTGACGACGAGGCCCTCGTCGAGGGAGTTGATCAGCTCGAAGGCGCCGGCGCCCCGGTCGAGGCGAACGAGCGTCAGGGCCTCTTCGACGATCGCGCGCGGGCTGGCGGGGCGTGACTCGGGGGGACGGGCCCGGGCGAAGTCGAGCAGGCTCTCGCTGAGTCGTTCGAGCCGCCCCACGACGCGGGTGAGGAGCGCGGCCTCGGTGTCGCTCAGGGCGTGGTCGGGGGCGTTGGCGAGCTTCTCGACCAGGCCCTTGGCGACGGCGAGGGGGGTGTTGAGTTCGTGGGCGATGCCGGCGGACATCATGCCGAGGCTCGCGAGTCGGTCGGCGCCCTCCAGGTTTCGGCGCGCGGTCTCGAGCATGTGGTTCTTGCGGCGCAGGTCGCTGGCGACGGACTCGATCTTGCCGAGCGCGTCGGCCAGGTCCGCCTCGTGGGTGCGCAGCGCGCGGACGGAGGCGTTGCGCGAGCGCATGATCTCCCCGAGTTCGTCGGCGGGGATCTGCGCCTCGGGGATCAGCTCGGCGTCTTTCTCCCCCTCCTGCACGGCCCGATCGGCCCGGAGCATGCGTCGGATGGGCGCGTAGACGTTCTGGGGGAGCACGAAGATCTCGAGGGCGAGGGCGACCAGGGCGTAGACCGCCAGGAGCGCGCCGATCATGAGCAGGTAGACCTTGAACGCCTCGCGTCGCGCCCGGGCGTGATCGACGGTGGCGCGGACGAGTTCGCCCGACGGGAGGGCGACCATGGCCGCCCCCGGCTGGTCGTGCGAGCCGACGGGCACGGGTTGTCCGGGGTTGGCGAGGGCGGCCTCGGCCCCGAGCGCGTCGGAGGGCTCGAGGGTGAGGCGGACGCCCGCCTCGGGAACGCTCAGGTCATGCACGCGGGCGGGCTCGCGGACGAGGATCTCGAGCAGGTCGGCGGCGTGGCGTTGCTCTCCCTCGTGGACGATGCCGCGGAGGGCGGGGCGGAGCGGGAGGAGCAGGACGCCGGCGAGGGTGAGGGAGAAGATGGTGTGCAGAAGCATGAGCTTCTTGCGGATGCGCAGGCCCGCGAGCAGGCCGCGCCGGCGTCTGGAGGGGGCGGGGGGATGGGCGGGGGTGTGCTCTGGCATGGGCGGAGGGCGTAGACTCGCCCTTGAACCAATCAGCTCCACACAGATCGTTCGGGAGAGGAAAGCCTCGGGCAAGGGGGGCGTCGGAACCGCGCGCCGACCTGGGCGCCCGGGGACGGGTCTTCGACCGCCTTTGCCAGGACGCCCAGACGTTTCCGGAGATCGCCCTGACCCCTCTCGACGGGGCGGGGCTGAGCGCCCGCGACGCGGCGCTGGCCGGGGCGATCCACCACGAGGTCGGGCGGCGCTGGGTCACTCTCCGGTTCCTGCTCGAGCACCACCTGAGCCGCCCGTTCCCGAAGCTGGACGCCCCGGTGCGCGCGGCGTTGCTCGGGGGGGCGGCGCAGCTGCTCCTGCTCGACCGGGTGCCGGCGCACGCCGCGATCGACACGAGCGTGGAATGGGTCAAGGGGCACAACCCGAAGGCGGCGGCGCTGGTGAACGCGGTCCTGCGGGGCATCTCGCGGATGACGGACGAGCGGATCGACGCGTGGGAGGACCGGCGGGACGCGATCCCGCTGAGCGACGGGTCGGCGCGTCGGCTGAAGGAGGAAGTGCTGCCGGAGAACGCGCTCGAGCGGATGGGGGTGGCGACGGGCGTGCCGGTCTCGCTGATCCGGAAGTGGAGCGAGCGGGTGGGCGAGGAGGACGCGCGGGCGCTGGCGCTGCACACGCTGTGCGACCCGCCGATCACGCTGAACGTGACGTACGCCGAGACGCCCGTGGAGGGGACCGAGACGCACGAGGTGAACGGGTACGCGGTCTTCACCGGGGCGAGGGAGGACCTGGGGAGGCTGCTCTCGTCGCGGCGTGACGTCTGGGTGCAGGACGCGGGCTCCGGGGGAGCGATGGACGGCGCGATTGATCTCCGCCCGGGCCTGGTGGTCGATCTGTGCGCGGGGAAGGGGACGAAGACGCGCCAGCTCGCGGCGCTGTTCCCGGAGGCCCGGATCCTGGCGACGGACGTGGACCGGTCTCGGTTCAGCGCGCTCTCGCGAGCGTTCGCGGGGAGCGAGCGTGTCCGGGTGCTGCCGATGGAGGAACTGCGGGAAGAGGCGTTGGAGCGGGCTGACCTGGTTGTGTTGGACGTGCCCTGCTCGAACACGGGTGTTCTCCCCAGGCGGGCGGAGGCGAAGTACCGCGTGCGGAAGAAGCAGCAGGAGCGGCTGATGGACATCCAGCGTCAGATCGTCGCCGACTCGATCCCGCTGCTCGCCCCCGGGGGGCGGGTGCTCTACTCGACGTGCAGCCTGGAGCCGGAGGAGAACGAGGCGATGGCCCTGTGGCTGGGGCAGTGGCACGGGTTCACGGTGGAATCGGAATCGCGAACCGAGCCGAAGGGCGCTCCGGGGGAGCCGGGGCGGGTGTACCGTGACGGGGGATACGCGGCGTTGATGCGTCGCAAATGATGAAGTCGGGATGGAGCGCGGATTGACCACCCATCCGGGGGCGTCGCCCCGCTAGACTCCCGATCCGCTGTGTGTGGCGGGAACCCGAGATTCTGTGCAGAGAGGCTGGCCCGTGAACCTGCTCGACATCCTGACACCTGAGTGCATCAAGGCGCCGCTTGAATCGACGGACAAGCAGGGCGTGATCGGCGAACTGGTGGATCTGCTCGCGGAGCAGAAGCTCGCGACGGACCCCGAGGCGCTCAAGGAAGCGGTCTGGACGCGTGAGCAGACCCGGACGACGGGGATCGGGCACGGGCTGGCGATCCCGCACGGGAAGTGCGCCGGGCTGAGCGGGCTGGCGATGGCGATCGGGAAGCCGGTCGAGCCGATGGACTTTGAAGCGATCGATCAGCAGCCGGTGCGCCTGATCGTGCTGCTGGCGAGCCCGCCGGACCGGACGAGCGACCACATCCAGGCACGGGCGCGGATCCGCCGGCTGATCTCGCTGGAGTCGGTCCGGGAACAGGTCTACGAAGCGGACACCGCCGAGGCGATCTACGACCTGCTCACGGCGCAGGAGGCGGTGGCCTAGG
>JBITAG010000199.1:0-9563 GCA_044439985.1 Phycisphaerales bacterium JB059 | reverse complement strand
CGGGTCGATCGTCATCTCGATGCGCCACAAAGGGCGGACGGTCGCGGATCTGGCGGGGGACGTGGTCAACGCACGCGTGCGGCTGTTGTTCTTGCTCGTGGTCCTGATGGGGCTGTGGATCGTGCTGGCGGTGTTCGGGCTGGTGATCGCGGCGGTGTTTTCCATTTTCCCGTCGAGCGTGCTGCCCGTGATCTGTCAGGCGCCGATCGCGATCGGGCTGGGCATCTGGATGAAGCGGGGTGGGAGCCTGCTGCTGGGGACGGTCGTCGCGGTGGGGCTGATGTACGCGAGCATCGCGATCTCGGCCAACAACGAGTGGGCGCAGATCACGCTCCCGAGCGCGATCACGGATCACCTCTCGGCGATCGGGTTCTGGACGCTGGTGCTGCTGGCGTACGTGGCGGTCGCGAGCGTGCTGCCCGTGCAGTGGCTGCTGCAGCCGCGGGACTACATCAACTCGTGGCAGCTGCTGGTGGCGATGGGGCTGCTGCTGGTGGGGCTGGTGGTGGCACGCCCGCCAATTGTTGCTGAGGCGGTGAACTTCGCGCCCGAACCGGCGGCGGATGGGGGTTGGGTCCCGTCGTTCATGCCGTTTCTGTTCGTGACGATCGCGTGCGGGGCGATCAGCGGGTTTCACTGTCTGGTGGCGAGCGGGTGCTCGAGCCGTCAGCTGAGGAGCGAGGGGGACGCGCAGTACGTCGGGTACGGGGCGATGCTGACGGAGGGGTTTTTGGCGGTGCTGGTGATCCTGGCGTGCGCAGCTGGGATCGGAATGGGGGAGGATGTCGTTCGACCGTGGTTGGTCAGGAACCCTGATGGATCCACGCGATACGAGACGCTCCTCGGCGTTGACGCCTGGAACGAGCATTATCAGGTCTGGGGCGGGGACAAGGGGCTCGGGGACAAGCTGGCGCCGTTCATCCGGGGGGCGGCGAACGTGGTGGGCTCGCTCGGGCTGTCGATGTCGCTGGCGACGGCGATCATGGGCGTGTTCGTCGCGTCGTTCGCGGCGACGACGATGGACTCGGCGTGCCGTTTGCAGCGGTACATCATCGCGGAGCTGTTCACGGGCAGCCGGACGATCACGAGCGGCGAGGTCTGCCGGGCGTGCGGGTACGACGTGAGCGGGCTGGGCGATGAAGATCCGTGCCCGGAGTGCAGCGGGGATCAGCGGAACACGGTGCGGCGCGTGCGCGGTTTCCGGGGCGTGTTGGCCAATCGGTTCGTCGCGACCGGGCTGGCTGTGGTGACGGCGTTGGCGTTGGCGCTCTCGGATGCGCCCAGCGCCGGGCTGGCGTCGGCGGGCAAGGGCGGGCTGATCCTGTGGCCCGTGTTCGGCGCGACGAACCAGCTGCTGGGCGGGCTGGCGCTGCTGGTGCTGACGGTCTGGCTCGTGCGGAGCCGGCGACCAGTGTGGGTGACGGCGCTGCCGATGGTGTTCATGCTCGCGATGACGGGGTGGGCGATCGCCGAGCTCATCCGGCACTTCGCGGCAGAGGGCGACACGCCGCTGCTGCTGGTCGTGGGCGTTGTGATGCTGGCGATGGAGGTCTGGATCGTCGTGGAGGCGACGGTGTTTGTCGCCCGGGGGCGGGGCACTACCATCGGCCCGGACCCCGACGCCTGAGGCCTGACTCTGGAGACTGATCGATGAAACGGACGCTGCTGTCGCTCTCAGCCGTGCTGCTCACCCCGCTCGCGGCGCCGGCGCAGGACCTGGCGGAGCGGGAGGCGGCGCTGAGCGAGTATGTCTCCAGGCTGACCGGCGAGGCGTCGGCGGAGAAGCTGCGCGAGTGGCATGATCGGCTGGCCTCGGCGCCGCACGACGCGGGGACGCCCGGGGACAAGCTCGTCGTGGAGACGCTGGCGGAGCTCTTTGAGAGCTTCGGGCTCGAGGTGACGAAGCAGGAGCTGGAGGTCTACATCGGGCGCCCGGTCGCGGGGGAGGTGTGGGTGGTCGAGCCTGACCTGGTGAAGCTCGAGACGCGGGAAAGGGCGTTGGAAGAAGACCCGTACACGCAGAACGAGGCGGCGCGGGCGGGGTGGAACGGGTACGCGGGCTCGGGGGACGTGACGGCCGGGGTGGTGTACGCGAACTACGGGCGGCTGCAGGACTTCGAGCGGCTCGAGGCGATGGGGGTTTCGTGCGCGGGGAAGATCGTTGTCGCGCGGTACGGGGGGAACTTCCGTGGGTACAAGGCGAAGTACGCGGAAGCGGCGGGGGCGGTGGGGCTGATCATCTACACCGACCCGGCGGACTCGGGGTACGCGCGGGGGGCGATGTACCCGGAAGGGGGGTACGCGAACGAGACCAGCATCCAGCGGGGGTCGCTCAAGACGCTGGCGTACGCGGGGGATCCGCTCACGCCCGGACGCCCGGCCTTCCCGGGGGCGGACCGGATGGATCCGGACGAGTTGGAGGGACTGCCGACGATTCCGGTGCAGCCGATCGGGTGGGGGGCGGCGAGCGAGCTTCGGTCGCGCATGCCGGGCGGGGAGGCGCCCACGGGCTGGGCGGGGGCGCTCGATCTTCCGTACCGGCTGACCGGGGGGGAGGGGCTGAAGGTCCGGCTCAAGGTCGAGCAGGCGCGTGAGCTGACGCGGACGTGGAACGTCATCGGGACGTTGCGGGGGAGTGAGCGGCCTGACGAGCTGGTGATCATCGGGTGTCACCACGACGCGTGGGGGTTCGGGGCGGGTGATCCGGCGTGCGGGATGATCGCGGTGGTGGAGGCGGCGCGGGTGTTCGGGGAGTTGGCGAAGGGGGGCTGGCGCCCGGAGCGGTCGATCCTGTTCGCGGGGTGGGGGGCGGAGGAGCACGGGATCATCGGCTCGACGGAGTTCGTGGAGAACGCGCGGGACGTGCTGACGCAGCGGTGCGTGGCGTACATCAATCTGGACGCGGCGGCGATGGGGCCGAACTTCAACGCGAGCGCGTCGCCGTCGCTCTGGACAGTGGTCGAGGAGGCGGCGGGGGAGACGCCCAACTGTGGGGACGGTGAGCGGACGGTGCTGGAGGCGTGGCTCGAACGGTCGGAGGACGGGCGTCGGGCGGGTCATCCGCGGATCGGGGAGCTGGGTGGCGGGTCGGACCACGTGGGGTTCCTGTGCCACGCGTGCGTACCCAGCGTGTCCCTGAGCAGCGGTGGGGCGCCGGGGGTGGCGTACCACTCGCTGTACGACACGCTGGCGTGGTATCGAAGGATCGTGGGGGATGACTACGAGCCGGCGTTGATGATCACGCGGATGGCGGCATCGATCGCGGCGCGGCTGGGTGACACCGACGCGGCGTTGGACCCGGCGAACTACGGGGGAGAGATCATCCGGAAGGTGGAGTCCTTCGCGGGGCGGATCGATCGGGAGGGGTTGTTCGGCGGGGCGGATCGGGAGGAGATCGAACGAGCCCACGAGCGGGTCCGGGCGGCGGCGCTGTTCTTCGAGGGGAAGGCGAGGGATCTGCGGGCGTTTCGGCGTGAGCGCACGGTGGGTGAGCGGGAGATGCTGCGGATCACGACGATGCTGCGGGCGATCGACATGCGTTGGTGCGAGGGCGACGGGATGCAGGACGATCGGGCGTGGTTCCGGAGCCTGTACGCGGCGCCGGACGCGACGAGTGGGTACGCGTCGTGGACGCTTCCGGGGCCGCAGCACGCGCTGCACACGAACGACGGGGCGCGGTACGTGCGGGAGCTTGATCAACTGGCGCAGATGCTGGAGGACAACGGGCGAGCGCTCGACCAGATGCTGGGGGCGTTGGACCCCTGAGCGGGGAGGGGCGTGGGTGAGCAAAGAAGAAGAGCCCGGGCGTTGGCCCGGGCTCTTGTGATCGTCGATCGTTCGCGTGATCGATGGATCAGGCGACGAGGGCCTTGAGGCCCTGGAGGGGGCGGACCTTGACGACGCGGCGGGCGGGCTTGGCCTTGAACATCTGCTCTTCGCCGGTGAAGGGGTTGATGCCCTTGCGCGCCTTGACGGCCTTCTTGTTCTGGACGACGACCTTCATCATGCCGGGGACGTTGAAGGCGCCGACGGCGCCCTTCTTGAGGTCGGCTTCGATGATCTGGCCCATGGTGTCAAAGACGGCGGCGACTTCCTTCTTGGTGATGCCGACGTGGTCCGCGATGACGGAGTAGATCTCGGACTTGCTGCGGGCCTTGCCGCGGGCGGAGGTGATCTTCGCGGGCTTGCGAGCGGCGGTGGTGGTCTTCTTGGCGGCGCGGCTGGTGGTCTTCTTGCGGGCCGTGGTCTTGCGCGCCGTGGTCTTGCGGGCGGTGGTTTTCCGCGCGGTGGTCTTGCGTCGGGTGGTGGTCGCCTTCTTGCGGGCGGTGGTCTTGCGGGTGGTTCGTTTGGCCATTCCTTGCTCCGTGTTGTGACCCGTCGGGTCGAGTTCGCTCCGTCCGCCGCACTGACGGGTCCTGCCTTGGACCCATCGCGGCACGAGTTTTCAGGGTTGTATAGCAGCATTCTCGGACCCGCAACCGGGATCGAGCCGGTTTTTGACGTGTTTTTTTGGGACGTGTGAGCTTACGCGGTGGCCCGGGAGGCGCGTGGGGCCAGTTCGACGAGCATCGGCGCGTGATCGGAGAGGCCGGATTCGCGCTCCTGGTGTGAGTACTCGGCGCGGCGCACGCGGGAGCAGAGGGGTGGGGAGACGTAGGCGTGATCGAGTCGGAAGCCGGATCCGGTGTGGCTGATCCAGGAGGGGTCGCGTCCGTCGGCGTGGAGCAGGCGGTAGGCGTCGGCGTAGCCGCGGGTGACCAGCTCGCCGAGCAGCGGGGTGCACGTGAAGGAATCGCCCGGCTCGTCGAGGCGTGCGCGTCCGGTGTTGAAGTCGCCCACGATGAGGCGTGGTTCGGTCTCGGGGGCGTTGGTGGTTTCGAGCAAACGCCGCCAGAACAGGCTCTTGCGCGCCAGGGCGGGGTGGTCTCCCCGGGCGGCGTCGGGGATGTGGACGCCGGTGATGCGCAGTTCGAGATCGGGTGCCCGGAGGTCGAGCCACCGTCGGTCGAGGCTCGGGTCATCGGCGAAGGGTGAGGGCGTGACGGGGCGGAGGGGGTGGCGGGAAGCGATGAGGAGCCCGTTGGCGCGGCCCGCGGGGGCGGTGTGGAACTGGTGGTTGAGGGCGTGGTCGCCGAGGACGCCGGCGATCTGGCCCCCCATCGAGCGTCGGAACTCGGAGAGGACGACCATGTCGGGCTGATGGGCGAGGATCGAGAGGGCGATCTCGGGGGCTCGGCGGGCGCCGCCGCCGTGCAGGATGTTCCAGGCGAGGATGCGCATGGTCGAAGGGGGTACCTTACCGCATGAGCCAAGCAAGCAAGCCGGTGGTTGGGGTGACGAGGAAGCTGCTGGGGGAGGTGGAGATTCCCGGGGCGGCGATCCGCGTGGGGGGGGAGCGTGACATGCCCCGGGAGGAGCTGCTGGAGTTCGTTTCCGGAACGTCAGGGCTGATCACGTGGGTGAGCGAGCGGGTGGACGGGGAGGTGCTCGACGCGGCCGGGCCGGGGTTGAAGGTGGTGGCCAACCACGCGGTGGGTGTGGACAACATCGATCTGGAGGTGTGCCGGGCGAGGGGGGTGATGGTCTGCAACACGCCGGACGCGGTGACGGAGGGGACGGCGAACATGGCGATCGCGCTGATGCTGGCGGTGGCGCGTCGCGTGGTGGAGGGGGACGCGTTCGCCCGCTCGGGGCGGTGGGCGGCGCACGGGACGCTGGGGCCGTCGGACTTCATCGGGCAGGATCTGACGGGGCGGACGCTGCTGGTCGTGGGGGCCGGGCGGATCGGGTTCGCGACGGCGCAGCGGGCGCTCGCGTTCGGGATGCGGGTGTTGTACGTGGCCCGGTCGCGGCACTGGGCGTTCGAGCAGGCGCCGATGGCGGGGGAGCGGGTGTCGCTGGAGGAGGGGCTGTCGCGGGCGGACGTGGTGAGCCTGCACTGCCCGTTGACGACGGAGACGCGGCATCTGATCGACGCCGAGGCGCTCGGGCGGATGAAGTCGCGGGCGATCCTGGTGAACACGGCCCGGGGCCCGGTGGTGGATGAGGCGGCGTTGTCGGAGGCGTTGCGGGAGGGGCGGATCTTCGGGGCGGGGCTGGATGTGTTCGAGGAGGAGCCGCGGGTGCACGAGGGGCTGGTGGGGCTCTCGAACGTGGTGATGACGCCGCACATCGGGAGCGCGGAGGAGCGGTATCGACGCGAGATGACGGCGATGGTGAGCGCGACCGTCGCGGCGGCGCTCCGGGGGGAGGCGCCCCCGAACCGGGTGGTGTGAGCCGGACTCGGAGCGGGAGTCAGCGGCGGAGCCGTTCCTGGGTGAACTCGAGTTCAAGGAAGCGGGCGACGTAATCCACGATGGACTGAGCCTCGGGGATGTCGGGGTTGTTGGTGGCGCCCATGGGCTCGAACCGCATGCCCTTGAAGCGTTGAACGGCCTCGTCGACGCTGAGGCCGAACTGGAGGGCGATGGAGAAGGCTCGGCAGAAGGCCTGGCACATGCCGGAGATGGCCGAGCCCTCCTTGGAGATCTTGATGAAAAGCTCGCCGGGGCGTCCGTCGGGGTAGAGGCCAACGGTGAGGTAGCCCTCGTGGCCGGCGACGGTGAACTTGTGGGTGAGAGACGCACGGGTGGCGTCGAGTGATTGGCGGGTCGCGGCGAGCACAGGTGAGTCCTTGTCCGTGGGCATGGGGCGAAGACTGTACCCGCCAGCAAGCCGGCGGGCCCTCGGGCGAACAACCGTGGCGGAATGGATATCGGACATTGGGGGTGGCGGGCTGGAATTGGGGTTGGAGGAGGGGTGGCGAGGGCAGAACGGGGGGGAATCGGTTTGCTCGGGGGTGTTGAGGGGTCGATACTTGTGGTGATGCAGATGTCCGGCTCAGAACAGGCGTCGGCCCGGGGGAGCGTGAGCGGCGTGTCGCTGCTGGTGCTCCTGACGCTCTCGATGCAGATCGTGCTCGGGGGTGAGGGTCTGGCGCTGGCGGAGGCCGGGCGGGACGCCTCGGGGACGCGGGTCTGCCTGCGTCGGGCGCCGACGGCGGTGGTCCGGGTGATCCGGGACCTCGTCGAGCGGTGCGAGCCTTCGGTCGAGCAGCGGCGTGTGGACCTGGCCCAACTCGGGGGACCGGCTGAGCCGGCCCGCCCGGAGGGGCGGCGAGTGCGTGCGGCCGGGGTGATGGGGCAGTGGCTGCTGGACCTGCCGCCGCCGTTCGTCGGCTGAGGGCGGGCGGGGCGTCAACGCTCCGCGGCGCCGGCGTCGTGCATCTCAGCGCCTTGAGTCCGGGCGGTCGTCCGGGCTCGGCGAGCGGCATCATCTTCCAAGCACACAGCCACCGGGCGCCCCGATGGGAGCGGCCCGATGACGCGGCGTCCGAGCGGCGCGCGGGAAAGCGATAGACATGGCCAGCAATGACATTCCTCTGATCGGTCCCCTGATCAGCAAGATCGCCGGTTCTCGGAACGAACGGGTGGTGAAGCGGTACACCTCGCGCGTGGCGCAGATCGCGGAGCTGGAGCCGCGGATGCGGGTGCTCACGGATGAGCAGCTGCGTGGGAAGCTGGAGGAGCTGCGTCGGCGGCACGACGAGGGGGCAAGGTCGGACGAGCTGCAGATCGAGGCGTTCGCGGTGGCGCGCGAAGCGATGGATCGGCACGTGGGGATCCGCAACATCTTCAACCCGGAGCACGGGTTCGATCCGTCGGTGCTGAGCGAGTCGGGCCAGAAGCTGTACGCGGAGACGAAGGCGGCGATGGACGCACGGGCGCCCCTGGTGGCGAAGACGGTCGTGCCCGAGCTTCGCCCGGAGGGGGGCGAGGAGGACGCTGAGGACACGGTGCTGGGGTCGCCCGAGGCGATCCCCGGGTGGGTGGTGACGCCGATCCCGGTGGAGCTGTACGAGGAGGTGCGTGGGCTGTACCCGGAGAGCCGTCCGCCTTTCCGGGCCAGGCCGTTCGATGTGCAGCTGATCGGCGGGATGGTGCTGGGGCAGGGCAAGATCGCGGAGATGAAGACGGGTGAGGGGAAGACGATCGTGGCGCCGCTGGCGACGTACATGGCGTCGATCGAGCGTCAGCAGGTGCACGTGGTGACGGTGAACGACTACCTGGTGCAGCGTGACCGGGACTGGACGTTCCCGTTCTTCCACTGGCTGGGGCTGACGGTGGGGGCGATCCACCCGATGCACATGCAGCCGGAGGAAATCAAGCGGTTCATGTACCGTTGTGATGTCGTGTACGGGACGACGAGCGAGTTCGGGTTTGACTACCTGCGCGACAACATGAAGCGTTCGGTCGAGCAGCAGGTGCAGCGGAAGCGTCAGTTTGCGATCGTGGACGAGGTGGACTCGACGCTGATCGATGAGGCGCGGACGCCGCTGATCATTTCGGGGATGGCGCACGACGACGCGCCCCGGTACGACCTGGCGGACCGCCTGGCGAAGGACCTGGTGGAGAAGCAGCGTCCGTGGCAGGAGGTCGAGGATCGGGTCACGGCGACGAAGGAACGGATCAAGGGGCTGGAGGGAGACATCCGGCAGACGCGGGAGAAGTACCAGGTCCCCCGGATGCAGCAGGAGCTGGATGAGCTGAAGGCGAAGCTCCCCGAGCTGGAGCGGGAGCGGGATCAGCACACGCAGTACTACGAGCTGGAGCCGGACCGGAAGCAGGCGCACCTGACGCACGAGGGGATCACCGAGGCGCAGCGCGTCGCGGGGGTGGGGTCGTTCTACGTCGATGAGAACATGGACATCCCGCACCTGCTCGAGCAGTCGCTCCGGGCGTACGCGGTGTACACGCGGGACAAGGACTACATTGTCATGGACGTGCCGGACCGCCCGACCGGGCGGACGGAGCCGAGCGGGGTGATCGTGGACACGAACACGGGGCGCCCGATGATCGGGCGTCAGTGGTCCGACGGGCTGCACCAGGCGGTGGAGGCGAAGGAGGGCGTCCCGATCAAGCCGGAGACGCAGACCGTCGCGACGGTGACGATCCAGAACTTCTTCAAGATGTACAAGCGTCTGGCGGGGATGACGGGCACGGCGGACACCGAGGCCCAGGAGTTCCACGACATCTACAAGCTGGACGTGGTCACGATCCCGACAAACAAGCCGATCCGGCGCAGCGACTTCGACGACCTGATGTACCTTCGGGCGAAGGACAAGTGGGAGGCGATCGTCGACGAGATCAAGCGGTTCCACGATCTCGGGCGCCCGATCCTGGTGGGCACCACGAGCGTCGAGAAGAGCGAGATGCTGGCGCAGATGCTCTCGCGGAAGCACGGGATCAAGCACAACGTGCTCAACGCGAAGCAGCACGAGCGCGAGGCGCACGTGGTGGAGGACGCCGGCCAGCTGGGCGCGGTGATGATCGCGACGAACATGGCCGGGCGCGGCACCGACATCAAGCTGGGAAAGGTGACGCGAGAGGATCTGCTCGATCACTGGCTCCGGCGGAGCCTCTGCTCGCGCGATCTGACGGTGGACGCGACCGAGCAGGAACTGCGTGAGAACGTGTACCGGAAGATCGCCCAGAGCGAGCTGAAGGACGAGGGCGTGCGCCGGC
>JBITAG010000198.1:0-20986 GCA_044439985.1 Phycisphaerales bacterium JB059 | reverse complement strand
CCGAGCAGGTGGCGGTTCTTGGCGAAGAACTCCGAGACGGAGATCTCGCGCTGCCCCTTGGCCATCGACTCGGCGTCGGCCTTGGGGCGTTTGGGCGACTTGGTGTTGGCGCGTGAGGGCCTGGCCGGGGCCATGGTCATGCTCACCCTCCGTGGTGGGCTGGGGGTACGAAAGCGTCCGTGAGAAGGCAGAATAGCCTTGTCGTGCGCGCCGTGCCGGGGCCTATGCTTCCGGCCCATTTCCGAACTCAACACCTGCCAGGAGCACGCCATGGAGACGACCCTGATCATCCTCAAGCCCGACGCCGTTCAGCGGGGCCTCATGGGGCGCATCATTTCCCGCTTTGAGGACAAGGGCCTCGAGATCGCGGGCGCCAAGCTGATGACGATCTCGCAGGAGCTTGCGGCGCAGCACTACAAGGACCACCAGGGCAAGCCGTTCTATGACGGGCTGGTGGCCTTCATGACCTCGAGCCCGGTGCTCGTGCTCGCGATCCGGGGCGTGGGGGCGATCTCGATCTGCCGCTCGATGATGGGCGCCACCTTCGGCTCGAAGGCGGAGGCGGGGACGATCCGGGGCGATTTCGGCGTCTCCAACAGCTTCAACCTGATCCACGGCTCGGACAGCCCCGAGGCCGCCGAGCGTGAGCTGGGGCTGTTCTTCAACGACGGCGAGATCCAGACGACGGATCGCGCGATCCAGGGCTGGGTGTACGACATGAGTTCCGGCACGCCGGAGTGAACGCCCCCGAGCGCACAGAACCAGCGCTCGCGTGGACAACACATGCCAGGCTCAAAGGGATTGGGCGTCCGGTCCCGGCTGACGCGGGAGACCCCCGGATTGGTTGGGGCGGGCGTTAGTGCGCGGCGGTGGTCGCGGGGCTGATCTGCGCGATGACGTCCGGCTTCTTCTCAGCCGCTGCGTCTTCGGTCAGGATCTGCTCCGCGATCTCACGCCGGTGGATCTCCACGTCGCGGGGGAAATCGAACGCGACGCGCACGCGTTCCCCCTTGACCGAAGCGATCCGCACGATGCCGATCGGGTTGCGGGGATCGCCGATGACGACCTCCTCACCTTCTCGCCTTGTGATAACCAGCATTCGACGACTCCCGTCTCCATGGCCCGGAGTCCTCCCAGGCCCTTGTGTCGCAGGAGGATACCAGCGCAGGGCGTGGCATCAAAGCGCCGCGTTCGAGCTTCACCCCAACTGGTCCACCGAGTTCCCCGATCCGGGCGTGACCCGGGGGCCGGAGGCCTCACTCGACCGCTTGCACCCCGGAGACCGCGGGCACATGCTCGCGCAAGTTCCTCTCAATACCGAGCTTAAGCGTCATCGAGCTGGAGGGGCAGCCCACGCAGGCGCCGTGGAGGCGGATGCGGACCGTCCCATCGGCGTCGATCCCGACGAACTCGACATCCCCGCCGTCGGCCTGGATCGCCGGACGGATCATCTCGATGATCCGGGAGACCTGAGCCTCGATCTCGGGAGGATTGGGCGGGGATTGGTCGGTCATTCGTCGGGCTCCGATCGCTCAGCGGCGATGCGATCATGGTATCCGGGGGGGCGATCCCCGTACAGGATCTTACCCCCGGTCGGGGGAGGGACGCCGGTGGAGGGGGCAGGAGGGCGATAGACTCCGTCCTCATGCCCCAGATTCACACCCGATCGTCCATTCTGGTCGCCCTTGTGCTTCTGCTGCCCCTCGCCGGGTGCAGCCAGCCGAAGTACCAGCCCAGCGGGGATCCGATCCTCGACCTGCGGAACCCGGATCTGACGGAGCGGAAGCGGCTGGACGCGGCGGACATCGCGTGGGGGGAGGCGGAGGGGGGCGTGCGGGACCTCGGTGAGTCTCGCCAGGCCTTCAAGGACCTGGCCTGGTCGCAGTCGACCCCGCTGCCCATCCGCCAGCGGCTGGTCTCTCTGCTGATGAGCGACACCTCGGAGGCGGGGGCGGAGGACTCGCGGCGATTGGCGGCGTTGATGCTCCCGCGCGAATCGGAGCGGTCGATCGTCGCGATCCTGGCCTCGACGGCGGGGACGAGGGGTTGGACGGACCTCACGCCGGCGCTCGTCCGGAGCTACGCCCGCCCGGTGGAGGACGTGGACGACTCGATCCGGACGGAGCGGGCGGCGCTGCGTGACCTGCATCCCGGGCGTTCGATCGAGGAGGTGGTCTTTGACGTCTTCATCGATCCGGGGGAGGGGCCGGGGCGTGAGGGGTTCCGCTGGGCGGAGCGCGCTCGGGCGGACGCATGGGAGCTGCTCAGCCGGCTGGACCCGGAGGGGGCGGTCCGGACCACCCTGCTGACGACGAGCCTGGGCACGGGCGGGATGAACGAGGACACCAGCGAGATGGTCGCGGACCTTCGGCGCTGTCTGCACGACATGGGCGCCATCCCGCGCACGGCGATGGAACTTGAGTGGATGCGGTCGCTGCTGCGAGCGACGGACGCGGAGCAGCGGGACCTGAACGCCGCGTGGTGGTCGCAGGCATCCGGCTCGGTGGGTTCGCTCGTGGGGGAGCGGCGCAACGGGCTTGAGCTGCGTCACCTCGAGCCGATCCGTTGGGCGGGCGAGCACCGTCCCGCGTGGCTGCGGGCGTCGCGCGAGGAGCTGCTCGGGGAGTTGGACGGGCGTCTGCTGCGGCGTGAGACTCACCGACGGACGAAGGAGCTTGGGGTCAGCCGCGGCGTCGGGCTCTATCGGTACCGGGACTGGCGTTCGAGTCTGGACTGGGCCGACGCGCTCACACTGCTCGTGATCGACGAGGCGCTGCAGTCCACGGAAGTTCGAGCACGCCTCTTCCAGTACGCCCGGGCGGACCGCGACGACCGCAAGACGGAGTACGGGGGCACGCTGGAGGCGCGGGGGGTGACGTCGGCGGGAGAGGACGGGTTCCGCCTGATCCTTTTCAGGCCTCGGGCGAGCGACCGGCGTGATGACAACCGATTCGTCGCGAGCGAGGACATGCTCCGATATTCCGACCGGGCGCTGGCGCACTACCACATGCACGTACAGAAGGCGAGAAACGGGAAGTACGCCGGACCGAGCGAGGAAGATCTGCGGTACGCGAAGCGGTCCGGGCGAACTTGTCTGGTGTTCACTTCATTGAACGCCGATCGCATGAACGTCGACGTGTACGCCCCGGACGGGACGCTGATCGATCTGGGCGAGGTGAGCCGCTGATCGGCGTCGCCGGGAGCCCGACCGCCCGCCCATGATTCACGCCAGCGTCATCGTTGCGTTCCTGATCGTGTACATGCGCGGCGCGGTGGAGGCGCCCCTGGCGGGTCCGATGGGGTGGGGTGCGGTGCTGGCGTGGACGCTGGCGCCCCTGCTGGGGGCGGGAGCGCTCTACAGCGCGGTGATCTGGCGCTGCGCCCGTCGGATCGATCGGTTCGGTGACCATCGCGCGGTGCGCCGGGCGGAGCGGGCGACCCGAACCTTCAACATCAGCGCGATCCTGATCCACGCAATCGCCGTTCTCGGGGTGGGGTGGCTGGACCTGGTTCGCGACTGGATGGGCGATGTGGTGCTCGTCGATGAACTGGTCGCGCTGGCGCCGCCGGTGCTCGCGCTCATGTACGGGTACTTCGCGATGTACCCGATCGATCGGCGGCTGCGTGAGGCGGCGCTGCTGGCGAGCATCGAGCAGGGCGCCCCGGTTCATCCGTTCCCCTCCCGGGTGCGTTTCGTTCTGCTGGCGACCCGTCAGCACGTGTTGTTCATGCTCGTGCCGCTCGGCGCGATTCTCGCCTGGGGGGAGTCCACGGAGCGTCTGGCGCCCCTGGTCGGGCTGAACCCGGAGGGCGCGGTCGCGTCGGGCGTCCAGATGGTGGGGGCGCTCGGCGTGCTCGCGGTGATGCCGCCCGTGCTCTGCCGCCTCTGGGACACCGTCCCCCTCGCCCCCGGCCCGATCCGAGACGAGGTCATGGAGATCTGCAAAGCGCACGGCGTGCGTGTGCGTGAGCTGCTCCTCTGGCGGACCGGGGGCGTGATGATCAACGGCGCGGTCATCGGTCTGCTCCCCGGCCTGCGGTACGTCGTGCTGACCGACGGGCTGCTCGAGGCGCTCGAGCCGGAGCAGGTGCAGGCGGTCGCGGCGCACGAGGTGGGGCACGTGAAACGCCGGCACATGTTCTGGCTCGCCTGTTCCGTCCTCGGGGTCGTGATGCTCCTGGGCACGCCGCTTGGCTGGGGCGCCAACGCGATCCCCGCGGGCCTGGTCGAGCGCGTCCCGTACGGGGACGAGTGGATCGTCGCCCTCCTCCTGGTCTTCACCCTCCTGGGCGTGCTCGGCGCCATGGGGGTGGTCAGCCGCCGGTTCGAGTGGCAGGCGGACGCGTTCGCCGTACAGCACCTGAGCGGGATGCGTCGTGGGGACGCCTCGATGCGGGTGACCCCGGAGGCCGCGGCGGCGATGTCCGGCGCCCTGGCGCGGGTGGCCCGACTCAACGCGATCGACCCGGACCGGTTCACCTGGCGACACGGGTCGATCCGGACGCGTCAGCGACGCCTGCGGGCGTTGGTCGGGCGTCCGGTCAACGCCCTGCGGGTCGATCGGATGGCCCGCTGGGTGAAGCTGGGCGCCCTGGTGAGCGTGATCGTGGGTGGGGCCCTGGTAGTGGTGGATTTCGCGTTCTTCGCCTGATCTCTTGCATGAGGCGCACGCTTTGCGCGAGGATCGGGCTGCGTGGGTCCGGCGGGCGACCCGACGCCGGGAGTCTCCGGGTGGGCCTGCTGGCGGCGGAGGATCCGGGCGATAGACCCGCGGGGATCCGACGCAGAGGAGGTTCGCATGATCCGTTTGGCGCGACTGGGTGTGTTGGGGCTGCTGTGCGTGCTGGGCGGGTGCGCGTCACGGTCGGTCTCGACCGATGCGCCGATGACGGGCGCGTGGTCGCGTCAGCTCGTGGGCGGGGGCCCGGGGCAGCAGGGCGTCATCGATCTGACCTCACTCCCGCTCGACACGGGCGCCACGGTGATGTACGGGGGCGATGACGGCGCCTCGCCGATCTATGCGCTGGAGTTCGGGGCGGAGCATTCGTTCTGGCGGGTCGAGGAGTTCGAGCCACGCGAGCGTGTGGACCTTGGACGGATTCAGTCGCTGATCGACGAGTTGCACAACACCTCGCTGCGCATCGTCAGGCTTGAGATCGATCGCTGGCTCGCCGAGTCCGCGGCGCAGCGTCGGATGGCGGAGCTGACCGAGGTGATCCGCGAACGGCCGGGGGGCGCTGGCGCCCACTCGGGCGATGAGACGCGGGCGGACATTCTGGGCTCCCTGCTCGAGCACCGGCACGCCATGGCCAAGGGCTCGGCCGAGGGCGTCATGCCGCGTCTGCGTGATGCCCGCGCCCACGCGGACGCGATCGAACGGGAACTGACGCAGCTCCTGTCGGGAGAGAACGTGCTCGTGCTGCGCTGGAACACGGGGTCCGACCAGGAGAGCGGGTACGCAGTGCTCTCGGGCCTGCGGCGTGTGCGTCTGGTGCTCGGACGCGACTTCGCCCGTGGGCCGGCCTTTCCCTCGATCAACGGAGGTGGTCGGCTCACGTGGGACCGCTCGACGGGGGTCGTGACCACGGCCCTCCAGGCGAGGGAGATCGTTTACCTGTCGCGCCGGGACGTGGGCGCCTCGGTGGGGGACCTGCTCTCGGGGGCGGACGCCGAGCTGGCTCGCTCGCTCTCCGATGAGGGGGTGATCGGGGTGAACGCCGCGGTCGCGGCGGAGCGTCAGCGCTTCAGCGGGCTGGTGTCCCGCGGGCGGCTGGGGCAGCCGCGGCGGTACGCGGTCCGGATGAACTGGCGCCGGTTCCTGTCGGGGGAGCTTCCCCCGGCGTTCAGCGCTGACTCGATGGCGGACGATGGACGCTGGATCACCTTCGGCGTCGCGGCGACCCAGCTCGGCGTGCTCAGGCGTGCGGGGCGGCTCGATTGAGCGGGGGGCGCCCGGGCCTACAGTGGCCCGTGGAACTGAGCGAGTTGGAAACCCGGTTGTGCAGGGCGATCGAGGGGCGGCGTGAGGCGTTGCTCGAGGACCTTCGTCTGGAAGTCGAGACGCCCACCGGCGGGTTCAACATGCCCGCCATCGACGAGACGCGGGCACGGTTCGTGCGTCGCCTCGAGGCATTGGGCGGCGTGACGGAGCGGGTCCCGGGAGACCCCAAGCCGGACTGGCTCCCGGGCGCCGACCTCGAGCGGCCGGTCCCCCCCGTGGCGATCTGCCGGCGCAAGCTGGAGGGGCTTGGCCCGGTGCTCATCGCCGGGCACCTCGACACGGTGCACGACCCCTCGGGCCCGTTCCGGTCGCTGACGATTGCGCCGGACAAGAAGACGGCGACGGGGCCGGGGTGCGTGGACATGAAAGGGGGGCTGGTCATCGCGCTGGCGGCCCTCGAGGCGTTGGAAGAAGTCGGGATCCCCGCGTCCTGGGGCTTCCTGATGAACGCGGACGAGGAAACGGGGAGCTTCCACTCGGCCCGTGCCATTTCGGAGGAGAGCGCCGGCTACGACTTCGGGCTCGCGCTCGAGCCGGCGATGGCGGGGGGCGAGCTTGCCGTGGAGCGTTCGGGCTCGGGCCAGTTCATGATCGAGTGCCGCGGGCGGGCGGCGCACGTGGGGCGTTCGTTCACGGAAGGCGTTTCGGCGGTCACGGCGTTGGGAGAGCGGATCGTCCGGGTGGCGGGGATGCCGGACCCGGACCGGGGGCGGATCCTGAGTATCGGACCGATCGAGGGGGGGGGCGCGACGAACGCGGTGCCGGATCGGGCGCGGGCCTGGGGCAACGCGCGATACCCGACCCCGGAAGCGGCCGATGAGATCGAGACGATGCTCCGAACGCTTGAGACACCGGCGGACGCGATGCCCGGCGCCCGCGTGCACACCTGCTTCAACCGACCGGCCAAGCCGCTCACGCCGGCGACCGAGCGGCTCGCGCTCGCGGCGCGGGGGGTCGCCGAGGCGCTCGGGCAGCGTCTTCCGTTCGCGAGCACGGGGGGGGTGTGCGACGGGAATATCATGCAGGCCGCGGGTCTGCCCACGATCGACACGCTCGGAGTGCGTGGGGGCGGACTGCACACGCCGGACGAGTGGATTGAGCTGCCCAGCCTTGTGGAGCGTTGCCAGCTGCTCGGCGTGCTCATCGCCCGCCTGTGCGCCCGCGCCGCCGAATGAACGAAACTTCCTGGAGACCCCGATGACCACCACCACCAACGCCAGCACGCTCGGGCAGCAGCTCGCCGAGAGCCCGCAGGTCGGGCAGGCGATCGACGCGATCGTGACCGAGATGGAGCGCAAGAGCGCACAGATCACGGACGTCCGCGGCCCGATCGAGGGGCTGCGTGAGTCCTACGAGGAGTACCTGAAGCGGGCGGGCGAGACCCGCGGCAAGGCCCTGCTCTACCCCTACATCGGGTCGGGCCTGGGCAACGGGGCGCTCGTGGAGCTGATGGACGGCTCGGTGAAGTGGGACATGATCTGCGGGATCGGCGTCAACTTCTTCGGGCACTCGGACCCGGATCTCGTCCGGACCGCGCTGCGTTCCTCGATGGGGGACGTGGTCAACCACGGGAACCTGCAGTCCAACTGGGGGCAGTTCCGGTTCGCCGAGACGCTCCTGGAGCTTGCGGGGCGGAACAGCAACCTGTCCAACGCTTTCCTCTCGCCGACGGGCGCTCTGGCAAACGAGAACGCGCTCAAGGTCTGCTACCAGAAGCACGCACCGGCCTCGCGGGTGATCGCGTTCCAGGACTGCTTCATGGGCCGGACGGTCACGATGGCGCAGATCGGCGACTCGGCCGGGGCCCGCGTGGGCATCCCGCTCTCGACGCAGGTGGACTACATGCCCTTCTACGACGAGGTTGCCGCGGAGCGGATGGGGCACGCGAAGTACATCGACATGGCGCTGATGCACCTGCAGCAGTACATCGACCGGTACCCGCGCCAGCACGCGTGCTTCATCTTCGAGCTGATCCAGGGCGAGGGCGGCTTCAACGTTGCGAAGCGCGACTACTTCCGGGCGTTGATGGAGTGCTGCAAGGCGAACTCGATCGCGGTGTGGGACGACGAGATCCAGACCTTCGGGCGGACCGAGCGGATGTTCGCGTACGAGGCGTTGGAACTGGGCGACCTCGTGGACGTCTTCTGTGTGGGCAAGATGACGCAGGGCTGCGCGACGCTCTACACCGACGAGTACGCGCCGAAGCCGGGCCTGTTGTCGGGCACGTTCACGGCTTCGGGAACGGCGTTCGATGTCGGGAACCGGATGCTCGAGCGGCTGCGGGACGGGGACTACTACGGGGACGAGGGGCTCATCGCCAAGCACCGGGACGCCTTCCGGGAGCAGGTCCGGGCCCTGGCCTCCCGGCGTCCGGAGTGGTTCCCGGAGATCCGCGAGCACGCGGGCAAGCCGGGGGCCAAGGACATCGTCGGGGGCACGGGGGGAATGATGCGGATGACCCCGTTCGGGGGCGACAAGGGGAAGGTCACGAAGGCCTGCCGCGCCTGCTTCGACGAGGGCGTGATCCTGTTCTATTGCGGTCACGGTCCGTACCACCTGCGCATGCTCCCGCCGCTCGGGGTGATGGGCCTGGAGGCGTGGCCCCGGGTGTTCGAGTGCGTCGAGCGTGGGCTGGCGAAGGTCGCCGGCTGAGCCCCGGGCGCCGGGATGTCCAAGGAGAGGACCATGTACCGAGTCCGTCAGGCCAGCGCGAGCGACACCGACGCGCTCTTCTCGCTCGCCCAGACCGGGAACTTCATCAACCTGCCCCCGTTTCGGGAGGCGATCGATGAGTTGCTGCGCGTCTCGGACCGTTCGTTTTCACGGGTGGCGTCGGGCAACCCCCCGCCCACCGATCACGACCGGACGCACGACAACTACATGCTCGTGCTCGAGGGTGAGGACCAGCGTTGCTGGGGGACCTCGGCGATTCGGGGGGGGATGATCGCCCGCGATCACCCGAACCTGTCCTACCAGCTCGTCCGGCTGGTGCGGGAGAGCACCCTGCTCTCGAAGACCATCCACGGTCCGAAGGACCCCGCGGCCGAGGACGACCGCATGATCGTCTCCGGGCGGATGGAGCACATCTACTGCGTGCTCTTCCAGGACACGGCCAGCCCGACCGAGCTGGGCGGGAACGTGATGCGCCACGAGCTTCGCGGGCGTGGGCTGGGCAAGCTGCTCAGCTTCTCACGCTTCCACTACCTCAAGTCCCACCCGGAGTGGTTCTCGGATCGCCTCCTCGCGGAGATGATGGCCCCGATCGACCGGTACAACGACGGCACCCCCTTCTGGCGCCACGTCATCCGCAAGTTCATCAACATGACCTACGAGGACGCGGACCGCCTGAGCACGCACAAGGACAAGCGTGAGTTCATGTACGCGTTGCTCCCGAAGCTGGTGAATCTCTCGCTGCTCGATGACGTCGTGCTCAACTCCATGGGGGAGGTCAACGTGGGCACACGCCCCGCGGCGGAGATGCTGCGTGACATCGGTTTCGCGGAGACGCATCGGGTGGATCCGTTCGACGGTGGGCCACACCTGGAGACCCGCCTCAGCGAAATCAAGGCCCTCCGCTGCGAGACGCGGGAAGTCATCGACACGCAGCGGGAGACCGAAACTTCCGACCTGCTGGTGAGCGCCGAGACGGAGCGGTACGGGTTCGTTGCCGTGCGGGTTCGGGCCTCGCTCGCCGGGAGCGGGGGGATCGAGTTGCCGCCCGAGGCGGTGCGGGCGTTGGGCGTCCAGCCGGGCGACCGGGTGATGGTCAGCCCGATGCGGTTCGTGCCCGACCGGCGCCCGACGCCGGAGATCCCGACGATCAACATGCCCGAGGAGATCCGGCGGCGCGAGTCCGGGCTCCGGGGCAAGCGGCTCGCGGCGCTCTCGATCGGGGACCTCGCGTCGATCGTGCAGGACCGGCTCGACGAGATCATCGAGTCGCTCAAGGATGAAAAAGACAGGACCGCCTGACGGAGTGCGCCGCCTTGACACCGACGACCAGCCTGAACAACCCGCCCGCCGACCTTATCGCCGGGCGGTGGATCCCCATCCCGGGGGACGAGATCCGCTCGACGAACCCCGCCCGTCCGGGTGCGGAGATCTGGAGCGGCCTGCCCGTCCCCGCCCACGCGGGGCAGGCGCTCGAGAGCGCTCGCGCCGCCCTCCCCGCCTGGGCGGCCTGGACCATCGATCAGCGCGTGGGCGTGCTCCGGCGATACCAGGAACTCGCCAAGTCCAACGCTGAGGAGATGGCCAACCTCATCGCCGCCGAGACGGGCAAGGCGATGTGGGAGTGCAAGGGCGAGGCGGGCCTGCTCGCTGCCAAGGTGGACATCACGCTCGAGGAAGGGCCCAACACCGGACGCTCGCGGGTGACGGCGTACGACGTGCCGCTGAACGAGACGAAGTCGGGGCGGTGCTGGTTCCGCCCGCACGGCGTGATGAGCGTCATCGGCCCCTTCAACTTCCCCGCCCACCTGCCCAACGGGCACATCGTGCCCGCCCTGCTCACGGGCAACACCATCGTCTTCAAGCCCAGCGACAAGACCCCCGCGGTCGGGCAACGCCTCGCCGAGCTGTTCCAGCAGGCCCTGGAGGAGGCGGGCGCTCCCGAGGGCGTGTTCAACCTCGTTCAGGGGGGCGCCGACATCGCCTCCCATCTCGTCTCGAGCCCGGAGGCGGACGGGGTGCTCTTCACCGGCTCCTGGCCGGTGGGACGCAAGATCCTGGAGGCGAACCTCGATCAGCCGGGGAAGATCATCGCCCTCGAGATGGGGGGCAACAACCCGGCGGTCGTGATGCCCAGCGCCGATCTGCACCAGGCCGCGGTCGAGATCGTGCGCTGCGCCTTCAACACGACGGGGCAGCGCTGCACCTCGACGCGTCGGGCGATCATCCATGCGTCCGTTGCGGACCGGCTGATCTCGGCGATCGTGCGCGCGGCGGAGGCGATCGCGATCGGGGATCCGATGAGCAACGAGCCTGTCTTCATGGGCCCGATCATCACGGAGCAGGCGCGTGAAGCGGTCTTCGCCTTCGAGAAGCGGTTGGCCGAGCACGGGGGCGAGGTGCTCCTGAGCGCCCGGCAGGTCCAGGACCCGATCGAGGGGGACGCCTCGGGGTGGTACGTCTCCCCCTCGGTCGTTCGCGTGCCCCGGTTCGATCTCGACACCGACGACTGCGGGTGCGACGAGGAACTTTTCGGTCCTCTGCTGCGCATCGCCGTTGTCGGGGATCTGGACGAGGCAATCAAACAGGCCAACGCCACGCGCTATGGGCTCGCGGCGTCGATCTTCTCACAGGACCCCGCCGAGACCTGCCGCTTCCTGGGCGAAGCGCGGGCGGGATGCGTGAACGTCAACTGCGGCACGGCGTGCGCCTCCAGCAAGCTCCCCTTCGGGGGGCTGGGCTGGTCGGGCAACCACCGCCCGGCGGGCGCCTTCGCCCTGGACTACACCGCCATCCCGATCGCGGGCATGATCGAAACCGGCGACGCGAGCACGATGGCGCCCGGCATGACCCTGGAGCGCGACTGGCTCGCCTGATCCGGTATGCTCGCGCCATGAACGAACGCGGCTGGTTCACGCTCCTGGTCCGGGGGACAGGGCTCTGGTTCACGCTCAGCTCGATTCGGGGTGTGGGATCGCTCCTGATCAACATCGGGTTTGTCTGGTACGAGAAGATCAACCCGACCCCCGGCAATGTTCGGTTCCCCAGCACCTCGACCATCTCCATCTCGGGCAACGGGGGGGCGGTCCTCAGTCTTCTCGCGGGTCTCTCCCTCCTGTTCTTCGGTGGGCGGCTCATCGACTGGCTCTGCCGCTCCGTGGTCGGGCGATGCGTCGCCTGCGGACACCGGCTCTCCGGGGAAGAGCCCGTCTGCCCGGAGTGCGGGGTGCGTTCGAGCCCCGCGTCATAGACTCTGGCCATGCCCAAGACGATCCTCGCCGACACCCGCCAGTTCCCGCGATTCGCGGGGGTTCCCACGTTCTGCCGGTACCCGCTGTTGGAGCTGGTTCCGCCCGAGAGCCAGCCGGTGGACTGGGCGATCTACGGCGTGCCCTTCGACGGGGGGGTGACGTACCGACCGGGCGCGCGTTTCGGCCCCCGGGCGATCCGGGAGGCCTCGCAGTACGTCAAGCGGTATTCGATGGCTCACGATGTGGATGTGTGCGAGACGCTCTCGCTGTGTGACGCGGGCGACGCGCCGGTCCAGCCGTACTCATGCAAGGGGACCAGCGAGGCGGTGTGCGCCTTCGCCCGCACGCTCGGCGACGCGCCGCACACCCGGCTGATGGCCGTGGGGGGGGACCACTCCGTCGCGCTGGCCAATATCCGCGCGACCTACGAGCGTCGGGGACGGCCCGAGGGGGGGCTGGCGCTGCTGCACTTCGACTCACATCTCGACACGGTGGACTCGGTCTGGGGCGAGCGTCACGGCCATGCCTCGCCCTTCATCCGGGCGATCGAGGAGGGGCTGATCAATCCGAGTCGGATGATCTCCGTCGGCATCAAAGGGCCGCTGAACACCAAAGCCGACCTCGATTACGCGAAAGACCACGGCGTGACGGTCGTGACCTACGACGACTACGTCCACCACGGGGGAGACGAGACGCTCCGGGACTTCGTGCGTCGCCAGGAACGTCATCCGGCGTATGTCAGCTTCGACGTCGATGTCGTCGATCCCGCCTTCGCGCCGGGGACCGGGACGCCGAGCGTGGGCGGGTTCACCTCCGCGCAGATTCTCGAGGCGTTGCGTCAGCTCAAGGGCGCGCATGTTGTCGGCGCGGACGTGGTCGAGGTGCTGCCGGACCGGGACCCGGCGGGCATCACCGCCCTGCTTGCCTCGCACGTGATGTTTGAGATCCTCTGCCTGGACGCGGTCACGCGCTAGGCGCCGCGCCGACGCAGATTCAGGATCAGCTCCACCTGTCCGATCGGCTGGTCGAGGCGCTGGGCGATCTCCACGGGGCCCAGCCCGGCATCGGCCAACTCGTAGATCTGCCGGTGGGTGGGGTCCGAGGCGGCGTGCTGGGGGGCCGGCGCCACGGGCGCCGGTTCCGGAGCGGAGGTCCGGAAGGCGCCCGCATCCGGTTCAACGGGGCGGACGCTGACGCTCGCGCCGATGCTCGCACGGTCCAGCCGGGCGAGCCGTTCGTCCGCCTCCTCGATGAGCAGCTCGAGGCGGGCGGCCTTGTTATCGAGAATGGCGGCGAGCCGCCGGGTGAGTTCCTCCGCGTCGGCCTGGAAGGTCTCGGCCGGGGGACGAGCGCTCGCCTCGGCGCGGATGCGCTCGATGCGTTCCTTCGGCGTTCCGGAGTTCGCCGGGGCGTTCTTGGAGAGGTTCCGACGGAGGAGGCGGACCATCACCATGACGAGCACGAGCACCCCAAAGGCGAGCAGGGCCCCGGGAAGGAACTGCTGGAGGGCGGAGACGCTGGGCGCCCCCTCCTCGGCCACCGTGGCCTGCTCCCCCTCGGCCTGCGTCGGCTCGAGCACAAAGACGGGCTCACCTGGTCCTTCCTGCGTCATCGTCGATTCGCCTCCGCGGGTCCGTGCGAGGAGTCACTCTACCATCCTCCCGTGAGCCCCGCCCCCGCACAGCACCCGACAGACCCACCCCGCGAGGCGGCTGAGCGGGCGATCCGACGGGCGTGGCGACGCCTGACGGGGGGCAAGGGCGTGCGTGATCCGGAGCGCGGCACGCTGGTCGCCTGCTCCGGGGGAAGCGATTCGTCCGCCCTCGCCTGGGCGCTCGCCTCGACCCCCGCCCCGATCACGATCGCCCACATCGTGCATGACCTGCGCCCGAGGGCGGAGGCGCTGGCGGACCGGGAGGGCGCGCTGGCCCTGAGCCGGCGCCTGAAGCTTCCATTTCTCGAGGCTGAGGTGCAGGTCCGGGACCGCCCCGGCAACGTTGAGGCGAACGCCCGGGAGGCCCGCTACACGGCGTTGAACGAGCTGGCCCTCGAGGCCGGCGCCCCCTGGATCGCGACGGCGCACCACGCCGACGACGTCCTGGAAACGATGATCATGCGTCTGCTGCGCGGCAGCGGGCCGGGGGGGCTTGGCGGCCCGCGCCCCGTCCTCCCCCGGGGCGTTTCGGGCGCCGGGGTGGGCGTGGTCCGCCCCTGCCTGGGCCTGACCCGGGAGGAGCTTGTCGGCGTCTGCCGGGCGCATGCGTGGACCTGGCGGGAAGACGCGACCAACCGGGATCCGTCCCGGGTGCGGGGCGCCCTGCGCGAGCGGGTGACCCCCGCGCTGCGTCGGCTCTTCCCGGCGGGCGCCCGACGGGCGGCGCACGCCGCGGAGCTGCTGCGGGAGACACAGGCCCTCGCGGAGGACGCGGCGTGCGCGCTGCGGGAGGGGGCGAGCCGGTCGGGGGATACGCTGGTCTGGTCCCGAGAGCGTCTGCGGGAAGCGCCCCGCGTCGTGCTGGGTGAGATGCTCCGGGGGTTGATCCGCGCCGAGCCCGCTCGGATGGAGCAGATCGTGCGTGCGATTCGGGATGATTCTCCGGAGCCCCGGGGTTTCCTCCTCGACGGGCAGACCGTGTCGGTGCGTGCCCGCGAGGTTCGATTGGAGTCCGCCTGATGAGTCAGAACGTGAGCGAGGGAACCGGCGCGGTGGTGCTGGTCGGGCACTGCGGTCCGGACGCGTGGATGCTCAAGTCCATGGTTGGGAAGGCGGCGCCCGGACGCCCGATTGAGATGGCCAACTCGGACGGGGACCTGGCGAAGCGTCTGGACTCGGCGGTCTTGCTGCTGGTCAATCGCGTGCTGGACGGGCGATTCCAGACCGAGTCGGGGATCGAGCTGATCGCAACGCTGGCATCGCGAGAGGGAGGGGCGCCCCCCATGATTCTGGTGAGCAACCTGCCCGACGCACAGGCGGAGGGGGAACGGGCCGGGGCGCGACCGGGTTTCGGGAAGAGTGATCTCTACGCGCCGGAGACGCTCGAGCGGGTGCAGCGGGCGATCACGGGGAGCTAGCCCGCGGCGGCCTTCGCCCGCTCGATCAGACGCTCGACGTCGGCGGGGTTGTTGTAGGAACCGATGTCGATGACCCCGCGGTCCGGGCCGATCAGGATAAACCGGGTGGGGTGTGCGATGTTGACCAGTGGCTTGCCGCTGGGTCCGATCCGCGGCGCGCCCGTCTCATCGTAGATCGGGGAGTCCTCGATGGGGCTGATCTCGAACTTGAGTCCATCGCGGACGATGCGCGCCACGTCGTCCGGGTTGCCGGTCAGGAACGTCCAGCGCTCCAGGTCGGCGCCCGCGCTGCTTGCGTAGGCCCGGAGAACCTCGGGCGTGTCGTCGTCGCCGTCCACGGAAACACTCAGCAGACGGACGGGCGTGCCCTCGGTCTGCTCCTGGATATAGGCCATCTGCGCCGTCATGCCGGGGCACGGGCCGGGGCAGGTGGTGAAGAAGAAGTCGAGCACGGTCACCCGGCCGTCCAGGATCTCGGCGGACACGCTTCGCCCGTCCTGGTCGGTGAGCTGGAAGTCGGGCATGCTGAAGTCGGCGAAGGGGTTGTCCTCGGCCGCAAGCCCCGGCGCCGCCCCGGGCAGGCTGTTGGGGGACCGGGGGTGAATGGAGGTCATCCCGACCACGATCAACGCGCCGATCGCGGCGAGGACCGCCGCGACGAGAATGGAAATCACCACGGACTTCATGACAGAAGGATCACCCGCACGAACGCCTCGCCCACCATCACCAGGAGGAGCACCGGGAGGTGAATGATCGAGGCGAAGAACACCCGCCGCGCGGCCTGGGTGGTCCGCTCACGCGCCAGTTTCACGCAGAGCCACAGGAAGCCGAGCCCGGAGATCGCGCTGACACCGATCGAGACGGGCCCGAGCACGCCGGGCATCGTGAGCGGCGTGGCGAGGGTGACCAGGAGCAGGAGCCCCCCGGTGAGGAGCACCACGATCGCTGTACGCACGCCCGAGGGGTCAATGACCGGGAGCATTCGCATGCCCCCGCGGGCGTAATCGTCGCGGTACATCCAGGCGATCGCCATGAAGTGGGGGATCTGCCAGACCATCATGAGCGTCACGAGAGCGACCCCGCCCGGCTCGATGAGCGCGCCCGCGCCGGCAAGGGGGGCGGCGGCGGTCCAGCCGATCAGGGGCGGCAGGGCGCCGGGCACCGCGCCCACGAGCGTGGACCAGGCGCTCGCCGGCTTCATCGGGGTGTAGATGAGCACGTAGCTGATGACGCACGCGAGGGAGACCCCCGCGGGGATCGGCCCGCACATGAGCGCCAGGATCAACGCGCCCAGCAGACTCAGCAGAGCGCCGAACCAGAGGATGGTCGTGGAGGGCACGCGTCCGGCGGGGATGGGGCGGGCACAGGTGCGCTTCATGCGCGCGTCGCGTGAGGCTTCGTACCACTGGTTCAGCGCGTTGGCGCCCGAGGCGCTCAGGGCCGTGCCGACGAGCGTGCCGATCCCGAAGAGGGCCAGGGCGGTGTACGAGAGCGGTTCGTGGGCGAGGGCCGAAAGGGCGAAACCCACCATCGCTGTGATCGTGACCAGACGGGTGATGCCCGGCTTGGTGGTCTCGATCAGGGCACGGACAACAGACCCGGAACGCCTGTCCGAGGCCCTCGTGGCGACAATCGCGGAGGTCTGGCTCAACGCGAGGCTCCTGGCTCCTGCCACGCGGGAATCCGTCCCGCCAGACAGGAGTCAAGTTTAGGCGATCGGTCCGCCCGGATCAGGGATCCTCCGCCTCCGGGATCGGCACCCGGAGGTCCGCCCAGACCGGAAAGTGATCGCTCGGGAACGTCCCCCCGGTCGGGGGGTGGCGCCAGACCCCGGACCGGGCCACCTCCAGCGTGGCCGAGGGAAGGACGTAGTCCACCCGCAGGCCGAACCGGGCGGTGTCGTCGGGGTCGAGGCGATCGAGGGGCACGTCACTGGTCGGGGCGGGGGCGTCGGCGATGCGTCGAGAGGTGAGCAGCAGGCGCCCGATCGGGTTGTAGAGCGAGGATCCCTCGTCGGGGTCCGCGTTGAGGTCGCCCACGATGACGAAGTGCTCCCCCGGCGTCAGGCCCCCGGGGCGCCCGGCGTCGTCGATGATGAACTCCGCGTCCTCGATGTAGTCGGCCCAGAATCGGATCTCGTCGTGGTTGCGTCGTTTGTTGCGTCCCTCCGGCCCGTCGAACGCGGGGGGCGTCGGGTGGGCGCACAACAGGTGAACCACCGCGCCCCCGGGCAGCTCCACGGGGACATCCCAGTGGCTCTTGGAACTCAGCCGAACACGATCGGCGACGTCCTCGCCGTACCACGGACGCCCCGTCTCGGGGTCGATCGGACGCAGCGCCCCGGGCATGTAGGCCCAGGGGAAGAGGCGGAAGGTGCGGATCGCATCGCGTCGGATGGTGAGCCGAGGATCGACGAGCAGGGCCATGGCGTACTGGCCCGGGAACGTGCCGAACCCCCAGGCGTCGCCGCCGAAGGCGCGCCCTTCGTCGGTCTGTTGCGGGGGAGCGCCGCGCGCGTCGCTCCAGCCCGGATCGGGGTATGCGGTGATGACCTCGCCGGAGCGGTCGAGGTCGTGCCCGCTGGGAAAGCCGGTGTTCGGGCGGGCCATGAAGGTGTTGTAGGTGATGGGCCTGAGGCCGGGCGCCTGGGGAACGCTCAGGTAGTGGCGGACGAAGCGGTCCGCGTTGCGTCCGGGAGCGGCGTCCGGCTCGACGTCAGGGCCCTCGGGGGTGTCGTAGGCGATCTCGTTGAGGAAGAGGATGTTGGGGCGGATGCGTTGGATGATCTCCGCGGCCGCCTTGAGGCGTGGGTTGTCGGCGTGGGTGAGGTCGGACGTGCGGACGTCCTCCAGGTTGAACGTGGCGACCCGGATGGTGGTGGCGGAGGGAGCGCCGAGGGCGTGGGCGCCGAGAAGCAGAAACAGCAAGACCAGATGCAACGTGCGCAAGGGCTCGATCTCCAAGGGGTGGACGGAGGGAGTCTATCCGGAGAGCCGCGGCGCCCCGGGCCTGGCCGATCGCTAAGATCAAAGGACGATGGAGGGATCGGCGCGACACGGACCTCCCACGTCCCGGTAGCTCAGCTGGATAGAGCAGCGGACTTCTAATCCGCAGGTCGAAGGTTCGAATCCTTCCCGGGATGCTTGCGCGTCGGTCGCGGTTCGCTATCCTGTCGCGCCTGACAGGGAGTCACCCGATGAGACGCATCCGAGCCGCTATCTCCATCCTCTGCCTCGTGGTCTGTGCCGCACCCGGACTTGCTCAGGACCGGTCGCCGGTGCGGTCGGGGACGGACTCGGGCGTGCGGCTGACCGCCCCCGCGTCGGACGAAATGTTCACCTTCGTGGTCTTTGGCGACCGCACGGACGGCCCCCGCTCGGGGATCCGGGTGCTCGAGGACGCGGTGGAGATGACGCGTTGGCTCGACGCGGACTTCGTGATGATGGTGGGGGACATGGTCCAGGGGTACGACGACGCGGAGCGCTGGCTCGAAGAGAAGGAGGAGTTCGTCGGGATCATGGACCGGCTCGACCGGCCCTGGTACCCGGTCGCGGGGAATCACGACGTCTACGAGCGGCCGCACACGCCCGAGGGGCACCTCGAGCTGTACAAGGAGCACTTCGGCCCGCTGTACTACTCGTTCGACCACAAGTGGGCGCACGTCTGCGTGCTCTTCAGCGACGAGTCGATGAGCTTCTCGAACCCGAAGGAAGACCAGAACATGTCGCGCGAGCAGCTGGAGTGGCTGCGCCGCGACCTGGCCTCGACCGACGCGGAGCGGCTCTACGTCTTCCTGCACCACCCGCGCTGGACCCCGAACTACGCGGGATCGAACTGGGACGAGGTGGAGGCGGTCCTGCACGCCGACGGGCGACCGGTGACGGTCTTCGCCGGGCACATCCACTATCTCCGGGATGACGGGCGGAAGGGCAACATCCAGTACTACACGATGGGCGTCACCGGGGGACACGGGTCCAGACACCAGGAGGCGGGGGCGTTCCAGAGCATCGCCCAGGTCTCGGTGCGGCGCGACGGCGATTCCCTGGTGATCCTCCCCGTCAAGTCGGTCCGTTCCCCCTCCGAGTTCCCCGGGAAGCTGTGGGACGAGATGGCCCGGTTCCGCCGGTCGAACTGGGCGACGCTCGATGGTGAGCTGGTCATCGGCGTCGAGCCGGGACGTCGGAGCGAGCTGACCCTGACGCTTCAGGGCGACGAGCAGGCGGACGTGGCGTACAGCGCGGCGATCGACGCCACGGAGGGGTGGTCCCTCTCCCCGCGGGTCTTCCAGGGCGTGCTGAGCGCCGGGCAGAGGGTCACCGTCCCGATCAGCGCGACGGCGCCCGCGTTGAGCGGGAATCGGCCGGCGGTGGTCCTGACGGTTCGGGCCCGGTATCCCCTCGCCGCGGGGCAGGAGCAGGCCATCTCGAGGCGCCTCGAGCCGGCGGTCCGGATCGAGGGGCTCACGCCCAGCGGGGCGGCGAGCCCGACCGAGAACGGGGTGCTGCGTCTGAACGGCCGGTCCGCGGTGCGCGCGGACCTTCCCGAGAGCTTCGAACAGCTCACGCTGGAGTTCTGGGCAACCGGGCGAACGCCGACGGGGCGTTCGGGCGCGGTGACCAAGACGGAGAACTCGGCGTTCGGCGTGTTCTGGTCGGACGGCGCCGGATCAGAGGGCACACTGCCGACTGCGTACCTGCACACGGGCCGGGGGTACCTCTCGCTGCCGGCGCGTGAGCCCTGGCAGTGGGACGAATGGACGCATCTGGCGCTCACGTTTGACGGGCAGGTGGCCCGCTTCTTCGTGAACGGGCGGCTGCAATCCGAGGCGCAGGCGGAGGCGCCGCTGACCCGCAACGACCTGCCGATCTACATCGGCGCGGACGTGGATAGGAACGGGGCGCCGACGAGCTACTTCACGGGACAGATCGACGAGGTGCGGGTCTCGGATGTGGCGCGGTACAGCGCGGACTTCGCCCCGGCGCGGGCCTTCGAGCGGGATGATCGAACGCTGCTGCTGATGCACTTCGATGAGAAGGTGCAGGGGGTGTACCCCGACGACTCGGGACGGGGGCATCACGGGTGGGGCGTGGGCGGGCCGGTCATCGAGCGCGAGCAGCGCTAGCCGCCAGCCAGGCCTGGGCCTGGGGAAGATAGGGCTCGAGTTCCGGGGGAAGCCGCTTGAGCCGGCGTTTGAGGGCCTTGTAGACCGCGTACTCGAGCGACTCCTTCATCCGCTTCTCCACCGCGGGGGTGACGTTGAGGCCTTCGGCCCGCATGGTGTCGAGGGAGAACCGCCAGGCGTGGTACTCCTCCAGGCACCGCGGCGTGTAGGCGCCAAGGCCGATGGCGTGGTGCCCGATCTCGTGGAGAAAGACCGCCGCGGACATCGGTCCTCGGGGGCGGGGCGCCTCGATGAGGCGGGAGACCGTGCCGTCGGCATAGGTGACCTGCCAGGCGACGCCCGACATGCTGGAACGCCACTTGCGCACGCGCACCGCGTGCTCGCGGAGCATCCGCCGGGTGACCTCGTCGTACCGATCGCGCATCGGCGAGCGGCGGGTCGGGGCGGGCGGGGGCGCGCTGACGCGGACCGGCTTGCGCCGGCGCTTGCGTCTGGGCTCGAGCAGGTCCCACAGGGTCAGCACGCGCCCGTTCTCCCGATGAGGCGATCGGTCTGGCCCACGGTACGCCCCCGCGCGAAGTCCGCCCAAGGCATGGCGCGCGTCCCGCTCGGCTGGACCTCGATCAGACGCAGGGCCGTTCCGGGGGCGCAGTGGACCAATCCCTGCTCGGCGTTGAGAAAGGTTCCGGACACGCCTTCTTCTTCGGGGGGGGACGGGAGCGCTTCCGCCCGGAGTACCTTGAGCGGCTCGCCCGCGAACTCCACGACCACCCCCGGCCAGGGGTTGAGGGCGTGGACGCGGTTTCGGCACTCGGGGGCGGGGGCCTGGAAGTCCACCCAGGCATCCGCCTTTGAGAGCTTGCGGGCGT
>JBITAG010000197.1:0-17043 GCA_044439985.1 Phycisphaerales bacterium JB059 | reverse complement strand
GCGATCGACGAGGCGGGCGGGTACCTGTACCTGGCGCAGGGCGGGAACACGAACATGGGGGCGCCCTCGCACAACTTCGGGCAGCTCAAGGAGTACGCGCTCGCGGCGGCGATCCTCCGGATCGATTTGAACGCGATCGGGGACACGACGTACGACATCCCGACCCTGGACGACCCGAGCCGCCCGAACACGGGCCCGGGGGGGAGCGACCTGAACGATCCGTTCGGCGGGAACAACGGCGCGAACCAGGCGATGATCGTCGCCGGGGGGCCGGTCGAGGTCTGGGCGCCGGGATACCGCAACCCGTTCGACGTGGTGATCACGAGCCAGAACCGGATCTACACGATCGACAACGGTCCGAACCGCGGGTGGGGCGGGCCTCCGGTGAGCTGCAACAACGATTCGATCGAGTCGGGCTCGGAGTCGTACGGGGACGGTCTGCATTACGTGGCGGACCTGGGAGACGCGTCGGGCAAGTACGGGGGGCACCCGTGCCCGTTCCGCGCGTCGAACGCGAACACGATCAACGGGCAGAGCCCCATCCCGCCCGGTTGGGGCGACCCGCGCCAGTGCGATTACCTGATCCCGGGTGTCGAGGACGGCGCGTTGCACGTCTGGAACTCCTCCACGAACGGGTTGACGGAGTACACCGCGGGGAACTTCGGCGGCGCGATGCAGGGTGACCTGCTCGCCGCCTCATGGAACACGGACTCGATCGAGCGGATCCAGCTGAGCCCGGACGGGACGTCGGCGACGGTGACTCGTCTGTTCTCGAACGTGGGCGGGCAGCAGCTGGATGTGACGACGCAGGGCCCGGGGGAGGCGTACCCGGGGACGATCTGGTCGGCGGACCTGCCGGCGAGCACCGTGTGGGTGTTCGAGCCGCAGGATCTGGGCAGCTGCACGGGCTTTTACAGCACGACGCTGGATGAGGACGGGGACGGGTACACGAACGCGGACGAGATCGACGCGGGGTCTGATCCCTGCTCGGGCGCGGATGTGCCGGCGGACTTTGACGACGACAAGATCAGCGACAAGAACGACCCGGACGATGACAACGACGGGGTCGTGGACCTGGTGGACGCGTTCGCGATCGACAGCGCGAACGGGCTGAGCACGGCGCCCCGCATCGACTACGGGTGGGCGGTGGGTCAGCCCGGGACGGGGCTGCTGGGCCTGGGCTTCACCGGATTGATGTCGGACGGGAGCGTGGACTACCTGGACCGGTTTGTGCCGGACGACATGACCCCGGGTGGCGCCGCGGGGAAGTTCACGATCGACAACGTCAGCGAGGGTGATGCGCAGGGCCCGCGGAACTCGCAGGACAACGCGTTCCAGCTGGGCGTGAACGTGTCGGAGGCGACGGGGGTGTGGACGCTGCGATCGAGCGTGGAGGCGCCATTCTTCAACGGGCGTGTGCCGGTCGGTCACGAGTCGATGGGCATCTTCGTCGGCACGGGTGACCAGGACAACTACATCAAGCTGGTGATGGGTCGTTCGGGCGGGAACAACATCGGCGCGCGGGTGCTGAGCGAGTCGGGGGGGACGGTGGTCTCGAACACGCTGACGCCGGTGGACTTCCTCTCGGCCCAGGGCGTGGCGCTGGCGCTGCGGGTCGACCCGGTGGCGGGGAACGTGCAGCCGTTCATCTCGGTGGACGGGGCGCCGGAGGTGGCGATCGGGGCGCCGGTCCCGCTGCAGGGGGCGTTGCTGGATGCGGCGCGGACGCCCGGCGTGAGCGTCGCCTGCGGGATCATCTCGACGTCGCGGGGCGGCTCGCCCTTCGCGGCGACGTGGGACTATCTGCGGGTGGAGAGCGCGGCGCCCTCGGACGCCGCGGCGTTGGTCGTCGTGGATGACCCCACCACCGACTCGATCGACTCGAGCACGTGGAACCTGGAGTCTTTCGCGATCATGAATGACTCGGGGACGGGGCAGAAGATCTCGCGCGTGATCTTCGACCTGACCGGGACGATGATGATGGACATGGTCTTCGACCCGTTCGCAACGGCGGGCGATACGGGCGGGCGGGACTTCACGCCGGGGCCGAACGCCGCGGGCGTCGGGCTGGGCTCGCACACGTTCACGGGGGAGCGTGACGGCGGGTACGACGTGCTGGAGATCAACTTCGACGACTTCGAGCCGGGGGAGACGTTCACGTTCGCGGTGGACTGCGATCCGACGAGCATCCTGGGCTCGAACTCACCGGGGCCGAACGAGTCGGGGAGTGTCTCGGGGCTCGAGCTGGCCGGGGCGCATGTGACCGTCGAGTTTTCCGACGGCTCGGTCTTCACGAACGACCTGTTCCGCGTGCCGGGTTCGCTCGACGCCTCACAGACGAGGTTGGACGCGACGATGCTGGACGCCCCCAGCGTGGACGTGCTCGGGGTGGCGGAGCCGGCGACGGTGTCGGGGGCCTCGCACACGGTCCGCGTCGCTGGTGACCCGGGGCAGGACGTGCGTCTGCTGGTGATCGAGGGCGGGCTTTTCCTGGCCGGCGTGCCCGGGGGTGGGCATGACATCGATCCGTACGAGGCCAACTCGGCGCTGAGCGTTCAGGAGTACAGCGCACCGGTCGGGGGAGCGGGCTTCGTGGACGTGGGCGTGAGCCTGGCGCACACGGGGACGGACGGGGGGATCAGCCACATCGGCGCGGCCGCGGTGGGTGATGGCGGGATGACGGGCCGTGTCTCGGCGACGAGCGTGGTGGAGCGTGACGACTCGGCGCCGGGGAACCAGTCCCCGATCGCGGTGGACGACAGCGCGAGCGTGGCGCGGTCCATGACCCGGTTGATCGCGCTGCTGAACAATGACTCGGACCCGGACGGCTCGCTGGATCCGAGCAGCGTGATCATCAGCCACCCGCCGGTCAACGGCAGCGTGGAGGTGGACCCGGTGACGGGTGTGGCGACGTACACCCACGACGGGTCTCCGACGCTCTCGGACAGCTTCGCGTACACGGTCGCGGACAACCTGGGGGCAAACTCCAACGAGGCCGTGGTCTCGATCACGGTGATTCCCGGGAGCGGGGATGTGGTGCTCTACCGCGTGAACGCGGGTGGGCCGGTGGTGAACGCGGAGGGCGGGGCCTGGGAGATGGACACCAAGGCGGCGCCGTCGGGGTACGTCAACGCGTTGGAGTCTGGCAACCAGACCGCGATGACGACGCACGGGATCGACATCCAGAGCCCGACGATCCCCGGGGGGACGCCGGAGACGCTCTTCCAGAGCGAGCGGTGGGACCCGTCCACGGACGAGGAGATGCGCTGGTCGTTCCCGGTCCCGGCGGGGCAGGAGGTCGAGGTCCGGCTCTATCTGGCGGAGACGTTCGCGAACGCGGCGGGCGTGCGGATCTTCGATGTCCTCGTCGAGGGTCAGGTGATGCTGGAGGACTACGACGTCTTTGCACAGGCGGGGGGCAAATGGATCGGGCGGGTGGAGCGGATGACCGTCACGAGTGACGGGTCCATCGACATCGATTTCCTGCACGAGATGGAGAACCCGGCGGTCAAGGCGATCGAGATCGTCGATCTCGGGGGGCCGATCATCACCGACCGGTTCCTGCACCGGATCAACGCGGGGGGGCCGCCTCTGCCGGCGGCGGATGGTTCGAGTCCGGGGTGGAGCGAGGACCAGGCCGCGAGCCCCGCGATGGCGTTCGGCCCGGCGAATCCGGGGACGCCCTCGCCGTTCGTGAACAGCCACGAGACGGACATGACGTTCGGGACGACCGTGCCGATTACGGTGGCGCCCGGGGCGCCCTCGAGCGTGCCGGCGGACCTGTTCAAGACCGAGCGATGGGACCAGGCGGGGGGCGAGGAGATGCGCTGGTCGCTGCCGGTGGAGGCGGGCTCGCTGGTCGAGGTGCGTCTGTACATCGCGGAAATCTACACGGGGGCCTCGCAGCCCGGGCAGCGTGTCTTCGACGTGTTCGTGGAGGACGAGCTGGTCTTCCCGGGCGTGGACCGCGTGGCCGAGGCCGGGGGGCTGTACATCGGGACGGTGCTCACGCACCGGCTGATCGCCCCCGATGACATGCTCGACCTGAGCTTCGGGCACGTCACGGAGAACCCGGCGATCGCGGGTCTGGAGATCGTGGAGATCAACACGGGGACGCCCGGGGCTCCGGCGGCGGTCGATGACGCGGCCAGCGTCGCGACGGGGGGGAGCGTGGTCATCGACGTGCTCGCCAACGACCATGACGGCGACGGGAGCCTGGTCCCCTCAAGCGTCACGCTCACCCAAAGCCCATCGCACGGATCGGCCACGGTGAACCCCTCGACGGGCGCGATCACGTATACGCACAACGGGGACGGGGCGAGCACGGACTCGCTCGCGTACACCGTGGACGACAACGACGGCAACACGTCGAACGTGGCGGGTGTGTCGATCGCGATCGGCGCCTCGGACAACGTCCCGCCCGTCGCGGCGGACGACAGCGCGATCTTCAACCCGGGTGTGGCGGTGGTGGTGAACGTGCTCGCCAACGACAGCGACAGCGATGGCTCACTCGATCCCTCGAGCCTGGTCATCGTCACGCCCCCGAGCCAGGGGACGGCGAGCGTGGACACGGGCGCCGGGGCGATCGTCTACACCGGCGCCAGCGCGTCGAGTGACTCGCTGACCTACCTGGTGCGTGACGACGCGGGTGACCCTTCCAATGTGGCGACGCTCTCGCTGACGGCCAACCCGGCGCCGGTCGCCGCGGACGACCACGCGACCGTTGAGGAGTATGGGCAGATCGAGATCGATGTGCTGGCCAACGACTCGGACAACGGGACGATCGACCCGACGTCGATCGTGATCGAGTCCGCCCCCGCGTTCGGTTCGGCGGAGATCAACGGGTTCACCGGTGAGGTCACCTACACACACGACGGCGGCGGGACGACGGAAGACTCGTTTACCTACAGCGTCGCGGACACGCAGGGCGGGCGGAGCACGCCGGCCACGGTCACCGTGAGCGTCACCCCGCTGGGGACGGGCGTGCTGCTGTCGGAGGGCCTCGTGCTCCGGCTCGAGTCGGATTCGGGCGTGAGCGCGAGCGGGGGCGAGGTCACGGCCTGGGCGGATCAGGCGGGGGGGCTGCTCTTCTTCCCGGAGGACGCGCCCGCGTACGTCGAGGGCGCGCTCAACGGCCAGCCGGTCCTGACCTTTGATGGGTTGGACGATGCGCTGCGAGCCTCGGGTCCAGTCGGCTCGCTTCCCCTGAACAACGCGGATCGATCGGTCTTCCTGATCGCCCGTTACCGCGGCTCGGGACCGGGCGGGTTCGCGTACGGCGTGCAGCCGGCGAGCTGCCCGACGGACGGCAACCGGGGCTTTGAGCTGGGCGTGAACCTGAACGACGAGCTGAGCGTGAGCGGTCTCTGCCCGCCGAACTGGGAGAGTTCGGGTGAGCCGGGCGCCGACGACACATGGATGTGCCAGAGCGTGGTGCTCAGCGACTCGCTGCTGATTCACCGGCGGGACGGCGTGGTGATCGACACGCTGACGCACACCTTCGCGACCGGGGACGGACCGGCGGTGGTCGGGCGATCACTCGAGGGCGCCTCCTGGGTGAACATGGACCTCGCGGCGGTGCTGGTGTACGACCGGGCCCTGAGCGACGCGGAGCGTCAGGCGGTGGAGCGGTACCTCGAGCTGAAGTACCTCAACACGCCCCCGAACCCCGCGGATGACCAGGTCCAGGTGGAGCAGTACGGGTCGGTGGAGATCGACGTGCTCGCCAACGACACGGACCCGGACGGCGTGCTGGACGCGACGACGGTGCGCGTGGTCGTGCCGGCGAGCTACGGTGACACGGACGTCGATCCGGTGTCGGGCGTGATCACCTACACGCACGGGGGCCTTGGGAACGCGGACGAGTTCATGTACACCGTCCGTGATGAACTCGGGAGTGAGAGCGCTCCGGCGTTGGTGAGTGTGAGCGTGAACCAGGTTTGCCCGGCGGACCTCTCGGCGCCCCTCGGCGTGCTGGATGTCAGCGACATCTCGGCCTTCCTGAGCCTGTTCAGCGCCGGCGACCCGGCGGTGGATTACGCCGAGCCGTTCGGTGAGTTCACGGTCGATGACGTGCTCTCGTTCCTGATCTTCTACACCCAGGGATGCCCCTAGGCGAGCAGGGCGATCGCCAGGATCGACCGGAGGGTCCAGAGGAGCGTGCGCCCCCAGTTGCTCGCGACGAGGGCCCGGTGCGCCCGGGCGGACCATCCGTGCTCCAGGCGTCGGTGCAACGGGACCTGGACGGTCGCGGTGCTGACCCAGATCAGGGCCACCATCGCGAGTCCGGCGGGGGGCGCCCACGCGGGCGCCACGGGGGGCGGGCCGAAGACCAGCGAGAGCGCGCAGGCCAGCTCCGTAAGCATGAGCGGCGCCACGACCAGCGTGGTGCGCCGCTGATGGGCGCGTTCGTAGCGTGCGAAGACGTCCGGGCCCACCTGGGCGAAGAGGGGGTAGTGCACGATCTGCACGAACCAGATCAGGCCCGCGAGCATGCAGGTGGAGACCGCGTGCGCCCAGAGGATCGGGTCGTGACCGATCACGGCGACGCCCGTCCCGGGGATCTTGTGGAAGGGGCGATCAGAAGACTTCCTCGACGCCGCCGGTCAGGTGCTCGCGCTTGTTCTTGACCAGGGCGAACCAGATGACGCAGAAGAGGGGGTAGGTCATGAAGAAGAGGATGATGACAAGGGTGATGATCACGCCGATGGCCTGGCCGGGTCCGCCGGCGTTCATCTGCTGGGCCATGGGGTTGTCGGGATAGTCCTTGGCCCACTGGAGCGCGGCCTCCTGCTTGCTGAAGTTGAGCAGCGTGGAGACGACGAGGCTCGGGATCGCGCCGAGGCCGTAGAGGATGTGCAGGGGCCGAGCGATGGGCTTGCGCATCAGGAGCGTGACGCCGCCGATCATGAGGAGGACCGCGAGGAGGAGCCCGAAGGCGGCGAGGGCGTAGTCCGTGGTGGTCAGGACCATGGTGGGCGGGAGGGGATCACCGTCGAGTTGTGATTCCATGAGGGGCGCGACGAACGCGGGGGAGGCGAGGCCGATCCCGCCGCACGTCAGGCCGAGGAGGGCCCAGACGATGCTGATGGCGCCGACGACCTTGGGCCACTTGGGAGGATCAGCCAGGTCGAACCCATCGGTGTCGTTGTGCACGGTGGGAGGCGTGTCTTGGGTCGTCATGGTGATCCCCTGGCGGTGCGTGGCGGCGAGCAACCCGGCCAGTGTGGACCGGTGACGTGGGGCTAGAGCTGCTCGAGGAACCGGACATCGTTCTCGAAGAGCATTCGGATGTCCGGGATGCTGTACTTGCCCATGGCGAGGCGTTCGATGCCGAAGCCGAAGGCGAACCCGGTCCATTCTTCGGGATCGATGCTGCAGGCTTGCAGGACGTTGGGGTCCACCATGCCGCACCCGCCCAGCTCGATCCAGGCGGGCTCGGCGCCGGGCTTGAGGGCGATCTTCATGTCGAACTCGGCGCTGGGCTCGGTGAAGGGGAAGAAGCTGGGGCGCAGGCGGATGTCGGCCTCAGCCCCGAAGTAGGCCCGGGCGAACTGGAAGAGGGTGGTCTTGAGGTCGACCATCGAGACGTTCCGGTCGATGTAGAGGCCTTCGAGCTGGTGGAACATGAACGAGTGCGTCGCGTCCACCGTGTCGGGGCGGTAGACACGTCCCGGGCTGATGATCTTGATGGGGGGCCCCCACCCCTTCGCGACCGCGTCTTCCATCGTGCGGATCTGGACCGTGCTCGTCTGGGAGCGGAGCATGCGCGGGAGCTTGCTCTTGAGCGGATCGTCCACGTAGAAGTTATCGATCGGCTCGCGGGCGGGGTGACCGTCGGGGATGTTGAGCTTGACGAAGTTGTGCTCGTCGTCCTCGAGTTCGGGTCCCTGCGCGACGCTGAACCCCATCTGGGCGAAGACCTCGACGAGCTCGTCCCGGACGCGGGTGATGATGTGGCGGCGCCCGACGCCGGCGGAATCGATCATGCCGGGCTCGGTCATGTCGATCATCGGTCCGGCGCTGGCGGTCTTGGAGCCGGCGCCCGACCTGGCCTTGAAGGCGGCTTCGAGCCTGGACTTGACCTCGTTGAGGCGTTTGCCCACGGCGGCCTTGTCCTCCTTGGGCACGTCCTTGAGCCGGGGCATGAGGGCCTTGAGGCGTCCCTTGGAGCCCAGGTAGGCGATCCGCCACGCCTCGACGGCCTGGGCGTCCGGGGCCGCTTCGAGTTCGGCGAGGCCCTTGGTCTCAATATCGGCGAGCTGTTCGAGCATGGGAGAGCATCGTAGTGCGCCGGGGAGGCGTTGACAGAAAGAAGGCCCGCCGGTGTGGCGGGCCTTCGGTGGGAATCAAAGCGGGTTGGGCCCGGGCCGATCAGTCTTCGCTGTCGGCGGACTCGCCAGACTCCGCGGCGGGCGCCGCGGCCTTCGGGGCGTCCTTGCGGAGCTTGGCGGCGAAGGCGGTGCGCTTGTCGGCCTGGCGACGGCGTCCGGAGGGACGACCACCGATCTCGGGGCCTTCCTCGGCGCCGACGAACTGGATCACGCAGACCTCGGCGGCGTCACCGATGCGACGACGGCCGAGCTTGACGATGCGGGTGTAGCCGCCGGCCCGGTCCTCGAAGCGGGGCGCCACGTTCTCGAAGATGTGGCGGACGAGCTTGGGCGCCTTGCGCAGCTCCCCGTAGCGGTTGCGCTCGACGCTCTCGACCGGAGGGAGATCGAAGAAGGCCTCGGCCCGCTCGCGCTGCTGCTCGACGCGGTCGCGCTCCTGCTCGGTGGCGTTGGCGGGAAGGTGGCTCCAGGCGAAGGCGTGGCGGTCGCCGCCGAGCATGGCGATCACCTGCCGGCGTGCGTGAAGGTCGCCCTTCTTGGCCTTGGTGATGATCTTCTCGACGAACGGCTGAACGGCCTTGGCCTTGGGGATCGTGGTGACGATCTGCCCGTGCTCGAAGAGGCTGGCGGCCATGTTGCGCATCATCGCGGTGCGATGGGCGCTGGTCCGACCGAGCTTGTAGCCTGCTTTGCGGTGACGCATGACGCTGCTCCAGACTTGCGGGCGTTGGTCGCCCGCCTCAAGAAGCCCTCCGGGTCAGGAGGACTGGATGGTGTAACCCTCGGGAAGCTCCGTGCCTAGATCCAGGCCGATGTCCTGGAGCTTGCGCTTGACCTCGCGCAGGCTGGTGCGTCCGAACGAGCGGAGCTTGAGCAGCTCGGGCTCGGTCTGGCTGACCAGCTCGGCGACCGTTTCGATCCGCGCCGACTCGAGGCAGTTGCTCGCCCGGACCGAGAGGTCCAGCTCGGAAATCGGCATGTTGAGCTTGCGGATGAGTTCCTCGTCCACGCCGGCGGCCGCGGCGGCCTCCTCGCTGACGCGCTCCTCACCGAGCTCGAAGTACTGCACGAAGGGGTTGAGGTGCTTGCGCAGGATCTTGCCCGCTTCGACGAGCGCCATCTCGGGGTTGACGGTGCCGTCGGTCCAGATCTCCATCTGGAGCTTGTCGTAGTTGGTGCGCTGCCCGACGCGGGTGTCCTCGATCTTGTAGCGGACGCGCTGGACGGGGCTGAAGATGGAGTCGACGGGGATGACCCCGACCTCCTGCTCGTCCTTGCCGGCGATGTGCTCGGAGGCGGGGACGTATCCGCGTCCCTTCTCGACGCGGAACTCCATCTCGAAGGGGACCTCCTCGGTCAGCGTGGCGATGACCAGGTCCTTGTTGATGATGGTGATGTTGGTGTCCGCCTCGATGAGGTCGGCGGTCACCTCGCCCGGGCCCTGGGCCGCGAGACGCATGGTGCGGGGCTCGTCACCCTCAAGCTTGACGACCAGGCTCTTGACGTTGAGGACGATGTCGGTGACATCCTCGAGGACGCCGTTGAGCGAGGTGAACTCGTGCTCGGCGCCGGTGATCTTGACCTCGGTGACCGCGGCGCCCTCGAGGGAGCTGAGGAGCACGCGCCGGAGGCTGTTGCCCACGGTGGTGCCGAAGCCGCGCTCGAACGGCTCCACGGTAAAGCGGCCGAACGTTTCGTCGGTGAACTTCGGATCGGAAACGACCCGGGTGGGGAGTTCAAGTCCGCGCCAGCGTACGCGCATGATCGATACCTCTCGGCAGTGGTTCGAAACCTGACCCCGACCGGCTGACGGATGCCCGGGCCTGCCGGCGCCCGGGCTCCTGCTGCACGATGGGGGACGTCCCGCTTCCGTGCGGGCGTGGCGGCGTGTCAGACGCGCCGCTTCTTCCGGGGACGGCACCCGTTGTGGGGCACCGGGGTGTGATCTTCAATGGCCGTGACGCGGATGCCGGTCGAGACGAGGCCCTGGACGGCGCTCTCGCGACCGGCGCCGGTGCCCTTGATCTTGACCTCGACCTCGGAGACGCCCATCTTGCGGACCTTGTGCCCGACCTGCTCGCCGGCGCGGGTGGCGGCGAAGGGCGTGGCCTTCCGGGCGCCCTTGAAGCCGATGGTCCCGGCCGAGTCCCAGGCGAGCGTCTCGCCGTTGACGTCCGTGATGGTGACGAGCGTGTTGTTGTGCGTCGCCTTGACGTGGGCAATGCCACGAACCACGTTCTTGCGGATCTTCTTCTGCTTCTTCGCCATGCGTTCCCGCTCCGTTCGCTTCCACTTTGGGTTCCCGCGCGGCGGGCTGGAAGCTTGCGAGGTTGATGTGCTCGTTCAGCGTTCTGAGGTTTAGCCCTTCACGCCCTTCTTGCCCGCGACCGTCTTCTTGCGTCCCTTCCGGGTGCGGGCGTTGCAGCGAGTGCGCTGCCCGCGGGTGGGGAGGCCGTTGCGGTGACGCTCGCCCCGGTAGGAGCGGATCTCACGCAGGCGTTGGATATTCTGCTGGACCTGGCGGCGCAGGGCGCCCTCGACCAGGAAGTTGGAGTCGATGATGCCGTTGAGCTGCGCGACCTGCTGGTCGGTCAGCTCGTTGGCCTTGGTGTCGGGGTTGATCTGCGCCTCGCCGAGCAGATCGGCCGCGAACTTCGGGCCGATGCCGTGGATGTACTGAAGCGCGTAGTAGATCTTCTTGCGATCGGGAATATCAACACCAGCAATACGCGGCATGGTGGCTGCTCCTTACCCTTGAACCTGCTTGTGCTTGGGATCCGCCTTGCAGATCACACGCACCTTGCCCTTGCGCCGCACGATCTGGCACGAAGCGCACACCCGCTTGACACTGGCCTTGACCTTCATGGCGAATCCGCCTCCCGACAGGCCCGGTCGCCCATCTCCTGGGCGACGCGAGCGATACCCGACCCGGAAACCCACGCGGGTCCGGTGGCGAGAGGGATCGTAGCGCCGACCCCCGCCCGTGTCACTCCCTGACTCCCTCCAAACCCCCGGTTTCTCAAGTTCAGGGCTGCGCCGGGCCGAGCCCCGGACCGGTCAGGACCCGCGCCCCCCCCGGGGTGATCGCGATCGTCCGCTCCTCGCACGCCCCCCACCGTCCGTCGTCGGCCAGGATGGACCACCCGTCCTCCCCGGTCCGCGTCTTCCCGCTCCCGAGGGTGACGACCGGCTCAAGGGTCAGGATCATCCCCGGGGTGAGGCGGAAGTCCGGCCCCGGGGGGGCCAGCCAGGCGAGGGGGGGTTCGTGGAGGGCCCGCCCGATCCCGTGCCCCCCGAGCCCGGGGACCAGCCGGACCCCTGCCCGGGTGGCCTCGTCTCGGACCCGGCGAGCGACCTCCGACCACATCCGCCCGGGGTGGCAGGCGGCGATTCCGGCCTGGAGGACGCGCCCCGCCGCGGCGACCAGTTCGACCGCTTCGGAGGACGACCGGGACGATTCGGAAGGATCGAGGTCGGGCCGACCGACCACCACCGCCCGGCAGGCGTCGGCGTGCCAGCCGCTGAGGGCGACACTCAGGTCAAGGCTCACCAGATCCCCAACGGCGAGGGGACGCTCCGAGGGCGGGGTGTGGGCGACCGAGTCATTGACGTTCAGGCAGCAGGCGGCGGGGAAGGCCTCGCCGCGCTCGTTGCGAACCCGCCGGAGCACCGGGTCGGCGGCGTGTTGATTGAGGGCGGTCGTGATGAGCCGGTCGAGATCAACACCGGTCAGGCCGGGGCGAACACGCTCGATGGCTTGCTGGAGCACCTGCCAGAGGAGGTCGCCGGCCATGGCGACACGTTCGATCTCGGCGGGTGATCTCAGGGGGATGGCCACGACGCGTGCCGCTCGGGCGCCGGCTCAGCGGGAGGCCTTCTCGCCCTCGCCGCCGAGGAATCCCGAGTAGTTTCGCATCAGGAGGCTGGCCTCGACGCGCTGGAGGAAGTCGAGCGCGACGGAGACGACGATGAGCAGGCCGGTGCCGCCCAGGAACTGGGTGACGCTGAAGTCGATGTTCAGCTCGGTGTTGACGACCATGGGGAGGATCGCGATGACGGCGAGGAAGGCGGCGCCGACGTAGGTGATGCGTTCCATGACGGTCTCAAGGTACTCGGCGGTGCGCGGACCGGGGCGCAGGCCGGGGATGAACGATCCGGAATCGCGCAGCTGCTTGGACATCTCTTCCGGGTTGAACTGCACGGTGATCCAGAAGTAGCTGAAGAAGTAGACCATGACGACGTAGAGGAGGATGTAGGGGAACTGGCCCATGGCGAAGGCGTCGTTGAGCCACTGGGTGAGCGTGGGCCACCAGCCGATGGCGCCGGAGGCCTGGACCTGGTCGTTGAGGGCGCCGAAGACGACGGAGGGGAAGACCATGAGGGAGCTGGCGAAGATGATGTGCATGACGCCGCCGTGGTTGACGCGAAGGGGCAGGTAGGAGCGCTGCCCGCCGACGCTCTTGCGTCCGCGGGAGTGCTTGGCCTGCTGGACGGGGATGCGTCGCTGGGCGACGGTGATAAGGACAGAGCCGGCGATGACGAGGATGAAGCCGGCCGTCAGGAGGAGGAGCCCCATCCAGCCCATCTTGGTCTGGTCGCCGGGCTCGAAGTTGTCGATGACCCACATGATGGCGCGGGGCATGCCGGCGAGGATGCCGGCCATGATGATGAGGGAGACACCGTTGCCGATTCCGAATCGGTCGATCTGCTCGCCGAGCCACATCAGGAAGATGGTGCCGGCGGTGAGGGCGGTGACCGCCATGACCCACCAGAGCGGGTTGGTCGCCCACTCGGGGTAGACCAGGCCGGAGCGGGTGATGTAGGTAAGCCAGCCGACGCCCTGCACGATGCAGAGTCCGACGGTGACGTAGCGGGTCCACTCCTGGATCTTCTGCTGACCGGAGGCGCCCTCGTCCTTGAGCTTCTTGAGCGCGGGCAGGGCCGAGCCGAGGAGCTGGAAGATGATGGCCGCCGTGATGTACGGCATGATGCCGAGGCCGAAGATGGTGGACTGCCCGAAGGAGCCCCCGGAGAAGATGGCGACGTAGGAGGCGAGGCGCCCGGCGGCGTTGCCCTCCGCGGCGGCCTGCTCGAAGAACTGGATCAGCAGATCCTGGTTGACACCGGGAAGCGGGATCCAGAACCCGATCCGGTACACCGCCAGCATGCCCAGCGTGAACAGGATCTTGTTCCGCAGCTCTTCAACGCGGAAGACGTTTGCGATCGTCTGGAAAAGCATCAGTCACAAACCCTCGGCGTCGCTGTCTGTCCATGCCCGACGACCCGGAGCCGGCGTGACCCCACCGGGGTCGTCACTTCTTGTAGACCTCGCCCTTCGCGGCGGCGTCGTACTTGGCCTGCTGGATCTCACGCTTCCGACGCTTCTTGGTCTGGTTCTTGGGCGTGCGATCGTCCGAGTTGCGGTCCACCCCTCGGATCCGGTCGCGACGGGTGCCGGTCTCGTTGACCGATCCCCCCGCGCTCTCGATGAGGTTGCGGGCGGAGTCGGAGACGCGGTTGGCCACGACGTTGAACTTGACCGAGAGCGAGGTCTCGCCCTCGGGGAGCGAACCGAGGATCTTCAGGTCGCGTGAGTCATCACGGACCAGACCGGCCTTGATCAGGGATTCGAGGTTGACCTCGCCACCCTTCTTGAAGTCGTCGTGGGCGAGGAGGTCGCGCAGGTTGACGACCCAGAAGAGGGTCTTGAAGTTGGCGTTGGTGAAGCCCATCTTCGGCATGCGCCGGAAGAAAGGCATCTGGCCACCCTCGAAGGGGTAGAGGCGTGAGTTGCCCGAGCGGGCGCCGGCGCCCTTGCGACCGCGTCCGGCGGTCTTGCCGGTGCCCGAGCCCTGGCCTCGGCCAACGCGCTTGCGCTTCTTGTTCTTGCCGGCGAGGGCGGTGATCTCGTGAATCATCATGGTCCGGCACTCCGGTCCGAAATCGGTGCTTTGATCATCGGGCGACGCTCGCGTCGGCCCGGGTTCGTTCGTCGATCAATCAGGATCCGCTGGGGGCGCTGTCGGCGGGCGGAGCGTCCGTCGCCGGCGCGTCGGTCCCGGGGGGAGGCGTGGGCGCCCCACCGCGACCGCCGCCGCGGGGTCCGCCGCGTCCACCGCCGCGTCCACCGCGTCCGCCGCGTCCACGGCCGCCCTGACGGTCCTGGCCGATGGTGTTGACGGGGGCCTTCATCTTCTCGCCGGTCTCGGAGGCGGAGGGCATGAACCGCTTGCCTCGCTCGATCCGTCGCTCGATGTCCGTGGACTCGATCTCGATGCCGCGGAGTTCGGCGATCTGCTCGCGGGTCTGGATCTTGGAGAGCCCGTCGAAGACGGCCTTGACGGTGTTGAGCTTGGTGGTCGAGCCGTAGCACTTGGTCAGGCAGTCGGTGATGCCGGCCATCTCAAGGATGGTGCGGACGGTGCCGCCCGCCACAACACCGGTCCCGGGGCTGGCGGGGATGAGCCGCACGCGGCTGGAGCCGAAGCGGCCCTCGACCTCGTGGGGGAGGGTGCTACCGGCCATGGAGACGTTGGCGAGCGTCTGCTTGGCGTACTTCTGGGCCTTCTCGATGGCGGTGGGCACCTCGTTGGACTTGCCGTAGCCGAAGCCGACGCGGCCGCGTCGATCGCCGACGACAACGAGCGCGCCGAAGCTGAAGCGTCGTCCGCCCTTGACGGTCGCCGCGGTGCGGTAGATGTTGACCGTCTGGGATTCGAGGTTGGTTGATTCGTCGAGGATCTCGGGCATGTCGCCGTTCCTATCAGTGTCGGGGTCAGTCCCCGTGGTGGGTCGTCAGCGTCGGGGGCTCAGAACTCCAGGCCGCCCTTGCGTGCGGCGTCGGCCAGGGCCTTGACGCGCCCGTGATACTTGAAACCGCCCCGGTCGAAGACGACCTTGGTCACGCCGGCGGCCTTGGCCTTCTCGGCGACCCTGGCCCCGACGGCCTCGGCGGCGCCGATGTTGCCCGTCTTGTCCAGGCTCACGTCCTTGTCCCGCGTGGAGGCGGAGGCGAGGGTGCGCCCGGCCAGGTCATCGATGACCTGGGCGTACATGTGGTTCAGCGAGCGGTACACCCGCAGGCGCGGACGCTCCGGCGTGCCTTCGATCCGCTTGCGGATGCCGACCCGACGGCGGCTGCGCTGCTTGGTCTTGAGCTTGTTCCTGTCCATCGATCCGTTCCTCTCCCGGGGGGGATGACCCCGGAGACGGGCTTAGCTGCCGAACTGCTTGCCCTGCTTCTTCTTGATGACTTCGTCGGTGTACTTGATGCCCTTCCCGTTGTAGGGCTCGGGCTTGCGGACCGCGCGGACCTCGGCGGCGAACTGCCCCACCGCCTGCTTGTCCGTCCCGTTGATGGTCACGGTCTGCTTGTCCACCTGCACGTTGACGCCGGTGGGGATGGTGACCTCGACGGTGTTGGCGTAGCCGACCTTGAGGGCGAGCTTCTGGCCCGCGACGTTGGCGGTCCAGCCGACGCCCACAACCTCAAGCTTCTTCTCGTAGCCCTCGAGCACGCCGGTGATCATGTTGTTGATCAGGGCGCGGGTGGTGCCCCAGTAGGCCCGGACGGGCTTGTTCTTCATGTCCTTCTCGTCGATCGAGACGGTGATGGACTTCTCACCCTCGTCCCAGTTGACGCTGACCTCGGGGCGGTGCTCGAAGCTGAGCGTGCCCTTAGGGCCCTCGATGGTGATGGTGTTGCCCGAGAGGGACACCTTCACCTTCGCGGGGACTTCGATGGGTTTCTTGCCGATCCGAGACATGGTTCGTTTCTCCGGGCCTGTCGTCGTCGTCCGGGTCGTTCCCGGGGAGTCCAGTCCGCCCTCTGGGGTCGTGGGTTCAGTTCAGGTTCAGTGCACCGTGCAGAGCAGTTCTCCGCCGACGTGCTCCTCGCGGCAGCGCCGGTCGCTGAGCACGCCCCGGCTCGTCGAGACGATGGAGATGCCCAGACCCTGCACCGGGGAGGGGATGTCATCCACCCCGCGGTACTCGCGCCGCCCCGGCTTGGAGGCCCGCTTCAGCTCGTGGAGGATGGTCTCCCCGCGCGGGCCGTACTTGAGGTCGATCTGGATCTTGCCCTGGCGCCCGTCGTCCTGGACTTCGTAGCCCCGGACGTAGCCTTCCTGGAGCAGCACCTCGGCGATGCCGCGGCACACCTTGTTGTTCAGGCACACCACGGACTTCGCGCGGTTGCGCGAGGCGTTTCGAATCCGAGTGAGCATGTCGGCGATTGGATCGTTCAGCGACATCGTGTTCCCTTGCCTCATCGACGGGACGCCCGACCGGGCGACCGTCGCTTGTTTCGTCCTTACCAGCTCGCCTTCCGCATCCCGGGGATCTTGCCCTCGAGCGCGAGCTTCCGAAGCATGATCCGGCTGATCCGGAACTTGCGGTACACGCTCCGCGAACGCCCGGTCAGCTCGCACCGGCGCACGAGTCGCGACGAGTACTTCGGGGTCTTCTTGCTTTTGGCGATCTGCGCTTTCGTGGCCATGCCTGGGCTCGCTCCGGTCAGTTGTTCTCGGGCTTCTTGAACGGCATCCCCAGCTCGTCGAGGACGAACCGGCTCATCTCCGGGCTGGAGTTCGAGAAGCCGAAGTTGATGTTCATGCCGTGGGTGAAGTTGACCTCGGCCATGTTGATCTCGGGGAAGACGCCCTGCTCGTTCAGGCCCACCGAGTAGTTCCCCTGGCGGTCGAACGACTTG
>JBITAG010000196.1:0-5375 GCA_044439985.1 Phycisphaerales bacterium JB059 | reverse complement strand
GCAGGTCCGCGTCGATGTCCGACCCGCTGTCCACGCGCGACCAGCGCGCCTCAAGCTCACGGGCCGCACGGTCGCGCCGGTCGAGCGTCGCCTCCTCGTCCGGCTCCTCCAGCCCCCGCTCGCGCAGCGCCTCCACGCTCGAGACGTACCCCATCGACCGGAGCGCCCCCGCCCCGACCGACTCGTACACCGAGCCGAGCTGCTCCTCCGAGAGCGATCGCAGCCCGGCGCCGACGCTGGCGCGGTGCACGCCCGCCGTCTCCAGGATCTTCTTGTCGCCGACCGACGCGCTCTTGAGTTCGAAGAGCGAGTCCGCGGGACGCTCCGGCACGGGCGCCGCCCGGAGCCCCAGGAACGTGTAGACCCGCGAGAGCACCCCCTCCGGGTCCTCCACCAGATCCTCGTACCGCAACGCGTGCACCCGGTCCGCGTGCTCGTCGGCGAACGCCTCGAGCGTCGGAAGCCCCACCAGCAGATCCAGCGAGGCCGGGTCCCCCGGGTCGCTCTGCGCCTTGCCCGCCAGATCGATCCCCCACGTCTTCTGGTACGACGCGGCGACATCGAACGGGTCACGCTGCAACCACAGGTACTTCGCCCTCGGGAAGAGCCGGTCGATGAACGGCAGCACGTGGTAGTAGCGCGGCGTCTTGTCCACCATCACCGAACCGCCCGCCTTCTTGAGGCGGTGGTTGTACAGGTCCGCCGCGAACCGACGCAGCGCCGGCGTCGGCGCCCCGCCCCCCGTGAAGTCCCGGAAGGCCCGCCCGATCACCTGGGCGTCCGCCGGGTGGCTCGGGCTCGTCGTCCCCAGCGACTCGAGCGCCAGCATCACCCACGGCTCGGGGGGGCAGCAGACCTCCTCGTGGGACGCCAGGAGCGCGCAGAGCAGCGTCGTCCCCGAACGGGGAAGACCCAGGACAAAGACGAGATTCTCGCCAGTCTCTCCGACCATCAGCTCGGACCGTCATCTCGCACGTGGACCCGCGGCGTCAAGATGACATGGTAGGTGGAATCCACCTCCCTCGAACCGATCACTTCAAACTCCACCGGCTCGGTCTCGACCCGGCTCGCCTTCTCGGACCCGGCGCCCCGAAGCCCGAAGCTCACCCGGTACCGCCCGGGGCTCACGCCCAGCGGGCGCCAGGGCCAGCGGGTCACCACCTCCACCCCCGCCCCGTGCTCGCACGGGTCACGTCCCAGTCGCTCCGTGTCCGCGTCGGCCACCAACGCCCCGGAGGCGTCCACCACCCGCATCCAGGCGTGCGAGGGCCCGGCGTGATCCACGCGAACCATCGCCCCGAGGACGAATCGCTCGTACGCCTTCGCGTGCGGCAGCCCCACCCCCGCCTTCTCCTCGATCCAGACCCGGCGCAGCGCCCCGCGCTCATCGGACGCGGCAAAGACGCACGCCTCCGGCTCGGGCGCCGGGGCGCTGTCGAGCCGATCCCCCGGTTTCTTCACGCGCGACCGCCCGACACTCTCGAGGTACTCGCTCGTGACCTCCTCCGGGTCCCCCACCGCGCGCACCACCCCCTCGTCGATCCACGCCACCCGCTGCGACAGCCGCGTGATCGCCCCGATCGAGTGAGAGACGAAAACCACCGTCCGCGATTCGTCCCCCACCATCCGCTCGAGCAGCTCGTAGCTCTTCTCCCGGAAGGAGGCGTCCCCCACGCTGAACGCCTCGTCGATCATCAGCACGTCCGGCTCCATGAAGGCGTAGAGCGAGAACGACAGCCGCGCCCGCATCCCGGACGAGTACGTCCGCATCGGTCGATCGATGAACTCCTCCAGCTCGGAGAACTCGATGATCTGATCCTTCCGCTCGCGCACGTAGGTCGGGTCCAGCCCGAGCAGCCCCGCGGCCAGGTCGATGTTCTGCGAGCCCGAGAGGTGCGGGTTGAACCCCGTCCCCAGCTCGATCAACGCGAACACCCGACCGCTCACCTCGCTCGTTCCGCCCGTGGGACTCAGCACCCCGGAGAGGATCTTGAGCAGCGTGCTCTTCCCGCACCCGTTGCGTCCGATCACCCCCAGGCACTCGCCCCGGGGAACCTCCAGGCTCACGCCCCGCAACGCGTGGAACTCCCGGTGCCGGACCACCCGTCCGAGCGTCAGCCACTCGCCCAGACGCGCCGAGGGGCGCCGGTAGACCTTGTAGGTCTTGCGAAGATCACGCGCGATGATCGCGGGCTTCTCGCTCACAGTACGTCCCTGATCTCGGACCGCAGCGCCCGGAGCACGAGCGAGCCGATCACCACACTCACCAGCACCCACCCCACGCACAACGCCCACACCCACCACGCCGGGGTCGCCTGCCCCAGGAAAAGCTCCCGGATCGCGTTCATGTACGGCGTCACGGGGTGCGCCATCGTGAACGGACGCACCCGCTCGGGGATGAACGTCGCGGGGTAGAGCACCGGCGCCGTCCACATCGCCACCCGGAGCAGCAGCGGCAAGGCCGGCGGGATGTCACGAAAGAAAACGCACAGCGTCCCGAGCGTCAGCCCGATCCCGAACCCCAACCCCTGAAGCAGCACAAGGGCCAGCGGGAGCAGCGCCCAGTGCCAGCTCGGCGTCAGCCCGTACGCCAACGCCACCACCATCAGGATCACGAAACTGATCGAGAGCCCGATCGTCGCCGAGAGCGCCCGCTCGGCGATGAAGACCTCCTCCGGCACCGCCAGGCGACGCAGGTAGGGCGCCGCCCGCTGGAACCCGTTGGCCCCCTGCGTCACGCACTCCGAGAAGGCCACCCACGGCAGCAACCCGGAGCAGAGAAACAGCCAGTACGGCACGCCGTCCCGCGCCGTCCCCCGCTGGAGCACGAACGTGAAGACGAACGTGTAGATCAGCACCAACAGGATCGGGTGCAGCACGTTCCACAGGACGCCCAGGTCCGCCGCCGCGTACTTCAGACGCAGGTCCAGCATCGCGCGCCGCCAGATGAACCCCCGGTACTTGAGCAAGGCCCCCGTCATGACGCGGCGGCCCCGGCCGAGGCCTCACGCCCCGACGAGGGGGCCTCCGCCCCACGCCCCTTCGGCTCGGGCGCCGGCGTCACGCCCAGGACCGGACGCAGCACGGGCGGGCGCTCGAGCGCCGCGAGCAATCGGCGCCCGCGCACGCTCGGCGTCCGTCGCGCGTCGAAGCGCTTCCGGTACCGCCACGCGCTGGCGATCAGTCCCAGCTGCCCCGCCACGGGCAGGACAAACCGGCGACGGTCGAGCGTCCACCGGTGCACCACCCACTTGGCGCTCCATCGCCACCCCGCAACGCCGAAGTGCGCCCGCATCAGATACCCCGCCTCCACCAATCCGCGCAGGCGCCGGCTCGCCGTCTTCGTCTGGCCGTAGTGCCGGCTCGCCGCGACCACCTCGTCACAGAAGGCCAGGCGCCCCTCTCGCCCGATCCGCAGCCACAGCTCGTAGTCGAAGCAGAGGTCGAGCGCCTCGCTCAGCAGCCCCACCCGCTCGAGCGCCGACCGACGGATGAGCACGCTCGGCTGACAGATGTAGCACTTGCGTTTGAGGTCGGCGCGCGTGAAGGCGAAGGTCGGGTACGGGCGGATGGTCGCCCCGGAGGCGTCGATCATGTCCGCGCGGGCGTAGACCAGATCCGCGTCGGGGTTCGACGCCGCGCACCGCGCCAGGGCGCGCAAGGCGCCCGGACGCAGCTCGTCGTCGGAGTTCAGCCAGAGGACGTACTCCCCCGTGGTCGCTCGGATGCCCCGGTTGATGGCGCTCGCCTGCCCCCCGTCCGGACCGGAGCGCCAGCGGATCGCCTCCCCGTACGAGGCCAGGATCGGCACGGACCCGTCCGTGGAGCCCCCGTCCATCACCACGTGCTCAAGCCGCGGATACCCCTGGGCGAGCACGGAGTCGATGCACCGGCGGAGGAACGGGGCCTGGTTGTAGCTGGGCGTGATGACGCTGACGCTGGGAAGGGCGTCGGGGATGGGCTCGTCGTGCGTGCTGGACCCCTTCCTGAGCATGGCTCCAAGCCTACGCGCTCCGCCCGGATCGCGAAGCCCCCGGCGTATACTTGCACGCACCCCCCCACGCTCATGAGCATTCTCCGTCCCGGACCATCCCACGACCCCGACGACCACCGCCTGGTCTTCCTGCACGTGCCCAAAGTGGGCGGCACGACCCTGATGAAGGTCCTCGAACGGGCCTATCCCGGGCGGACGCACTACATCCAGAACGCCCCGTGGACCGAGCAGCGCCAGGCGCTCGCCTCCCTCGGGCCCCGCCTCCACCGGGCGCTCGTCTTCATGGGGCACACCCCGTACGGCGTCCACGAGGCCATCCCCTACCCCTGCCGCTACATCATCGTCCTCCGACACCCGGGCGACCGGATCGTCTCCCTCTACCACCACATCCGACGCGAGCCCCGCCACCACCTGCACGAACGCGTCGTGGGGAAGGGCATGTCCCTCGTGGACTTCGGCGTCTCCGCGATGACCGCCGCCGTGGACAACTACCAGACCCGCGTCCTCGCCGGGGGTGAGCACGGGTTCGCCTCCCGCCCGGGGGACTGCCCCCCCGACCTGCTCGAGATCGCCCGGGCGAACCTGACCCGCCCCGAGCACCTCGTGGGTGTGCAGGACCGGCTCGACGAGTTCATCCGCCATCTCTCCGATTCGCTCGCGTGGAAGGCCACGCCCGCGTACGAGTCGATGCGCGTGAGCACGGAACGCGCCGCCTTCGAGGACCTCGACGCGCAGACCCGCGCCGCCCTCGAACAGGCCAACCCCCTCGACATGGCGCTCTACGAGACGGCCCGGGCCATCTCATCCGCCCCGGCGACCCGCCCCTGAAGGAGCCCGCATGGACGCGTTCTGGACATTCGCCCGGAGCATGCTCCGGTACCGGCGCCTGGTCATCCTCGCCATGCTCTTCGCCGCCCTCTCCGCCGCCGGCGTCGGCGTCGGGCTCGTCACCATCAAGCCCGTGCTCGACATCGTGCTGGGCGGGGAGTCCGGGCGGGCCGTCGGCCTCCCCGAACTGCTCCAGAAGCTCGATACCGAGTCACCCATCAGCGGGTGGGTCCCGAACTGGCTCATCGACGCCGCCCCGGAAGGCCCCTTCACCGCCGTCGTGGTCATCCTCTGCGGGCTCGGCCTCCTCACCGTGCTCGGGGCGACCGCCAACTTCCTCCACCAGTACTTCGCCCTCACCGTGGTCCACCGGACCGTCGCCAACGTCCGACGCAAGGCCTTCGGCACCCTCGTCCACCTCCCCCTCGCCCAGGTCGTCGCCCAGGGCTCGGGCGATTCGGTCAGCCGCGTGGTCAACGACACCGCCCACCTCGCCCAGGGCCTCAACGCGCTGCTCTCCAAGGCGGTCGCCCAGGTCACCAAGGGCCTGGGC
>JBITAG010000195.1:0-3988 GCA_044439985.1 Phycisphaerales bacterium JB059 | reverse complement strand
GGGGTGACCAACAATCCTCGCCCGGGCAACCTGGACCGCGCTCAGGCGTACACCGGTGACCGGCGGGAGCGAGATGACGAACCAGCAAGCACAACCCGCGCCCGCCGAGCGTCACCCGTTGGTGGAGATGGTCATCATCGGCGCCCCCACCGTCGTCACGATGACCAGCTACACGGTCATGCAGTTCATCGACGGCATGATGGTCTCGCGCATCGAGCCGCACGACCCCGTCTACGTCTCGGCGCAGGGCAACGGGGGCATCGTGGTCTGGATCGCGATGGCGGCGATGCTCGGGCTGCTCTCCCTGATCAACTCCTTCGCCTCGCAGCACCTCGGCGCCGGGACGCCGGAGCGTGGCAGCGCGTACGCCTGGAGCGGCATCTGGCTCAGCGCCGTCGCGTCCATCCTGTTCATTCCGTACGCGATCGGGCTCGGTCCGATGTTCCGCGCCTTCCACGACGACCCGCAGCTCGTCGAGCTTGAGACCCAGTACGCCCACGTGCTCGTCGCCGGCGCGTTCCTCACGCTCGCCGGACGCGGGCTGGCCAACTACTTCTTCGGCATGCACAAGCCGGGGATCGTTATGGTCTCCGTGATCCTGGGCAACCTCGTCAACATCGCGGCCAACGCCGTGCTCATCTTCGGCGTCGCCGGGCCACCGGAGGGCACCCCCTTCGCCGGCGCCTTCGCCTCCATCGCCCAATCGCTGGGGATCGAGGCGATGGGCGTGCGCGGCGCCGCGCTGGGGACCGTGATCGGGACCGCCTTTGAACTCACCATCCCCATGCTCCTCTTTCTCGGGCCGAAGTGGAACGCCCGGTACGGGAGCCGGCGCGCGTGGAGGCCCGCGTCCCGCCCGATCAAGGACCTGCTGCGCGTCGGGTGGCCCGCGGGGCTGATGATGGGCAACGAGCTGATCTGCTGGGGGTACCTGATGGCCGTGCTCCTCCCGCTGGGCGGTCGGGCGGCGGGGGACGACCCGGTGGTGCACAACACCGCGGGGTGGATCGCGCTGCGCTACATGCATGTGGCGTTCATGCCCGCGATCGGGCTCTCGATCGCCGTCTCCGCGATGGTGGGCAAGGCGATCGGGATGCGCCGCCCGGACCTGGCCGCCGACCGCGCCTGGCTCGGGCTGAAGGTCACCCTCGCCTACATGGGGCTGTGCGCCATGTCGTTCATCCTCTTCCGGGAGGACATGATCCGGGTCTTCATCCCCGCCGAGATGGGGGAGGAAGAGAGTTCCGCGGTCCTCCGGGTCGGGGCGGGGGTCATGATCGCCGCCGCCGTCTTCCAGCTCTTCGACGCGATGGCGATCACCATGTCCGCGGCCCTTCGCGGCGCGGGGGACACCCTCTGGCCCGGCGTCGCGACCATCCTCCTCTCCTGGCTGCTCATCGTGGGCGGGGGGCACCTCATGATCGAGATCGCCCCCGGCCTCGGCTCCCTCGGCCCCTGGATCGGCGCCGCGGCGTACATCATCGCCCTGGGCACCTGCATGATCTGGCGGTTCGTCGGGGGACGGTGGAAGACCCTCAGCCTCGCCTCCCCCGCGACGGAGGGGGGGGACCCGGGCGAGGAGGTCGTCGCGGGCATGACCCCCGGCTCGGCCTGATCCGGCGCCCCCCGCCCGCGCCAAGGGCCCGGGAGGACGGGGTTTCGGCGATTCGGAGTCGGGGCCTATCATCCCCTTCAGCCCCGGGGCGCCCCGCGAGCGGCGCCCGGTCCCTTGAGGAGCACGCATGACCAACGATCCGATGGAAATGGTGATCGGCGCCGCGGCGTCCGGCGACACCCAGGCCGCGACCGCCCACGTGAAGGAAGCCCGCCGACTTGACGCCGAGGGCGACCGTGAATCGGCCATCAGCGAGCTTCGCGCCGCGATCAGCGCCGACCCGACCCACGCCGACGCCCTGTTCCACCTGGGATACCTGCTGGACCTCTGCGGCGAGGAGGACGAGGCGCTGGCGATGTATGAGCGCGCCTGCGAGACGCCCCCCGCTCCGATCAATGCGCTGCTCAACCTCGGGGTGCTATACGAGGACCGCAACGACTACTCCCGCGCCGAACGCTGCCTGCGCCAGGTCCTCGAGACCAACCCGAACCACCCCCGCGCCCGCCTCTTTCTCCGCGACGTGCAGGCCAGCCGGGGCATGATCATTGAAGAGGACAACGAGCGCGACCTCATGAAGCGCAAGGCGATGCTCGACACGCCCGTGACCGACTTCGAACTCTCCGTCCGCGCCCGGACCTGCCTCAAGAAGATGAACATTCGCACGCTCGGCGACCTGCTGCGCATCACCGAGGCGGAGCTCATGAGCTACCGCAACTTCGGCGAGTCCAGCCTCGACGAGATCAAGCGCATGCTCTCCCAGAAGGGCCTCAAGCTCGGCCAGGGCCAGGAGGACGCCCGGCGCGCCGCCAAGAGCCAGATGATGGAGAAGTTCCGCGGCTCGGGCAAGGAGTCCATGCTCAACAAGCCCGTCTCCGACCTCCAGCTCTCCGTCCGCGCCCGCAAGGCCCTCCAACTGCTCAACATCCAGACCCTCGGCGACCTCTGCTCGCACACCGAGGCCGAGCTGATGGGCGTCAAGAACTTCGGCGCCACCTCGCTCACCGAGGTCCGCGAGCGCCTCGCCGACGCCGGCCTGGAACTCCGCCAGCTCGACGAGGACGAGATCGCCGCCGCCGGCGGCTGACGCACGCCCGACAGCACGAATCCCCCCTGACGCCGACCCACTCCGGGTCGGCGTCTTTCATGGGGCCATCCCCGTGACGAATGCGGCACGCTGCCCGGCCGCCATCACCATCGCGATTGGCGTCGGCATTTCTGCCGCGACTGCGGTCGCGTATGATGGCGCGGACGCGTACATAGATTTCCACAGCTACGCCGATTTATTGCAGAACCAGCTTCGAGACTGTTGTCGAGATCTGCAGTTACGCTCGCAGCCATGACGCCCACGCAGGAATCTCGGCGCCCGCCTCAGAGCCAAGTTTCACATGGCGGCTTATCAGAAGTCGCTCGATTCACCTGTTCCTTGGTTTGGACGGCTGCCCCCTGGTACCGCGAGTGTGACCGCGCCCTCCGGGGCCATGATGGGCCAAGCCCGATCCTGCTCGGCGCCCCCCTCTCCGTGTCCGACTCCGAACTCGAAAAGACGCCGCTTCTGGAAGCCGTTGACCTGAACGACCGCCCGCTGACCCTCTCTCGGGCGGTCTTTGCCGCGCTATTCGGCTTCGCGGGCGCAGGCATGCTGGGTCTGGGGATCCTCCACATGAGAGAAGGGATGACCCTCCCAGCGCTGCTGGAGTTCCTGTTCGGCGCCGTCGGACTCCTGCTTGCCTCGAGCGTCTCCGGAATCCGACCCATCCGGCTTTCCTCTGCGATGCTCACGCCGGGGCGCGTCGAAGTCGTCTCCCCTTTGGGTTCTCGCATCTACCACGCCCCGACAGACCGGGCATGCGTGTATCTGTGGGCGAGAACGCCCCTGAACGCTTCGGCGAACGCCGCCATTGTGCTGGGGCAGACTCGGGCCAATCGTGCCATGGTGATCACCGATCACGACACCGCGTCCCGCTTCCATCAGATGTGGACCGAGTCCGCGGACGGAGAACGAGCGGCTCTCGCATCACCCAGGGGTCCCGCGGGGCCGGCAACTCCCGGAAACACGTTACCCCCTTGAACGACGCCTGGCGCCACACCGAGCCGGGCGACGGCTATTTCCTCTCTTCGTCGCCCGTCGCCCGCTCGACGACGCCTTCGTCGCGCTCCCCGCTCTTGTGGAAGCTCTTGCGCGCACTGGCGTAGTCACCCGGGCTGACGCGCAGGTCCGGCTCCTCGCCACGCTGGTGCTGCGCGTGCAGGTGCTTCAGGAAGGGCACGCACCACTGGCACCCCGTCCCCGCCCCCAGGCACTCGCTGATCAGCGACGCGACCGGCGGGTCCTCGCGCTTCAGGTACCCCCGGATCTTCCGCAGCGAGACGTGG
>JBITAG010000194.1:0-9880 GCA_044439985.1 Phycisphaerales bacterium JB059 | reverse complement strand
CCATGCTCGTCGAGATGAACCCCGCGGGGTTCATCGCCAGCACCCGCTCGAGCACCGACCCGCCCGACGCGTGGGAGCGGGGCGTCGGGGTGGCGACGCCCTCGGGACGGAGGGAGACCTCGATCGGGTACCGCTCTCCGGTCATGCTGACCGAGGCCCCGGTCATGGTGTCGGCGTCGCGGCGCAGCTCGATGGAACTCCTGCCCATCGAGTGTCGCCACGTGTAGGTGAGTGTGCTCGTGGACTCGTCAAACCGCGCATCGGAGATCGGCCCGGAATGGAAGTCCTTGATGGACTGCGTCCCCTCGAACTCGCCCCGGTCGTTGCGGGTCAGGTCCAGGGTCAGGGGGAGCTTGGAATCGCCGTAGGAGAACGAGCCGGTCCACCGCATCACCCCGTCGGGCGCGGGCTCGGCCGGTGGGGGGGCCTCGCCGGTGGAGGCCACGCCCCGGCGGATCGCGTGCCGCTCGTCCGTCCGCTGGCGCATCAGCTGCCCGGAGCGCCGGATGTTCCCGGCGTTGGCGTAGTCCGGGGGAATGAGCACCCACGCACCGGAGATGCGGTCCGAGACCTCGGCGCCGGTGGTCGGCATGGGGACGACCGGCCCGCGCACGGGGCCGTTCGTTCCGCGGGTCCAGGAGAGGGTGGTGAACTGCAGCTCCCGAACAACGCGGTCGGGGTCGTCGGGGGTGGGGATGATGGCGACGCCGCGAGAGGGCCTGCGATCAAACCGGGTGGCGATGTCTCCCCACCAGTCGAGGCGGGCGCGGTTCAGGCCCCAGGAGGAGAGGGTGGTTCGGGCCCACTGGGCGGCGCGTTCGCAGGAGGTCGATCCGGTCAGGCGGGCGCCGAACGTCTCGCACAGCTCGGTCATGTGCGCCAGTGTCTGGTTGTCGTTCATCCCCACGCGGATGATGCGGTTGACGGTCTTGGCGTCACCCATCGGGACGGGGGGGACGGGGACGAGCTTGGAATCCACGAGGGCGTAGGAGCCCGCGGGGGCCGTGGGGCGGACGTGGCTCCGGGTTCCCGTCGCGCACCCCCAGAGGGTGAGCGTGGCGATGGCGCCGACGGCGGCGAGGGTGGTGGGGGCGCGGTCGATCCGTCGCATGGCGCGGTCTCCGGGGAGGCGTGGTTCGTGGAGGCGGGTGCTCTACTCGAGCGGCAGACCCTTGGCGCGCCAGAGCGCGACCAGGCGGTCGAACTCGATCGGCTCCCAGATACGCCCGTCGGGGCGGTCGATGCGGATGAGCGACCCGTCGGCACGGTACAGGGCGACCTGGCTCGGGCCGTCCTCCCGGGGACGGGTGGTGATCTCGAAGGGGCCGTCCGGGCCGTTGGGCCGCTTGACCGAGTCGGTGCGCAGGGTGACCTTCTCGCCCTGGCTCTGGTAGGCGTAGAAGGCGAAGTCAGCCGGCACGCCCGCCTTCACGAGCAGCGGGCCCATCATGTAGGACTCGAGGACCGAGATGTACCCCTCGGTCTGAGCGAGCGGCTTGATCACGCGCGGCGTGGCGTTGTTCTGCTCCACGCGAACCACCATCGATCCCTCGTCCCGGGCGCCGGTCTCTTCCCACTGGGTCGGGCGGGCGTTCCCCTCACGCAGGGACATCTTGACCGTCCAGGCCTCTCGGGAACGGTCGATCGAGAGGAAGTAGACCGCCTGGGAGTCCACCCGGATGCTCTTGTCGAGCAGGAGGGCGTCGATGCGGAGGAGAAACCCCGGCTCCCGCTCGATGTCGGTCCACTCGCTCTCGGGGCGAGACGGGTTGAGTTCACCCCGGCGTCCGACCCAGGCCCGCAGGCGACGGTACCCGTGCTCGGTCGCGTTGAGGTCATCCCCGGAGCGGGCGGGGGAGTACAGCCGCTCCCAGCGCTGCCCGGTTGCGTTCATGACGTCGCGGTAGTCCGCCGGGGAGAGGGAGCCGAGGGCGCTGATCCCCGCCCGGATCATGGTGCTCCGCTTGAGGTCAATCTCCTCCCCCGCGGTGAACTCGGCGCTGGAGATCATGGTTTCGTAGTTCACTCGGGCGGTGTCGAGCCGGAGCAGGTCGGTGAACAGCTCGAAAATCACGAACCGCCCCGGGCCGGTCTTGAAGACGGTGTACCCCCGCACTTCGGGGGTTTCCTTGTGGACCTGGGGGAACTCCACATAAAAGCGGTCAGCGGGGAAGCCGTTGATGGTCAGGACCGGCTCGCGGTGGAAAAGGTTGGCCCGGCTCGAGCCCTTGACCAGCTCGCCCTTGGCGTTGATCTTGCCGGCGGACTTGAGCATCGTCTCGGCGAGTTCATCGGCGACGTCGGTGAGGCTGAGCGTGTCGTCGCGGGAGCGTTTGCCGTGGATCGCGGTGAATCCGGAGGCGTCGGGGAAGACGATTCGGGTGGCGACGCTGTTGGCCTTGCCCTGGGTGACGTTCTGGGCGCCGGCGCCCTCGGGAAGGAAGAGGGTCAGGCCGAGGGCCTCGAGCCGGAGGGGGCTGGTGGAGAGGCGAACAGGGCTGGGGGCAAGCTGGGCCCGTGCGGGGGCGACGAGGGTCGCCATCAGCCCGAGGAGGACGAGGATCAGGAGGCGGGAACGTGCTGGCATCGGGGTCTCTCCAGGTCTCGCGGTCCGTCGCGCCCGGGAACCGGTCCGGGCCTGGTTGTTCGCAGTGAGTATCTGGGGGATCCGGCCCCCGGGCAATCGGGGAGCGGGCCGCGTCTGGTGCGATCGGCCTCTGGACGGGGTGAGCCGCTTACGAAATCTGAAAATGGGGAGGGCGTGGGGCGTTGACTGGGCCGGGGCGTGACCTATCCTTCCCGGCTCATCTCCGCGGGAGGCGTGGTGACGAGTGGTCCGGGCGCCTGCTCGGGTGGTCTTCGGGCCGTGTCGTGAACCTTCTTTGAGTTCGCGGGGCCCCATCGGCACGCTCTACGGACAGGGCGGGTCAGGGGGCGGATGCATCGTCGGCGGAAACGCCGTCGGGGCGATTGTTTCCCGCTCGGGTCGGATGCCCGGGCACATCGAGTTGGACACGCGCCGGACGGCGTGAGAGGACGAACGGCTGATGAACGGCGGCAGGATTCGAATCCGGATGGAGGCGTACGACCACATCGCGCTCGACTCCTCCGCAAAGGAGATTGTCGACCACGCCAAGCGCACCAACGCGAAGGTGAAGGGTCCGATCCCGCTGCCCACCCGCGTGGAGCGATACACCGTGCTCCGCGGGCCCTTCGTGGACAAGAAAAGCCGCGAGCAGTTCGAGATCCGCACGCACAAGCGCATCATCGACATCGAGGAGCCCAACGCTCGCACCGTCGAGGCGCTCAACCGGCTCGTCGTGCCCGCGGGCGTCTTCGTGAAGATCAAGGCGTAAGAGACGAAATCAGGCGGCGAGCCCCAGCGGGCCCGCCGTTTCTTGTTTGAGAACCCCGCAAGACTTCCTCTGCCCACGATACGAGGCATGAAGCGGCGCCCGGACGGACCGGGTGATTCAGGACGGTGAACGATGGCTCAGCTGCTCGGCATCAAGAAAGGCATGACCCGCGTCTTCGACGACGAGGGTCGCTCGCTGCCCGTGACCGTGCTGGAGGTCGGGCCCTGCGTGGTGACGCAGGTGCGGACCGAGGCTGTGGACGGGTACAACGCTGTGCAGATCGGGTTCGGGGACATCAAGGCCCGCAACTCGACCATGGCCCAGATCGGGCACGACGCGAAGGCGGGCAGCGCCCCCCGTCGCCACCACCGTGAGTTCCCGGTGGAAGACCCGAGCGGGTTCGAGCTGGGCCAGGAGATCACCGTCGGCGACTTCGAGAAGGTCGCCTTCGTCGATGTCTCCGCAACGAGCAAGGGCAAGGGCTTCGCCGGCGGCATGAAGCGTCACGGCTTCAAGGGCCAGCTCGCGACCCACGGCGTCGAGCGGAAGCACCGCTCGCCCGGGTCCATCGGCGGGCACGCGAACAACGCGGGTAAGGCCGGTCGGATCAAGAAGGGCAAGAAGATGGCGGGGCACCTGGGCAGCGAGCGGGTCACCGTTCGTTCGCTCGACGTGGTCCGCATCGACGCGGATCGGAACCTGCTGCTGGTCAAGGGGCCGGTGCCGGGACACAACGGGGCGCTCGTGGAGGTTCGTCCTTCTGTGCGTCTGTACAAGAGTAAGGGCGTGAAGCAGGCGGAGCTGAGCGCGTAGTTGAGTTGATCGATCCGGCGGGCGAAGCGTTCGTGCCGCCGGGCTCGGAGGGTCCCTTCAGGGGAAACCGCCGGGCGAAAGCAAGTAAAGGGTCGGGACACAGATCCCGAGTGACGGCCGAGTTGATTCCATGCGTGCTGGGCCCGTGAGAGCGGGCGCCGATCGGCGGCGAGACCAGCGGGCTGGATAGGCGAAGCAACCAACGGGCGCAAGCCCGGAGCAGAGGCGTCTGACGAGGTAAGACGATGGAAGTCCCCGTCTATAACATGCAGGGTAAAGAGGTCGGCCAGATGCCGATCGACGAGATCGCCCTGGGTGAGACAGTCAACCCGCAGCTGATCAAGCAGGCGTACGTTCGCTACCACGCGAACCGTCGTCAGGGATCGGCGCGGACCAAGAACCGCGGCGAGGTCGCCGGTTCAACCCGCAAGATCTACAAGCAGAAGGGCACCGGGCGGGCTCGCCACGGCGACAAGAAGCCGCCCCAGTTCCGCGGCGGCGGTCACTACAAGACCAAGCGCCAGACCCGCGAGGACTTCCGCCAGGACATGCCCAAGAAGATGCGGCGAAAGGCCAACCGCAACGCTCTGCTGGCCAAGCTGCTCGATCAGGAAGTCAAGGTCATCGACAGCCTCGCGTTCGATGCGCCCCGGACCAAGGCGTTCGTGGACCTGATCTCCGGGCTCGGCATCGATCAGACGGCGCTCGTCGCCCTCTCCACCGACCCGGCCAAGAGCGAGAACGCACGCCGCAGCTCGCGGAACGTGGACGGTGTGACCACCTGCCGGGCCGACTCGCTCAACTGCTTCGAGATGCTCAACCACCGGTACCTGGTCATCGCCCGCGAGGACCTGGAGGCCTGGCTCAGCGGCCCGAGTTCGCAGACGGGCAAGGACGCGAAGGTCAACCCGATGGGCGCCGCCAAGAACGGGGAGGACGCCTGATGCAGCCGCACTACGTCATTCGCAAGCCCCTGCTGACCGAGAAGACCACCCTCGGGATGGAAGAGGGGCACTACGCCTTCGAGGTCGACCGTCGGGCGACCAAGACGGACATCAAGGAAGCGATCGAGCGCGCCTACGGCGTGAACGTTGTGAAGATCACCACCCAGCGCCGCAAGGGCGGGGTGCGTCGCATGAAGTACGGGTACGTGAAGGCGCCGACCACCAAGAAGGCGACTGTCCGTGTGAAGGAGGGGCAGGTCATCGAGCTGTTCTGATCCCCGGATCATGAGCCCTCCCCAGACCCGCGAAGGATTCAACCATGGCCATCCGCGTCTACAAACCGACAAGCCCCGGCAGGCGGAACGCGTCGGTCAACCTCAATGAAGAGGTGACCAAGAAGACGCCCGAGAAGTCCCTGCTGCGCCCGCTCACCAAGACCGGTGGGCGGAATCACCACGGCAAGATCACCGTCCGCGGTCGTGGCGGCGGCGCGAAGCGCCGTTACCGCCTCATCGACTTCAAGCGCAAGGACCGCGACGGGATCGACGGCAAGGTGGTCGGGATCGAGTACGACCCCAACCGCAGCGCCCACATCGCCCTGATCGAGTACGCCGACGGCGTCAAGCGCTACATCCTCGCCCCGGCGGGGCTCAAGGACGGCGATGTCGTCCAGAGTTCCTCCTCCGAGGCGATCGAGCCCAACGTCGGCGCCTGCATGCCCATGCGGTACATCCCCTCCGGCATGGACGTGCACTGCGTTGAGCTGCAGCCCGGCATGGGCGCCCGGCTCTGCCGTTCGGCGGGCATGTCGGCCCGCCTGCTCAACAAGGAAGGCAAGTACGCCACCCTCGTGCTCCCCTCCGGCGAGCTGCGTCGCGTGCCGATCGACTGCCGCGCGACCGTCGGGCAGGTCGGCAACTCCGACCACCAGAACCGGCGCCTGGGCAAGGCGGGCATCAACCGTTTGCGTGGCCGCCGCCCGAAGACGCGCGGCGTCGCGATGAGCCACCACGCCCACCCGCTGGGCGGTGGTGAGGGACGCTCCAAGGGCGGGCGTGCCCCGGTGAGCAAGTCGGGCACGCTGGCCAAGGGCGGGAACACCCGCAACAAGGCGCAGCACTCCACGGACCTGATCATCCGTCGGCGCAAGACCAAGCGCTACGGGCAGAAGCGATAGGACCTGACCCATGGGACGAAGCCTCAAAAAAGGCCCGTACGTTGATGAGAAGCTCTACCTGAAGGTGGAGAAGATGCAGGCGTCCGGCGCCCGCAAGCCCATCAAGACCTGGGCTCGCGCCTGCACGATCGTGCCCGAGTTCGTTGGGCACACCTTCCAGGTGCACAACGGTCGGACGCATCTTGACGTGTTCATCACCGAGGACATGGTGGGGCACAAGCTCGGGGAGTTCGCGTCCACCCGGACGTTCCGCGGGCACACGAACAAGAAGGAAGGCATCAAGTCCGGTCGCTGAGGCGGCTGGGCTGAGGAGCGGTTGTCATGCGATTGGACAGCGCAAGACTGAAGAAGAGGGCGGACGAGCTGGGCGTGACGCCCGAGCAGCTCGCCGACGCCGTCGAGCGCCCGGGGCTGAAGGGCGCCAAGGCGCTCAGCGCCGTCCGGAACTGGATGGCGGGACGCGATCACCCCCGGTGCAAGAAGACGGACATCGACCGGATCAGCGAGGCCCTGGGCGTCGCGCCCAAGGACATCTGCCGGTTCACGAGCCAGGTCCGCCATCACCGGGGAAGCCCCCGCAAGGCCCAGCTCGTTGCCGACATGATCCGCGGACGCCACTCCGACGAGGCCCTGAACATGCTTCAGTTCTCCCCGCAGCGTGCGGCGGTGAACATGCGCAAGGCCCTCGACGCCGCCATCGCGGACGCGGAGATCAACGGCGCCGACACCACGCGCTGCTTCGTCACCGAGTGCCGCGTGGATAACGGGAAGCACATCAAACGCTTCCGTCCGAAGGACCGCGGTCGGGCCCACCCGATCCTGAAGCGCACAAGCCACATCACACTGTCTGTGCAGGAGCGAGCCTGATGGGACAGAAATCACAGCCTTTCGGGTTCCGACTCGGGATCACCGAGGCCCACCGCAGCCGCTGGTACGCCCCCAAGGCGCTCTATGGCGAGCTGCTGGTCGAGGACGAGAAGATCCGCAAGTACCTGGATCAGCGTCTGAACCGCACGCCCCCGAACGCGGCGGTCTCGGACATCCACATCGAGCGCACCCGTGAGGAGCTGAAGATCATCGTTCGGACCGCGCGTCCGGGCCTGGTGATCGGCCCCAAGGGCGCCGAGGTCGATCGGATGACCGAGGAGCTGCGGTACATGACCGGGCGGAAGGTCTCGATCTCCATCCTGGAGATCAAGAACCCCGACATGGACGCGCAGCTGGTCGCCGAGGGCGTTGCCGAGCAGCTCAAGCGCCGGATGGGTTTCCGGCGCGTCGTGAAGATGCGCGGCGAGAACGTGATGCAGCAGGGCGCCAAGGGCGTCCGCATCCAGGTGAAGGGTCGTCTTGGCGGGGCGGAGATGAGCCGCGCGATGGACGTCCGCCTGGGGGCGTTGCCGCTGAGCACGCTGCAGGCGGAGATCGATTACGGGTTCGCCGAGAGCCGGACCACGTACGGGATCATCGGGGTCAAGTGCTGGATCTACAAGGGTCTGTACTCCGAGGGTCAGGAAGACGAGCGTCAGACGGACGCCGCGGGCGGTCGTGCCCGGGCGCGAGGGCGTCGCTGATCGCGGGTGTGACGAGAACGGGTTGACCGAAAGCAGATTCGAGGAACGAAGCCATGCCTCCCTACAAGATCCCGAAGCGGGTCAAGCACCGCAAAGAGTTCCGTCGCGTGCGCGACCGGAAGGCGACCAAGGGCAACTACGTCGCCTTCGGCGACTTCGGTCTGCAGGCGCTCGAGGGCTGCTGGCTCAAGAGCAACTGCATCGAGGCCGGACGCGTGGCGGCGCAGCACTACCTCAAGCGTGAGGGCAAGCTGTTCATCCGGGTCTTCCCGGACAAGCCGATCTCGAAGAAGCCGCTCGAAACCCGCATGGGAAAGGGCAAGGCGGACGTGGACTACTGGGCGGCGCGGGTCCGGCCCGGGACGGTGCTGTTCGAGCTTGCGGGCGTGAGCGAGGAACGGGCCAAGGGCGCGTTCCACCGCGTGGCGATGAAGATGCCGGTCCGCTGCCGCATGGTCGGTCGGCGGGTCACGGTTTAAGGAAGGAAGCGGTCATGGGCGCCAAGCTCGAGACGGACAAGAAGAGCGAGCGGCTGATCTCGTCGCTGAAGGACGAGGAGATCCGTGTGGAGGTCAAGCGGCTCCGTGAGAGCATGCTGACCCTGCGGAGCCAGTCCGTGAGCGAGAAGGTTGAGGACACCAGCATGTTCGGCAAGACCCGGCGCGACATCGCCCGCCTCCTCGGCGAGCAGACACGTCGGGCCAAGGCCTGAGAAGGACGGACGCATGAGCGAGCAGCAAGGCCAGACCAGCACGGGCGCCAGGACGGGTGTCGTCGAGTCCGACACGCGTGACAAGACGCGCAAGGTCGTCATCCAGTTCCAGGCGCGCCATCCGAAGTACGGCAAGTACATCCAGCGCCGAACCGTTCTTCACGTGCACGACGAGAACAACGAATCGCACACGGGCGATGTGGTGGAGGTCGTTCCCTGCCGTCCCGTGAGCAAGACCAAGTCGTGGAAGATCAGCCGGATCGTCGAGAAGCGTTCCCAGGTGTAACGCAAAAGCCGCCCAGACGGGCGAGGGTTGAGCGATGCTTCAGTCAGAATCACGGTGCGAAGTCGCCGACAACTCGGGCGCGAAAGAGGCGATGGTGATCCGTGTCTACGGCGGATCGACCGGGCGGGGGCAGTACACCCGCAAGACCGCCGGCGTCGGGGACCGCGTGCTCGTCACCGTCAAGAAGGCCCTCCCGGGCTCGGACATCAAGTCCGGCGACATGTCCAAGGCGGTCATCGTTCGCACCGCCAAGGCCACCCGTCGCAAGGATGGGTCCTACGTCAAGTTCGATTCGAGCGCCATCGTGCTCATCGGCGACGACGGGAACCCCAAGGGCACGCGCATCTTCGGGCCTGTCGCCCGCGAGCTGCGCGAGCGGAACTACATGAAGATCGTCTCGCTCGCTTCGGAGGTGGTGTGATGCCCAGGCACGTTCGCACGGGAGACCAGGTCGTCGTGACCGCCGGCGCCGAGAAGGGCAAGACCGGCGAGATCGCCCGCGTCCTCACCGATCGGGACCAGGTGATCGTCAAGGGCGTGAACCTGAAGACGAAGCGCCTCCGCCCGACGCAGCTCAACCCCCAGGGCGGCGTCATCACCAAGGAAGCGCCCATCCACATCTCCAACGTCAGCCCCGTCGTCGAGGGACGCGCCACCCGCGTCCGCTTCGAGACCAAGGACGACGGCTCAAAGGTCCGCGTCGCGGTCCGCAACGGGAGCGTTCTGGGCGAGGTCCGGGGACCGCGTAAGTAACCGATTCAGACACGGCGGGGCCAGGCCCCGAGATGGTGATCAGACATGGCCAAGGACAAGAAAAAGAAGGGCGGCGAGCCCACCTCCGAGGAGCTGGCGGCGCTCGAGTCGTCCGGCCCCCCTCGCCTGCGGACGAAGTTCGAGACCGAGGTGCGCCCCAAGGTCGCCGAGAAGTTCGGCGTCAAGAACCCGATGGCGATGCCCAAGCTCGAGAAGATCGTCATCAACGTGAACATGGGGCGCCACCTCGACGGCACGAAGGTCCCGG
>JBITAG010000193.1:0-2622 GCA_044439985.1 Phycisphaerales bacterium JB059 | reverse complement strand
CACAGGAAGACCCAAGCAAAGAACCCGCGCCGGGCACTCGCCCGACGCGGGTCTTTCGTTCTTCAGGCCGGGACCGACGCCCCTACTTCTTCGTTCCCAGGTACGCCGCGAGAATATCGCACGCCGCCCCCAGATCTCGCTTGTGGATCATCTCCGTCACCGTGTGGATGTACCGCGTCCCCACGGTCACCCCCACCGCCCGGGCGCCCGCCGCCGCCTGCTGCGCCGCGGCGCCGTCCTGACCACCGGCGCCCAGGATCGACCGCTGGTACGGGATCCGCTTCTTCTTCGACAACGCCTCCACCTCACGCACCAGCTCCGCGTCCGAGATGAACGAACCGTCCTTGATGTGCAGCGCAAACCCCTCCCCCTGCGCCGTCACCTTCTCGCTGTCCGGCACCCCGGGGGTATCGCACGCCAGCGTCACGTCGATCCCGAACCCGATGTCCGGACGCACCGCGTACGACGCCGTCTTCGCCCCCCGAAGCCCCACCTCCTCCTGCGTCGTGAACGCAACGACGATCTCGCACGCGTTCCCCGTCCCGCTCTTCTCCAGCTTCCGCACCGCCTCGATCCCGAGCCAGCACGCCACACGGTTGTCCAGCGCCTTGCTGACGACCTTGTCCCCCATCTCCACCAGCGGCTCGTCCATCACGATGTAGTCACCGATCTGCACGCGCTTCTTCACCTCCGACGCGTCCAGACCAATGTCCACGAAGAACTCCTTCACCTCCGGGACCTTCTTCCGGTCCTCCGGGCTCGCGATGTGCACCGGACGCCCCCCCGGGTTCATCACCCCCTTGAAGTCCCCCGAATCCGTGCACACCAGCACCCGACGGCTGAACAGGTTCCGCGTGTCGAACCCCCCCGCCGCGTTGATCCAGAGGAACCCCTTGTCGTCGATCGACGACACGTAGAAACCGATCTCGTCCATGTGGCACAGCAGCATCACCCGCGTCGCCCCCTCCACCGGCTTCGGCTTGCTCCCCCGTCCCGACTTCTTCGCCCCCTTCGCCGGACGCGGGTACCGACGGCAGATCAGCGACCCCATCGCGTCCGTCTCGATCTCGTCGAAGAGGCCCTCGACCTCCGACTCGATCAGCGATCGAACCCGTTCCTCACGCCCGGGAACGCCGGGGGTCTCACACAGCCGCTTCAGCAGATCGATGTTCATGCGTACTCCTTCTAGCTCGAACCCGAGCATAGCCGTCCCCCCTCCCCCCCTTCCTGCGTACCGTTCGCCCAGCATGACCCCCCACGCCCCCCTCCTCCCCCTCCACCAACGCCGCGACGCCCTCATCGCCCCCTACGGCGACGCCGACGACGCCCCCCCCGTCGTCCAGACCTTCGGCCACCTCGACCTCGAGTACGCCGCCCTCCGCAAGCACGCCGTCCTCTTCGACGCACCCCACCGCGCCACCCTCTCCCTCACCGGCGAAGACCGCCTCCCCTTCCTCGACGCCATGCTCACCCAACGCGTCCGCGACCTCGCCCCCGCCGACGTCCGCGACGCCTTCTGGCTCAACCGCAAAGGACGGATCGTCGCCGACCTCCGCATCACCCACCTCCCCGATCGCACCCTCCTCGACCTCGACACCCTCGCCGCCCGCCAGACCGCCGAGTCCCTCGAGTCCTTCATCTTCACCGAGGACGTCACCATCACCGACCGCTCCGACGAGCTTTCCCGACTCTGGCTCCTCGGCCCCACCGCCCCCCTCCTCCTCGACGCGGCCGCCGACCCCGCCCCCCAGGACCTCCCCGACCGCCGGGCCTTCGAGACGCGGATCGCCGACGTCCCCACCCCCATCACCCGCGCCGACCTCGGCCCCATCCCCGCCTTCGAGCTGACCCTTCCGCTCGCGCACGCCTCCACCCTCTACAACCGCCTCCTCGAACTCGGCGAGCCCCCCGCCCCCGAACCCGGCGCCCCCCAACCCGACACCCTCCCCGCCCGCGTCCGCCTCCGCCCCACCGGCTGGCACGCGATCAACATCGCCCGCATCGAGTCCGGCATCCCCATGTTCAACCTCGACTTCGCGACCGCCAACCTCCCCGCCGAGACCGGCCTGCTCGAACAACGCGTTGACTTCAAGAAGGGCTGCTACCTCGGCCAGGAGGTCGTCACCCGCATGCACGCCCTGGGACACCCCAAGCAGACCCTCGTCGCCCTGCGCATCGAGACCACCGACGACGAGCCCGCCCCTCCCCAGGCCGGGACCGGCGCCGAACTCTTCACCCCCGACAACCCCGACAAGCCCGTCGGCGCCATCACCAGCTCCACCATCTCCCCCATGTGCTCCGGCGCCTCGATCGCCCTCGCCATGGTCCGCTGGGGCGCCCACGAGCCGGGCGGGCGCCTCCACCTCACCGCCGAGGGCCGACACGCCACCGCCACCATCCAGCCCACCCTGACCTTCTACCCCGCCCCCGCCTGAACCTCCCGCCGGTACGTCAGCTCCACGTCATCCCCCACCCGCATCACCCCCGCCAACCCCACGGCCCCAGCCCCAAAAAAGAAAAAACCAGGGTGGGTCAGCACCGGCCCCCCCGGGGGGGGGGGGGGGGCGCCGGGCAGCGTGTAGAAGCGGCTTTCCGCAAGGAACACAGGCCGGGGTGTGAGGG
>JBITAG010000192.1:0-21230 GCA_044439985.1 Phycisphaerales bacterium JB059 | reverse complement strand
TAGTCCAGTCGGTACGGACCACGCGCTCACCGTGTTCACGCCGAGTAACGGCACATTCTACTTCGAGGAGCTGCGCGTGGACGCGGACGGTGATGGCGAGCCCGATCCCGAGCCGGTGCTTCAGGATGTGATCGAGAGTGGCGGCGAGTCTGCCCCGCTGCTGTTCAGGATCCGGTACCGTGAGCCCGTGGTCGAGTCGCTGAGCCCCGCCAACGCCGAACTGGACTCGTTCGCGTTCGATGACAGCAAGCTGCCGGAGCCGATGCCTTACAATATGACATTGCAGGGCTCGGACTTCCGGGACGGCGCCGTGGTCCTGTTCAACGGGCAGGCGCGCGATACGATGTACCTCGGGCCGGGTGTCCTCCGCGTCAAGCTGCTTCCAGAGGACGTGGGCACGCTGGGGACGTACCCGATCACGGTGGTGAATCCCGGTCCGGAGTTTCAGCGTTCAGAACCAATCCAGTTCGAGGTGACCATGCCGAGTCGAACCTTGGGATCGCGCGGTCCGGGGCAGCGCGGGGGAACGTCCGCCGGCGCCGGGCGCGTGGGAAGACCCTGATGGCAATGCCCTGATCACGGATTACTCGGAGAGCAAGTCCTCTGAACCAGGACCCGGATCCGCCCACTGCTCGATGCGGGCGACGCGGAGAGCGGGGGGCGGGACCGGGGATTCGTGGGCTTCCCCGGCGAGGGCTTGCCGGGCTTGGGACACGGCGTGTTCCCAGGCCGCGCGCTCCTGATCCCGCAGCAGCGGACGCTCGGACTCGAGGACGCGGATCCTGGTATCGGCGGCGGTGACGAGGCGATCCCCGTCGGGGGTCCAGGCGAGGGCGAAGACGTAGTTTCGATCGGAGTCTTGTTCGCTGGCCTCGAGATAGATCTCGGCGATCTTCTTGTAGAACTCGGTCTCGAAGATGATGACGCTCCCCGCTTCGGTCGCCATGGCGAGGCGGCTGCCGTCCGGGGAGTAGGCGATGGAGTACCCCGGGAGCATCACGCCATCAGAGATCTCGTGTAGGACTTCGTCGGTGCGGGCGTCACGGATTCGGAGCATGAGGTACTCGCCCGACGCATAGACCGACCCGTCCGGATGCGGCGCGACGCCCGTCCAGAGACGAGCCCGGTCGCGGTTGAGCTCGACGATCTCGTCCGCCTCGGCGTCTGGCGGCCGCACGATCACGCGATTGATGGCCATGGAGGCGGCGTCGCCCCGGAGGATCCGGCCATCAGCAAGAACAGCCGAGTACGGGGACATCGGGGCCGGGCCGGTCCCGCCCAGTTGGCTTGCGATCGCGTCGAGCGTCGCGGCGAAGGACGGGGTTTGCGTCCAGTCGCGGGCGCCTGTGTCCAGGTTCAGGCGGGTGTACCCGTTCGAACCGGGGCCGGGGGCGCGCTCGGCGAACACGAGCGTGTCCCCGGAGGGCGTGAACACGAGGGGGGCGTTCATGTTGTGGATGCGATCGCCCGAGACTCTGGGCACGCGTGCGAGCAGGCGGCTGGCGCAGAGGTCCCAGAGCAGGACATCGCCCTCGGGCGCGGCGCTGGCGAGGAGGCTGCCGTCGGGAGAGACAGCCAGCTGGTAGATCCATGAGCGATGCCCCTCCAGCGGGGTGGCCGTGGGCGCGGCTGGCCGCGTGGTGTCCACGATCCAGCTCATCCGCAGTTGCGGTGTGAGTGCCGCGATCAGCCGTCCGTCGTGGGAGAAGTCAAGAAACGCGTTCTGGTTGACGCCGCCCATCGAGCGTTCGAAGAGCTGGCGGTGGTCGAGGGCGTCGTAGACGCGGAGTACGCCCTTGTCCACAAAGAAGGCGGCGATGCGTTCGCTGGCGGGCGCCAACGCCACACCCCAGGTCCATCCGTCGTCGGCGTCGATCGGGTCCAGGGGGCGGAGGTCGGGGGTGCTGAAGACCTCGATGCCCGCCTCGACGGTATGAGAGTAGAGACGATCGCCATCCCTCGACAGCACGAGCCAGGGGCCGTACGCGCTGGAGGCGGCCCTGGCGTGCACGGTCCACGTGCGGGTGTCCACGGTGATGATCTCGCCGCCCGCGCCCCAGCTGGCGAGGTAGATCCAGCGACCGTCGGTGCTGAACTCGGGGCGGTGCCAGTTCATGCCCGGGGGATCGTCCGTGCCCGAATCCAGTCGGAAGACCTCGTCGCCGTCGACGAAGATCTGCAGGAGCGTGCCGACCCAGGCGACGACGGTCCGCGGGTCGGGGGCCGGGTAGAACCGCGGATAGAGATCATGGTCGCCAAGGCTGTCGAGCGAAAAGGCCCAGGGGGTGAACCGCCCTGTTGAGGTGTCCAGCTCGCCTGTTCGTGCGTCGGTCAGGTTGACCGCGACCCGCCCGGGCGGGGCGTTCTTCCAATCTGTCACCCTCGAGATCTCCAGGTTCCCGATCGGGATCGTGGTGCGCGTGTTGGTCGCGGTATCGTGGAGCCAGGCCTGAGGGGTGTCGGGCACGTACGCGATCAGGCGGGTGTCATCGACGAAGTGCGCATATTGCTCGGGCTGGAGCGAGTCGTCAGCCGTGCGTTCGCGGCCGTGCTCGATCACCCATGGCAGCGAGAGAGCCTGATGGCGCCATTCCCAGTTGCGTCTGGGCGGGGGAATCGAGTGCAGCTGGCGGACCGCCTCCCAGGGTTGGTCCCGCTCGTTGAGCAGTGACGCGCTTGTGAGCACGCCCCGGATCGAGTCGACCTCGCGCAGCTGGGCATTCGTGCGTTCATTCTCGGCCGTCAGCCGGGCGCGTTGACTCTCGAGCGCGAAGGCCGACGCGATGATGATGCCGGTGATGATCGTGGTGGCAACGACGAGCGTGGCCGCGACGACAACCTTGTTCCTCTGGACGAACTTCGACGAGCGGTAGGTCCACGAGGGCTTGCGGGCGAGGATCGTCTTTTTGGCAAGGTGGCGGCGGATGTCGGCGGCCAAGGCGGCGGCGCTGCCGTAACGGCGTTCGGGTTCACGGCGAAGACAGGTCTCTACGATAGTCTCGATGTCCCCTCGCAGGGCCCTGTCGAGAGCCCCCAGTGTGGGCGGTGTCTCGAACTCGATGAGCCGGACGGCGGCGGAGATCGACAGTCCTCCCAGATCAAGGGGCAAGCGACCCGCGAGCAACTCGAAGAGGATTACGCCCAGCGCGTAGACGTCCGAGGCGACGCCGATCTGCGAGGGATCACCCGCGAGTTGCTCGGGCGCCATGTAAGCGAGTGTGCCCAGGATCTGTCCCTCGCGCGTCACGGTCGTCGCGGCGAGCGTTGAGTCGCCCACGATGCGGGCGATCCCGAAGTCGAGCACCTTGGCGCGTCCCTCGGGGGTGACCAGCACGTTGTCGGGCTTGAGGTCGCGGTGGATCACGCCGTGCCGGTGAGCGTGGTCGATCGCGTCCGCGATGCCGGCCACGAGATCGAGCCTTGCGCGAACGTCGAGAGACGCCTGCTCCGCGAACGCGGTCAAAGGGAGACCGTCCGCGATGAGTTCCATCGCAAAGTACGGTCGGGGCGTTCCGCCTGCGGAAGTCGGGGCAAACCCGGCCTCGTACACCTGCGCGATGCCCGGGTGGTGGAGCCTGGCCAGAATCTCGGCCTCGATCTCGAGTCTCCGGTGCGCCGAGGGCATGCCCCGGAGCCCATCGATGACCTTCAGGGCGACCAGGCGTCGCGGGTTGGCCTGCTCGGCCGCATAAACCAAGCCCGTGCCACCCTCGCCGAGCACACGGTGGATCTGATACCCGGCGAAGGCCTCTCCGATGAGACCCGTTCCGGGAGCGTGCTGCCCGGCGGACGGGCTGGAACTGGCCGCGCGCAGGTCGGCGGCCAGTGCATCGATCGCGTCGTCTGAGAGCGGATACTCGGGATCGTTGAGAATGCCCTGATGCTGGAGCAGGCTTCGGACCTCGTGCTCGAGAGCGGCATCGCCCGCGCAGGACGCCGCGATCCGCTCCTCACGGAGATTCGGCGATGTCTCCAAGACTCTGGCGACGATCTCGGCGAGGCGCTCGCCCCGGGGGCGCGGTTGTTGATCCGACCGAGAATCGGGCACGACTACCGCTCCATGAAACTGCGCTGCAGCCACAGGCGAGCGAAGTCCCAATCTCGCCGGGCGGTAATCTCCGCGACCCCCAATAGTTCCGCGATCTTCGGAAGCGGGAGTGCTCCAAACGCACGGAGTTCAAACACGCGAGCGGCGCGGGTGTGTTCCTCGTTCAGTTGTTCAAGACAATCGTGCAACTCCACGAGGTTGAGATCGGTGATCGACGCGTGGACCATACCCTCGCTGAGTGTCACCATCGGCGCCCCTGCCCCTCGCTTCTTTGCCTTATGCATCCTGGCGTGGTCGGCGAGGACATGTCGCATCGCCCTCGCGGCCAGCGCGAAGAAGTGTCGGTCATCATGGACATCTTCGAGATGATGCCGCAGCCTGAGCCAGATCTCGTGGACGAGCGCCGTCGGCTGAAGCGTGTGCTGGAGTCGCTCGGACTCCATCATTCCAGCCGCGAGACGTCTCAGTTCCTCGTACGACCGCTCGAAAACCTGGGTAACGCGGGAATCGCCTCCGCCGGTGAGCAGGAAGGTGGTCACTTCATCCAATGGCAGTTGCCTGTCATCCACACCCATGTGATTAGAAAGTTTATCAGAATCCCTCGCCCATTGCGTCCCTCTTCAAGTCATGGGCCAGACGGATCAGATCGCCAATGCCTTGGTTGGATTGCCGGGGTTTGGCAAGCGCGCGATTGCATCTCGTATCACCCAGCACTCCCTTGAACCAGCTTGATCGCCAACACCGCCGGGTCGTCCAACCTGTTGACCGCGTGCCGGTTCGACCCCGGCACGAGGTGACCGTCGACGTCCGTGGTTGTCTGGATCGAGGCGTGGCCCAGCTGCTCCTCGACGTAGTGCAGCGACTCGCCCTGCTGGAGCAGGAGGCTGGCGAACGTGTGCCCGATGTCGTGGAATCGGAAGCGCGGGGCGTCGGCGATCTCGAGCAGGCGGTCGAACACCCGCCGGCGGAGGTTGTCGCCGTCCCGGGGCCCCCCGATCTGGCTGGGGAAGACGAGCTGGACGGCGGTCGTGGGCAAGCGTCCCCCATGGCGGGGCAGCAGGGCCTCTCCGTGCACCCGGAGGGCTGGGGCGAGCTGGCCGGACATGTCCACGCGCCGGCTCCGGTGCGGTTTGGGCGTGTCGAAGTGGCTGTGTGAGTAGCTCCGCCGGACCTCGATCGCGTTGGCCTCGAAGTCGACCTTGGCCCAGACGAGGCCGAGCAGCTCGCCCATCCGCATCCCGGTCCGGAACGCGCACAGCAACAGCGGGCAGTCGGCGGGGAACGACTCCCGGGGCGCGGTGAGAACCGTGGACGCCTGGTCGCGGGTGAGCGGGCGGATGTCCTTGCGGCGGTCGTCCTTCTGGATGAAGCGGCCGAGGCGGAGCGCGGGGTTACGGTCGAGGATGTCATCCTCGTATGCGTGCGTGAACAACCCGCTGTCGAAGGCCATAAAGTTTTGGACCGTCCCGGGGGCCAGGCCCTCCTGCTGCGTGGTCAGGAGCAGACGCTTCACGTCGGCGCGGGTGATCTCGCCCAAGCGCCGCCCCCGCCACGCTGGCTCGACGTGGAGCCGAGCCCGGACCATGAAAGACGCCCGGCCCCTCGAGGGGACCGGGCGTCATGGATTGAGTGGATGCGACCTGCAGCGCGTCGACGCTTATGGGCAGCCGGCGGCGAAGGCGTCCAGGTAGGCGACGACGTCGGAGAAGTCGAAGGTCCCGATGGGCATGGCGAAGTCCGCCGCGGGATCCTCGGCGCCGAACGCGGCGAGGAAGGCGACGATGTCGGAGAAGTCGATCTGACCGGCCGGGGGGGCGAGGTCGGCTGGGCAGAGGGCATCGGCGCAGGAGACGCCGAAGACGTGCACATCGTCGATGGCCGCCTCAACCACGGAGCCGGCGCCGAGATCGCTCGCGACGAACTTCAGGCGGACCGTCGAGGTCAGATCGACAAAGTCGGCGACGTTGAACGCGGCCTCGATCCAGCCGCCGGACGTCCCGGCGCCGGATGGCCCGACGGTTTCGACGAGGACGTAGTTCTGGCCGTCGTCATCGGAGACAAAGACCTGGAAGATGTCCGCGTTGGGCGCGGCGCCGGCGCTGTTGGAGTACCACCGCGCGTAGGAGATCGTGGCGGACTCGGTCCCGCTCAGATCGATGGCGTTGCTGACGAGGGAGGTCGTGCCGCCGTCGATGTCATTGTCCCCGAGGCCACCGCTGGGGCTCCCCTGGCCGGTGACCCAGGCGATCGTCCCGCTGGGGGTGTGATCGTCCTCGGGCTGAGCGGCGGTGCCGATGGGGTCGACGCGGACCCAGATGCCGGTGGTCGCGTCGTCGCCCGGCGCGCCGGCGGAGAAGCCGACGGGGGTTTCGAAGTCGTAGAGATCGTCGAGGTCCACCTGGTCGGCGGCCTGGACATGGAAGACGCTCGACGCCCCCGCGGGGGCGGTCACGGTGGCGCCGGAGTCCAGGTCGAAGGAGATGAAGTACTCGATGTTGGCCGGGCAGTCCGCGGACGCCGGGAAGGTGGCGGTGAAGCTGTTGGGCGCCCCGGCGGTCAGCGGGAACTGCTGGAACCCGGAGCCGGTGTCCACATGGAAGGTCCCGCTCCCCGGAACGACGGGATCGGCGGGCGAGGGGACGATGTCAACGCGGAGCGTGTCGCCGCCGGCGGAGGAGACGAGATCGGGCAGGCCATCGGGGAAGAGGATCTCGAGCCCGGTGACGAACTGGCCCCCGGCGGCTTCGATGGCGCTGCGGTAGATCGCCGTGCCGGTCCACCAGGAGATGTCGCCGTAGACGCTGGTGCTGGTGGTCCCGCCGGAGAGGACGCCGGCGATCACCCACTCGCTGCCGAACTGGACGAGGACCGGTCCGCCGCTGTCACCGGGCGCGGTGGTCGCTTCGAATTCGAGGGGAACCTGGCTGCTGGTGGGGATGGTATTGGCGCCGCTGGTTCCGTTGTCGAAGTCCGTGGAGATGATGTTTGAACCGCTGGAGCTGGCGGGGCTGCCGTAGGCGTCGATGATGTTCTCGCCGCCCCATCGGAAGCCGTCGGAGGTGAAGCCGTGCCCGGCGCTGCCGAGACCGTTGTAGCCGTAGCCGAGGGTCGCGCAGAGCATGCCCTCGAGATCGTCGGTCTCGTCGATGAGGCGCATGGGCTCGGCGACGTTGGCGGGCACCGAACTGGTCAGGACAAGGATGGCCACATCGCCACCGTCCAGGAGTGATCCGGATCCGTCGGGAAGACTCGAGGACTGCACGGTGACGGTGAAGGTCGGGCTGTTGGAGTTGTCACCGAAGCGAACGAGGTCGCCGGAGCCGATGCCGCAGTGGCGTGCGCTGAGAACGACGTTGGGGGCAATAAGGGTCCCGGTGCAGCCGCCGACGCGGATGACAGCGTCGAAGGGCGCGGCGTAGTCTCTCGCGCCCTGAGCGCCGATCGTGTTGTTGATCACGATGCGCGGGAAGACGCCGTCGGCGGTCTCGGGCGACCCCGGGGCGTAGCTCTTCGTGTCGATCTGACGCTCGGAGAGGAGGGCGCCGGTGGCGGCGTCGATCACGGCCTCGAAGTGCGTGGGGCTGGCGGGCATGCCGCCGTCGGCGAGCGTCGTGGTGACTTCCCACGCGAGGACGGCCTGGTCGCCGAGGCGGAACCACACCTGCTCGACCGCGGAGTCGACCGCGTTGGGCAGGGTGGCCTCGGCCAGATCGATGGCCATGTCCGCGCCGATGTTGACCGGACCGCGGCGCAGCCTGAGGTTCTCCGTCGAGTCGTCGAAGACCTGGGCCACCGACCCGTCATCGTTCTCGATCACGAAGACCCGCGCCCCGTGGAGGGGGAGATCGCCGATGAACTTCTGGAACACGACCGCTCCCGCGGGGTCGCGTTTCCCGGCTTCGATCCGCTCGAGCCGCGTGTCGTCCTGTTGCAGATAGGCGGTCGCCTCAGCGCCGGCCAGATAGGTTCGGATGCTCGCCTCGTCCGCGAAGGACTGACCGCCCATCCAGAGGACGCCGGCCAGAACAACCCCTGCCACTCTCCATACCTTCATGCTCAAGACCTCCTGATGGTCACTCTCACTGCGCCAGACGCGTCCGCTCCGTCGTCGCTGAGGAGCGTTTCATCACACCGCGACGAGACTCTCCTGCGCGTCGGGACTTCTCCGGGTGGAAAGTCGGTCTCTGCGGAGACTTGTGGTGAACGAACTATCGGACCAACGGTTTGCTGGGACGAGACGGGGAGGCGGCGGCCCGAGCCTGGCGCCCGGCGCCTGGCCGCAGGGCGCCAACGTAACAGAGCGGTCCGGCGCAAACCACCCCTCTTGCGAGGCCGGATCGGCGGGCCTGTGGGGGGAGAAACGGGACCTGGCGCCGGAGACCGGGTTGGTCGTCAGGCGGGCACTCTCCACTTGATGGTGGCGGCACGAGTCGTTGGCGCCAACGAGCCGGTAATCGCCCGAGCGCCAAGCACTTACCCCCCCCACCACCGTCTCTCGCCCAGCGGGAGCCGCGAAGAGCGTCACGGGGTGAGGGCCGATGGAGCAGGGAAGGCTGCCCGCCCGCCGCGCGCGCCCTTCGGCGGCATGGCCGGGGGGACCGGCGGCCGGTGGATCAGGCCGGCGCCACATGGCGCAGGTGGAGGCCTCGGCGCTCCGTGGATTGCCGAGGCGGATCTCCCAGACGGCGCGGGCCATGCGCGCCGGGCCTTGCGCCGGCGACGTTGCGGCACTGGGGCGAAGACCCCTCCAAACACTCGCCGATCCCCGGAGGCCGCCCCGCCGGGTCGGGACCTTCCGGCGGGCAAGCCCCGCCCGGCGTGGCGATCCGACGGGCGGCGCGGGCGCCGAAGCGAATTGTTTCGGGCTACTGTGCAATCGCAATTTCAAACGGCCGTTGGAACTCCCGGAGGCGTGCTGCAGATGCGTTGTGATGGCAAGGAGACAAAGCAGCGTCTGCTGGAAGCGGCGAGCGAGATCTTCGCGGAACGCGGGTACCGCGAGGCGCGCGTCTCGGACATCTGCGAGGCAGCGAACGCGGCGAGCGGCGCGGTGAACTACCACTTCGGCTCCAAGGAAGAGCTTTATCTCGAGGTCTGGTCGTGGGCGTGGCGGGAGAGCGATCGGCAAGCCCCGCTCGGGGGAACCGACCCGGACGCGCCGGCGGAGGAACGTCTCCGCTCGCTGATCCGGAACCTGCTCTACCGGATCCTGGTGCACGGGACGACGAGCCAGTCGGGCAGGCTGCTCCTGCAGGAGATGCGGGACCCGGTCGCGGCGGTTCATCCCGTGCGCAAGCGGCTGCTGAGGCCGATCATCGAGGAGTTTCAACGGTCGATCGAGGAGATCGGTGAGATGCGGCTCGATGAGCGTGCGGTGCGGCACTGTCACATGAGCGTGATGCACCAGTGCCTGGCGATCGGGTTTCGAGGGGGGCGGAAGCCCCCGATGCTGAAGGGCGGAAAGCGGTTTACACGGGCGGAGATCGACTATCTGGTCGATCACGTGGCCGCCTTCTCGATCGGTGGGATCCGCGCGATTGCGCAAGGGGGCTCGGCTTGAGCTGGAGATGGCGCACATTGGGGGTTGCTGTGGCGGTCGGGGGCGGTCTGCTCGGCGGCTGTCGGACCGGGGCGCGCCCGGCGGAGGCGCCGATCTCGCCGCCGGATCATTTCAGCGTTCCGGGCGAGGCGGCGCTCCCGGCGCACTGGTGGACCTCGTTCGATGACCCGGGGCTCGGCCAGGCGATCGAGCTGGCGTTGCGAGAGAACTTCGACCTCCGCTCGGCCTGGGATCGGCTCGAGCAGGCCCGGGCGATCGCGCGGAGTGAGGGCGCCGACCTGTGGCCAACCGTCGATGGGTCGGGGGCGGGGGGACGCACGTACTCCCGGACCGATGGTGAGGGCACGTACGCCAATGACTTTTCGCTCGGCCTGCGCATGGACTACGAGCTGGACCTGTGGGGCCGCCTGCGCTCGGCACGGGACGCGAGCGTGCTGGACGCCGAGGCGAGCGAGCAGGACCTGCGGACCGCGGCGATCACGCTCTCGGCGACGGTGGCGACCACGTGGTACCGCCTCGGCGAGCAGCTCGAACAGATCGCGCTTATCGAGCAGCAGCTGGAGACGAACCGGCAGGTGCTTGAACTGTTGACCCATCAGTTCCGCCAGGGCCAGACCCAGGCGGCCGATGTGCTGCGTCAACGTCAGCTGGTCGAGCAGTCCGAGGGTCAGCTCACCCTCGCGGAAGGGGTCGCCGAGGTGACGCGGCACCAGCTCAACGTTCTTCTCGGGCGCCCTCCGCTCGAAGACCTCGGGCTGCCCGAGCCTCGGCTGGTGGACGCGGGGGCGTTGCCCTCGACGGGGCTGCCCAGCGAGCTGCTGCAGCGCCGTCCCGATCTCATCAGCGCCCAGCGCGCGGTGGAGGCGGCGGACCGTCGGCTGGCCTCGGCGATCGCGGACCAGTACCCGCGCGTGAGCATCTCCGCGAGCGTGCAGACCGGCGGCGCCCAGACACGCGATCTGTTTGACGACTGGATCGCGAACCTGGCGGGGAATCTGACCCAACCGCTCATTGACGGTGGGCGGCGTCGGGCGGAGGTCGATCGGAACAAGGCGGTCGTCTCGGAGGCGATCAACGCGTACGGCGCGGCGGTGCTGACCGCGTTGCAGGAAGTCGAGGACGCGCTGAGCCAGGAGTTCTCCCAGCGCCGATATGTGGACTCGCTGAACCAACAGCTGCGCACCGTCGCCCAGGTGTACGACCGGACACGGGACAGCTACCTCAACGGCCAGCTCGACTACATCCGCGTGCTGGAGGCGTTGGTCTCGCAGCAGAGCCTGCAGCGGGACGTGCTGACGGCGCGCCGGGAACTGCTCGAAGCGAGAGTGGAGCTTTGTCGCGCTCTTGCCGGCCCGTGGGAGCTTGAGGCGCCGGTCGCCCAGACTTTGGACACCTTCTCCGGGGGCGTGCAACGCCTCCCGAGTGAGTAAGAGAACAGCATGAATCAGCAAGACACCAGATCGGGCGTTCATCGTGCGCGGCGGGCCATCCGCCTCGCGGTGCGGGTGGTGGCGCCCGGCGTCGTGCTCGTGGCCGCGTTGCTCGGGGCCGAACGCATGATGGAGACCACACCGAAGACGCCTCGGCGCCCGCCGGAGCGTCTGGCCCGGCTCGTGGAGGTCCAACGCTTCGAGGCCTCGACGCGGGCGGTCCTGCTGGACACGGCCATGGGCGTGGTGATGCCCGCGCGGTCGGTCGAGCTGAAGCCGCAGGTCTCGGGGCGCGTGGAGTGGCTTGAGCCGGAGCTGCACCCGGGCGCGATCTACGCGTCGGGGAGCCCGTTGGTGCGGATCGAGCGTGCCGACTTCGAGCTTGCCGTCGCGGAGCAGCGGGCGGCGATCGCCTCGGCGGAGGCCGATCTGAGCGCCGCCGAGGCGAGCGTGATCACGGCAGAGAACGATCTGGCGCTGGAGATGGGCAACCAGAGCGTCTCACTGCGCGAGTATGAGTTGCTGGGCGAGAGCATCGACGACGCCAACCGGGATCTGGTGCTTCGAGTCCCGCAGCTGAAAGCGGCCCAGGCCGCGGTGCAGTCGGCTGAGGCGACCGTCGAGGCCGCGCAGGCGGCGAAGCAGGCCGCGGAGACGCGCCTGGCGCAGGCCGAGCTGAACCTGCAGCGCACGGAGATCCGGGCGCCGTACAACGTCGTCGTGGCCGAGAAGCACGTGGATGTCGGCGACGTGGTGAGCAGCACGACGCCCGTGCTGACCCTGTACGGGATCGACGAGTTCTGGATCGAGCTGGCCATCCCCTCCTCGCAGCTTCGCTGGGTGGAGGAGGGGGTGTCACGTGTTCGGCTCAGCAACCCCGCCGCGTGGGGGCCGGATCGCTCCCGGGAGGGGCGGGTGCTTCGCCTGCTCCCGGATGTGGACAGCGGCGGACGGATGGCGCGCGTGCTTGTGAGCGTGCCGGACCCCAAGGCGCACGCCCCCGAGAACGCCGGGCTACCGCAGCTGCTGGTCAATGACTACCTGACCGCCACGATCGAGGGCCGATCCGTGGAGGGTGTCATCGAGCTGCCACGCACGCTGGTGCGGGAGGGCGAGACGGTCTGGGTGATGAACGACCGGGATGAGCTGGAGATCCGTCCGATCCAGATGGCGTACCGGGGGCGGGAGCACGTGCTGGTCTCTTCGGGGCTCGCCAGCGGTGAGCGTGTGGTTACCAGCGACCTCGCGGCGCCCGTCGCGGGGATGCCCCTGCGCGAACAGGGCGAGACGGGAGCAACGCCATGAGCGACCAGCGCGGAGGCGTGATCGCCTGGATGGTGGACAACCGGGTCACCCCGAACCTGCTGATGCTCGTTCTGCTGATCGGCGGGATCTACATGACCACCGTGATCAAGCAGGAGGTCTTCCCGGAGTTCGCGGAGGACACGGTCACGATCAGCGTGCCCTACCCCGGCGCCTCGCCGGAGGAAGTGGAGAAGTGCATCGTGCTTGCTGTCGAAGAGAGCATCCGCGGGCTCGACGGTGTGAAGGAGATCCGGGCGACGGCGTCGGAGGGAGCGGGGACGGTGGTCGCCGAGCTGCTCGAGGACGCGGACCAGCAGAAAACCTACCAGGACATCAAGCAGCAGATCGATCGCATCACGACCTTCCCCGATGACGCGGAGGAGCCAGAGGTTTCTCTGGATGTCCGTCGGCGGGAGGTGCTGACGCTGCAGATCTACGGCGATGTGGATGAGTGGGCCCTGCGTGAGACGGTCGAGCAGGTCCGCGATCAGCTCCTGCAGCACCCGTCGATTTCCCAGATCGAGCTTCGCGGCGCCCGCGACTACGAGGTGGTGATCGAGGTCTCGCAGGAGGCCCTCCGGGCGTACGGGCTGACCATCGGGGAGATCGCCGACCGGGTGCGCAGCTCATCGGTGGAGATTCCGGGGGGGCGGATCGAGACGGCGAGCGGGGAGATCCTCCTGCGGGTGGACGAGCGGCGCGACTGGGCCTCGGAGTTCAGGCGGATCCCGGTGGTGACGGGCGCGGACGGTTCGTTTGTCTATCTCGAGGAGGTTGCGACGATCACCGACGGGTTCGACGAGGACGCCGACGAGGTCGCCACGTACAACGGTCACCGGGCCATCGGCGTCAGCGTGTATCGGATCGGAGACCAGACACCGATGGGGGTCGCCAGCGCGGTGCGGGCGGCGATGCACGAGATCGAGCAGGACATGGCGCCCGGGATCGACTGGGTGATCCAGCGTGACATGTCGGAGGTCTACGCCCAGCGTCTGAGCCTGCTGACCCGGAACGCGGTGATCGGGCTGGTGCTCGTCATGGTGATTCTGGGGCTCTTCCTGGAGATCAAGCTCGCGTTCTGGGTGATGATGGGGATCCCGATCTCCTTCCTGGGGGGGCTGCTCATCATGCCCGGCCTGGGGGTCACCATCAACATGATCTCCATGTTCGCGTTCATCATCGCGCTGGGCATCGTCGTCGATGACGCGATCGTGGCGGGCGAGAACGTCTACGAGTACCGCCAGATGGGGATGAGCCGGCGGGCGGCCGCGATCAAGGGCGCCCAGGACGTCGCGATCCCGATCACCTTCGCCATCCTCACGAACGTTGTCGCCTTTCTGCCGCTCTACTTCGTGCCCGGGTTCATGGGGAAGATCTGGCGAGTGATCCCGCTGGTGGTTTGCACGGTCTTCCTGGTCTCGCTGGTCGAGGCGCTGTTCATCCTGCCCTCCCACCTGGCCCACTCCGCCGATGGCGAGCGGAACCCGGTGATCCGTTGGATTCACAGGCGTCAGCAGGCGTTCAGTGTCCTCGTCTCCAGGCTCATCGAAGGCGTGTTCGGACCTTCGCTTCGCTTCCTGATGACCTACCGGTATCTCTTGCTCGCGGCGGGTTTCAGCGTGGTGATCTGGGCGGGGGCGTACGTGGCGTCGGGGCGGATCGGGATCATCCTGATGCCCCGCACCGAGTCGGACTCGGCTGTGGTCACCGCGGCCCTCCCGTACGGGAGCCCGATGTCCACGATGGAGCGGGTGCGCGAGACCCTCGTGGAGGCGGGGTCGAGGGTGGTCGACGAGGCGGGGGGCGACACCCTGTCCGACGGCGTCTTCGCGTTCATCTCCGGCAACTCGGTGGAGGTGACGTTCTACCTGACCGAGCCTGACGTCCGCCCGATGTCGACGGGCGAGTTCGTGAAACGATGGCGCGACGCGGTGGGCGAGGTCGTGGGGCTCGAGTCGCTGAAGTTCGAGTCCGACCGGGGGGGACCGGGATCGGGGGAGGCCCTGACGGTCGAGCTGAGCCATCGTGACATCGACACGCTGGACCAGGCGAGCGAGGCCCTGGCCGCCCGCCTCGCCGAGTTCAGCGTGGTGAAGGACATCGATGACGGGTACACCCCGGGCAAGCGTCAGTACGACTTTGCGATCGAGCCGGCGGGGGAGAGTCTCGGGCTGACGGCGATGCAGGTGGCGACGCAGGTCCGCAACGCCTTCCAGGGCAACGAGGCGTTCCGCCAGCAACGCGGCCGGAACGAGGTCACGATCCGGGTGCGTCGGCCTGAGGCCGAACGCGCCAGCATGTATGACGTCGAGAACCTGATCATCCAGACCCCCCAGGGCGACGACGTGCCGCTCCTCGACGTCGCGACCGTGACCCCCGGGAGGGCGTACACCTCGATCCAGCGCCGGGACGGGCGGCGGACGGTGACCGTCTCGGCGGACGTGGACCCCGTGGGGGAGACCAGCCGCGTTCAGGCGGCGATGGAGGCCGAGGTCCTCCCCGAGCTTGCCCGCGACTACGCCGGGCTGAGCTACACCTTCGAGGGGAAGCAGGCGGACTTCGCCGAGTCCTTCCAGGCCCTGATGCGCGGAATGGCCATCGCCCTCCTGACGATCTACATCCTCCTGGCCATTCCGTTCAAGAGCTATCTGCAGCCCGCGGTGGTGATGCTGGCGATTCCGTTCGGGGTGGTGGGCGCCCTGATCGGTCACGTCCTCATGGGGTACAACCTGTCGATCATGAGCATCATGGGTGTGGTCGCGCTCGGTGGCGTCGTCGTCAACGATTCGCTCGTGCTGATCGAGTACACAAACCGGCTTCGTCTGCAGGAAGGGTTGTCGGCCTTCGAGTCCGTCTGCCGGGCGGCGGTCCGGCGCTTCCGCCCGATTCTGCTCACCACCCTCACCACCTTCGGCGGGCTGGCCCCCATGATCTTCGAGACCTCTCGCCAGGCCCGGTTCCTGATCCCGATGGCGCTCTCGCTCGGCTTCGGGATCCTGTTCGCGACGGCGATCACGCTGCTGATCGTGCCGGCGCTCTACCTGATGATCGATGACCTCAAACGCCTGCTCCAGGCGGACCACCCCGAGGATGCGTACGCCCCGCGTCGCAAGGACACCGAGGGCGAGGAGGCCATCGGCGCCGCCTGACCGTCGGCGAGTACCGGGCTCGCGGGGGTGGGCGGACCGTCCCGCCTGTCGCCGGACTTGGCGTGTTGGCGGGCGCCCGCGTCCCGGCGGGCCGATCGATCCGTTCCCGGCGGAGTCTCGGGGGCAAAATTTGTGCGATGTCCGGGAGCGGACGGGCGGGGTGTGTCTCTAAGACCATAGAGACGCGGGCGCCCCCGCCCGCCGAGGGCTTGGCGGGGGGCCCGGCGTGGGACGTGGGTCGGAAGGAGGCACGCCATGTTCATGCGGATGGTCTACGACGACAAGCTCGCCCAGGCGGCGTACCTGATCGGCTGCCAGCGAACCGGCGAGGCGATCGTCATCGATCCCGAGCGGGACGTGGATCGGTACATCAAACTGGCGGAGGAGAACGGGCTCCGCATCGTCGCCGCGGCGGAGACGCACATCCATGCCGACTTCGTCTCCGGATCACGTGAGCTGGCCGAGCGGGTCGGGGCCAGGGTGTACCTCTCGGACGAGGGCGACGCGGACTGGAAGTACGCGTGGCTGGACAAGAAGCTCGGGGGTGGGCGCTACGACGCCCACCTGCTCAAGAACGGCGATACGTTCAGGGTCGGGAACATCGAGTTCCAGGCGGTCCACACCCCCGGGCACACCCCCGAGCACATGATGTATGTGGTGACGGACCGAGGCGGCGGAGCGGACGAGCCGATCGGCGTGGCGACGGGCGACTTCGTCTTCGTCGGGGATCTCGGGCGGCCGGATCTGCTCGAGAAGGCCGCCGGACAGGCCGGCGCGATGGAACCCGCTGCCCGGCGCCTGTTTGCGTCCATCGAAACCCTTCGGCGCCTTCCGGACTTCGTCCAGGTCTGGCCGGGTCACGGGGCGGGGAGCGCCTGCGGCAAGGCCCTCGGTGGCGTGCCGACGAGCACCATCGGGTACGAACGCCGATTCAGCCCGGCGCTGCGGGCGGCGACCGATGAGCAGGGCTTCGTGGACTTCATCCTGACGGGCCAGCCGGAGCCGCCCCTCTACTTCGCCAACATGAAGCGGGACAACAAGCTCGGCCCACCGGTGCTCGGCGGGCTGCCAACCCCTGAGCGCGTGACCGTGGAGACCGTGTCACGCCTCGATCCGCAAGAGGTCGCGATCGTGGACACGCGGCCCCGGGCGGCCTTCCGGGCCGGGCGTCTGGAGGGATCGATCTCCGTCCCCCAGGGGCTTTCATTCAACACCAACGCCGGTTCCGTCCTGCGGGATACCGACGAGATCTATCTGGTGGTGGACGAACATCGGCTCGAGGAGAGCGTCCGGGACCTCATCCGCGTCGGCCTCGACCGGATCCGGGGGTGGCTGACGCCCGCGGACCTGGAGGCGTACGCGGCGGGCGGCGGGCATTTGGCCTCGGGCGGAACGATCGGGGTTGAAGAAGCCGCGGAGATGGTCCGGAGCGATCGGGTCGATGTGCTCGACGTTCGGCGCGCCACGGAGTTCGCCGAGGGTCATCTCCCGGGCGCGAAGAACATCGCGCACACGCGGCTGGCCTCACGCCTGGAAGAAGTCCCGCGCGACCGCCCGATCCTTGTGTACTGCCGCTCCGGCGAGCGTTCGGGGGTCGCCGCTTCGTTGCTGCGACGGGCGGGCTTCGATGCGGTCAACCTCGCGGGCGGGATCGAGGCGTGGGAAAGCGGCGCGGCGCCGATGGAACGTGAAGGCGTCCGTCAGACGGCCGGCTGACCCTCCCGCGCCCTTCCAGCCAGGGCGGCGCGCCCGGCGCCCGCGCCCGCTACACTCGGACCGAGGACCAGCCCATGGACGTGGAAACACTCAGCCGGTTGCAGTTCGCCGGCACCATTATGTTCCACTACATCTTCCCTCCGCTGACCATCGGGCTCGGTCTGATCATGGTGATCCTGGAAGGGCAATGGCTCCGGACCCGCGATGAGAGCTGGAAGCACGCGGCGAAGTTCTGGACGCGCGTTTTTGCCCTGAACTTCGCCCTCGGTGTCTCCACCGGCATCGTCATGGAGTTCGAGTTCGGCACCAACTGGGCGGCCTACAGCCGGTTCGTGGGGGACGTCTTCGGCTCCGCGTTGGCGGCGGAGGGGATCTTCGCGTTCTTCCTCGAGTCGGGCTTCCTGGCGGTCCTGGTCTTTGGGTGGGACCGGGTCGGGCCCCGGATGCATTTCTTCAGCAGCCTGATGGTCTTTCTCGGCTCCTGCTTCAGCGCCGTCTGGATCGTGGTGGCCAACTCGTGGCAGCAGACCCCGGCGGGGTACCACATCGTCGAGACGGAGGTGAACGGGATCATCGCTCAGCGGGCGGAGATCACGGATTTCTGGGCGATGGTCTTCAACCCGTCGAGCGTGGACCGGCTCACGCACACACTCGTGGGGGCGATGATCCTCGGCGGCCTCTTCGTCTGCTCCATCAGCGCGTACTACCTCCTGCGGGGGCGTCACGAGTTGTTCGCCCGACGCTGCTTCACCATCGGGGTGTGGGTCGCCGCCCTCTTCAGCCTGCTCGCGTTGCTGACCGGGCACGACCAGGCCGAACAGGTCGCGCACACCCAGCCGGCCAAGCTGGCGGCGTACGAGGGGCATTTCGAAACGGGGCCCGCGGATCTGTACCTGTTCGGCTGGCCCAGCGAGGAGACGGGCGAGGTGCGCTACGGCCTGGCGATCCCCGGCATGCTCAGCTTCCTGGTGCACGGAGACACGGCGGAACCGCTGCAGGGTCTGGACGCCTTCCCGGAGGATGATCGCCCGAGCGTCTGGCTGCCTTTCCAGATGTACCACCTGATGATCGCGCTCGGGATGAGCTTCATCGCGCTGACGCTCTTCACCCTCCCACTCCTCCGTGGGGGCCGGGTCTTCAGGATGCGTTGGCTGCTCTGGGTGTATGTCTTCGCGGTGCTGGGGGCGTTCGCGGCGAACCAGGCGGGGTGGATCGCCGCGGAGACGGGTCGCCAGCCCTGGGTGGTCTACCCGAGCGTGCAGGATGGAATCGAGATGCCGGGGCTCCGGACCAGCGAGGGGCTGAGCGAATCCGTCAAGGCCGGGCAGGTGCTCTGGTCGATCATCATGTTCGGGCTGATCTACTCCCTCCTCTTCGCGGTCTGGGTCTTCGTGCTGAATCACAAGATCCACCAGGGCCCGGACGAGGGCGCTTCGGTCGCGCGGCCCGATGGCCCCGACGGCGAGCATGGGTTCTTCGGCGCCGCGGCGGAGCGGGTCGCTCACGCCGGCACCATGACGGAAGCCAAAGCCGATCGCGAGGGGGCGGGATGAGCCACGACACGCTGACCTTGATCTGGTTCGGGCTACTCGGCGTGCTGCTCGTCGGGTACACCATCCTGGACGGGTTCGATCTCGGCGTGGGCATCCTGCACCCGATCGCGAAGGGGGACGAGCAACGCCGGATCATGATGAACTCGATCGGCCCCCTGTGGGACGGGAACGAGGTCTGGCTCGTCACGTTCGGGGGCGCGTTGTTCGCCGCGTTCCCGAACGCGTACGCGACGGTCTTCAGCGCGTTCTACGTCGCGTTCATGCTTCTTCTGTTCGCGCTCATCCTCCGGGCGGTGAGCCTTGAGTTTCGGTCCAAGACGCACCACCGGACCTGGCGCCGGATCTGGGACCTCGGGTTCTTCGGGTCAAGCCTGCTGGCCGCCTTCCTGTTCGGGGTCGCGGGCGGCAACCTGATGCTGGGGATCCCGCTCGAGCGAGAGCTTGTGGTCGATCAGACGATCCTCCAGCAGCTCTCGCCGTACCCACTCGCGGTCGGCCTCCTCACCGTCATGCTCTTCACGATGCACGGGGCGATCTTCCTATACCTCAAGACCGAGGGGGACCTGCAACGCCAGGTCGAACGCTGGATCTGGCGGGCATTCGGCCTCTTTCTGGTCGTCTACCTCCTGGTGACGATGTTCACGCTGGCCGAGGTGCCCCGGGCCACGCAGAACTTCCGGGAGCACCCCTGGCTCTGGGGCGTCCCTCTGCTCAATGTGCTCGCAATCGCGAACATCCCCCGCGCGATGTACCTGCACAAGCCCTTCTACGCCTTCGTGAGTTCCAGCGCCACGATCGCGGCGTTGGCCGCGTTGTTTGCCGTGGCGATCTTCCCGAACCTGGCGCCCTCCTCGCTCGACCCGGCGTGGAACCTCACGATCTACAACGCGCGTTCGAGCCAGAAGACGCTCGGCATCATGCTCATCGTCGCGGGGGTCGGCTTGCCCTGCGTGCTCACCTACACCACCGTGGTCTACTGGGTCTTCCGTGGCAAGGTGAAGCTGGACCACTCCAGCTATTGAGCCCAGAACGCCGCCCGCGCCACGCGCGGGTGGGCCTGGTCCCGTCCCTCTCGCGGGCGCCCCTCAGGACGTGGCGAGCCGAGCGCGCCGCCGCGACCGCCATCGGGCGCCCCGGGCGACGACTCCCCGGATCACGACGTAGAAGACGGGGGTCAGGAAGAGGCCGAAGAGCGTGACGCCGAGCATGCCGCTGAACACGGTCGTGCCGAGCGCCCGGCGCATCTCGGCCGCGGGTCCGGTGGCGATCATGAGCGGGACCACGCCGAGGATGAAGGCGAACGCCGTCATGAGGATGGGCCGGAGTCGGAGCCTGCAGGCCTCGACGACCGCCGCGAAGCGGTCCTTCCCCTCGTCCTCCTGCGCCTTGGCGAACTCGACGATCAGGATGGCGTTCTTGGTCGCCAGCGCGACCAGGACGACGAAGCCGATCTGGGTGAGGATGTTGTTGTCCATCCCCCGGAACCAGACGCCGACGATCGCGCAGAGCAGTGACATCGGCACGATGAGGATGATCGCCAGAGGAAGAGACCAACTCTCGTACTGCGCCGCGAGCAGCAGGAAGACAAACAGGACCGCGAGCGGGAAGATGTAGACCGCGGTGTTCCCCTCGAGCTTCTGCTGGTAGGCCAGATCCGTCCATTCGTACGACATGCCCGAGGGGAGCGTCGCCCGCGCGATCTCTTCCATCCTTTGGATGGCTTCGCCCGAGCTCACGCCCGGGGCGCCCCGCCCGTCGAGGCTCGCGCTCGGGAACATGTTGTACCGCATCACCCGGTTCGGGGTGAAGACGTCGCGCAGCGTGACGACCGACCCGAGCGGCACCATCCCGCCCTGATCGTTGCGGGTGCGCAGATCCAGGATGTCCTCCGGTTCGACGCGGAATCCTGTGTCCGCTTGCGCGGTCACGCGGTACGTCCGCCCGAGCAGGTTGAAGTCGTTGACGTACGAGGAGCCCAGGTAGACGCCGAGCGCCTCGAAGATGTTCTCCACCGGGACGCCGAGCATCTGGGCCTACGTTCGATCGATATCAGCGAAGAGCGTCGGGGTATCGGCGCGGAAGGTGGTGAACGCGCCCACGATCTGCGGATCGGCGTTGGCGGTCTGGGCGACGTCCAGCGTCGCCGCCTGGAGCATGGGGTAACCCCGGCCGGCCCGGTCCTGCACCTGCATCCGGAAGCCACCGCCCGTCCCGATGCCCCGCACCGCGGGGGGGTTGATCACGAACGCGCTCGCGTCGCGCACCGCTCCGAGGCGTCGCTGGAGATCCGCGAGGATGGCGAAAGAGGAACGCCCGTCCTCCACCCGATCCTCGAAGGGCTCCAGCGGCGTGAAGACCGCCGCCGCGTTGGAGGCGTTCGTTCGTGTGGCGCCGGAGAACCCGGCGAAGCCCACCGCGCCGGCGATGCCGGGAGTCTCCATCGCGATCTCCGAGACCTCACGCACGACC
>JBITAG010000191.1:0-4939 GCA_044439985.1 Phycisphaerales bacterium JB059 | reverse complement strand
GTCAGGCGGGCGTGAGGCGGCGCCGACGGGCGGGCGCGAGGAGGCCGATCGCCAGCGGCGCGATCGAGCCGGGCGCGGGCGTGACCAGAATCTGGAACGCGCCGGCGCTGGTGTTGTCGAAGTCTTGCGACCAAACGCCCGCGTCAGACAGGCTGACCTGGTTCAGGGCATCGGTGGGGTCTGGAAGGTACCAACGCGTGGAGCCTGCGCCTGCGGAGGGACGGCGAAGGACAAAGTGGTAGGTTTCGCCGGCGGTGAGCTGCAGGTCAGGATTGGCGATCTCGGCGTGAAAGAACTCGCCGGAACCGACGACGTCGGACCAGGCGCCGAGCAAGTCTCCGGGGATGCCCGAGCCGTTGTCGGCGTAGAGATAGAACATGACCGAAGAGGGGGATCCGAAGCTCTGTGCGGCGGCGTTGATCTCGGTGATGAGACCGCTGGCTGCGGACGTGAACGAGAAGCCGAACCGCTCATCGGGGCTCGAAGCGGTGTAGTTGTAGAGCTGGTTTGAGGAGACGGTGCTCTCGTCGGCGGGATCGTAGTTCGAGTACGCGATGTCCGCGCACGCGAGGCTGGGGACGATGGCGATCGACAAAACGACACAACGGCTTGCAAGGCGGGTGTTCATGATGGACCCCTCGGTGTTTGACTGCGGTTGGCGCCCGACAAGCGGGGGACGGGCGCGGGGCGTTTGGCCCACGTCGCAGTTGGTCTGCACAAATCCTACCACAACTCGACCGGCCTGCAAACGGGAGTTGGCCCTATTTGTTGCGTTCAGAGGTCGGATACAGCGTGCTGAGATCCGCCCAGAAGGGGGGGTAGGTCTTGGCGACGCAGGCGGGGTCATTGATGGAGACGTTGGGGCGGCGCAGCGCGATGAGGGCGAGGGACATCGCCATGCGGTGGTCGTCGTAGGTGTCGAAGGTCACCGGCGGGGCGCTGTCTGACAGGCCGATGCCGCCCTGGGGGGGGGTGATGGTGATGGTGTCGGGGTCGGTGTTGATGTCCGCGTGGACGGTGACGCCGATCTTGCCCAGCTCGTTCTGCAGCGCGGCGATGCGGTCCGTCTCCTTGACGCGCAGGGTGCGCACGCCGTGCAGCACGGAGGGGCCCGGGGCGAAGGCGGCCAGGGCGGCGATGGTCATCGCGGCGTCGGGCATGTCGGACATGTCGGCCATGATGGGCTGGAGCTGCGACGGGGCGGCGACGGTGATCGAGCCGGGGCCTTTCGGGGTCGCGGGCTGCTCGGAGACCTTGGCGCCCATGCGGGCAAGGAGGTCGGGGAACTTGGTGTCGCCCTGGAAGGAAGACGAGTCGAGGCCGGGGATGGTGACGCTGGCGCCGGGGATGAGTGCGCCCGCGCCCCAGAAGTAGGTGGCGCCCGAGGCGTCGGGCTCGACGTCCATGGTGAAGGCGCGGACGGGGGCGTGGGGGATCTGGATGACGCTCAGGTCCGAGGAGGTCTGGCACTCGACCTCGAGCTTCTCGAGCAGGGCGAGGGTCATGCGCACGTAGGAGGCGCTGGTGACGGGGCCGAGGAGCTTGAGTGTGAGGCCGCCCGGCATCCAGGGGGCGATGAGGAGGAGGGCGCTGATGAACTGGCTGGACTGGGTGGTGGGGATCTCGAGGACGCGGGTGGTGGGCTCGGGGGGCGGGGTGATGGTGATGGGGGGGCAGGAAGGGTCGCCCGTGTGCTCGACCTTTGCGCCCAGTTGTCGGAGTGACGTGACGAGTTCGGCGATGGGGCGCTGGCGCATGCGCTCGTTGCCGGTGATGGTGATGGGGGTGGGGGAGAGGAGGGCGGCGGCGGAGAGGAAGCGCGTCGCGGTGCCCGCGTTGTTGAGGTCGAGGGTGAGGGGGCTCGCTTCGGGGAGCCAGCACCCGGCGACGCCTCGCATGTGGAGGGTGTCGCTTTCGATGGTGCAGGGGGCGCCGAGGAGGGCGAGGGCGGCGAGCATGCGCTGGGCGTCGTCGGCGGTGAGCAGGGGGCGGCGGAGGACGGACTCACCCTCGCAGAGCGCGGCCAGGAGGAGGAGGCGGTTGGTCAGGCTCTTGGAGCCCGGGGGCGTGACGCGGGCGCGCAGGGGGGCGTCGCCCGGGCGCGGGCGGATCGGAGGGACCGGGAGGGGGTCGGGCAACTCGGTGAGTGGTCGCGTCAGGTCAGTGATCATGCTGGGGCCTGATGGGCGTGATCACTCGGCGTCCTTGCGGAAGACGGCGACAATGTCCTCGACGGGCACGACGAAGAGGCGGTTGTCGCCCTCGAAGTCCACGGGGATGGCGTGCTTGGGGTTGAAGAGGACGCGGTCGTAGTTCTGGATCGGGTAGTCGTCGTCGGCCTCGACCTGGGCGGAGATGGTGACGACGCGCCCGGTGATCGTGGGGATCTCGATCTTGTCGGGAAGGTGAAGGCCGGCCTTGGTTTGCTTCTTGTCCTCGTCCTTGCGGATGAGGACACGGGCGCCGAGGGGCTCGACGACTTCGAGGGTCGGGGTCTTGCGGCTCTTGGGAGGCATCGGGGGAGTCTAGGGGAGCCGGGCCGGTATGGCATGGCGCAACGAAAGCCCCCGATCCAGGCGGTGTCGCCTGGGCCGGGGGCGAGTGGTGGGGGCGTTCTGGATCAGCAGCCCTTGCTGAAGAGCGAGAGGTATGCTGCGACGTCATCGAACGTGAACTCCGCGTCGTCGATGAGGTCGGCGGCGGGATCCTCGTTGTTGAAGGCCTCAATGAAGTCCAGCACGTCGGCGAAGTCGACCGAGCCGTCGGCGTTGAAGTCCGGCGGGCAGGGGACTGTGGCGGCGCGGAACGCGGTGTTGACCGTCATGCCGTCGACGGAGGTCTCCTGCCAGACCGCGAAGAACTCGTCCCCGCCGGCGTTGGCTCGGATCTGGGTTTCGAACTGCCCCTCGTCACCGCCGGCGAGGACCTGAAGGGGGCTGTACGTCTCGCCAGAGTTGGCGGTTCTGGTGATGAAGATGTCCAGGTCAATGGAGCCGTCGGCGAGGTGTTCGTACTGGTTGACCTCTGTGCCCCAACCGACGAAGAAGGTGTCCAGGGCTGTGGGCTGAGCGGGGTCGGGGCTGAAGGGGGTCGCGATGATTCGCGGCTCCTTGACGTTGATGGTGGTGTCCTCGATGCTGGACATGTTCTGGGCGTCGGCCCAGGTCATCCCCCCGTCGAACGAACGGCGGATGAAGAAGTTGTAGTTCTCGAGATCGGTGAACCGGGCGACCGCCCAGTCGGGGGTCCAGCTCCACCCCATGACGACCATGTCGCCGCGAACGATGCCCCGGTGGGCGCGGGCGTCTTCCACATTGTCCTCGTCGGTCGTAGCGCCGAGCCCGAGGCTGGAGCTGAGGTTGGTCCCGATCACGTTGTTGAACGCGGCCTCGCGGGTGGTGGGGTTGGGATCGACGGCAGGGAAGAGGTCCACTGGTCGGAGGCCGGTCGAGTCGGAGTCGGCGGGGTTGCGGAACCCGGAGCGGGTGATGATGTCCGAGGGGCCGCCCTGGTCGTACAGGCCCTGCTTCCAGATGAAGACGACGCGCAGATCGCTCTGGCCGTTGAGCGGGGTGGGCTGTACGACGAACCGGATGCGTCGGGCATTCTCGTCGGGCTGGGAAATGATCCATCCGGCGCCTTCGGTGGGGTCCGGCATCGAGTCGTCGAAGGCGGAGAAGGTGTGGTAGCGGACGTACTTGCCGTCGTCGAGGCCCTCGAGGCCCTTGGTTTCTTCGTAGGCGACGAGGGCGGTGGCGCCGACGAGGAAGCTGTTGCCGCGGGAGGCGCCGGTGTTGCCAAACTCGTACCCCTCGTTGGAGCCCTGCCCCATCATGGTGAAGTTGTCGGTGACGCGCTGGCCCTCGGGGAAGGCGGCGCCGGCGTTGAAGGCGGACGTGGGCAGGGACGAGTACCAGATGTCGGTGCCCTTGGAAACCTTGGCGCCCGAGCCACCCTCGCCCGGACCCTCGGCCTCACCGGGCTGGAGGCCCTGGGGGTCTTCCTGCCAGGTGATGAGGAAGCCCGCGCCGGAGGCCTTGCAGACGTCTTGCTTGGCGTCTCGGTAGCCATCGGTGAGCAGCTGCGGTGTGGACCAGGTGAGCCCGGCGTCGTTCGAGCGCACCGCATACACCGCGGCGTACGGCACCTCGATGAGGTCGAACTCTGGGTAGATGACCGTGCGCTGCTCGGGCGTGGGGACAAAGCGGTCGACCCACGTGACAAGGATGTTCTTCCCGTTGTTGATGATGTTCGGCTTCTCGGAATCGCCGAAGTAGGGGAGATTCGGCGTGAGGAGTTCGCCGTCGTGGTCCGCGGTGATCGAGGCGAAACTGGCGGTATTGGAGATGTTGACGGGCTGCGACCAGGTCACGCCGTTATCGGTGGAGCGGGTGGCAAATATGTCCCGGGCCTCGTGCAACTCGCCCCGATAGTTCCAGACCTCGGGACCTTGGGCGTCGCCGTACACGCTGACGAGCACACTCTCATACCCCCCGGCGCCATCGGGAAACTCGAGACGAACCAGCTTGCCCTTCGCGGCGTTCTCGCCGTCGAATCCGTCGACCGGAGCCACCGAGATGTCGAACGCTGAGGTGAAATCCATCGGCGGCGATGCAGCAGCGATGGATGTTCCAGCGAGCAGGAGAGCGGATTGCAATACGGGTCGCATGGTGTTCCTTCCGAGGTCTATGTGATGGATGAGTCGAACGCCTGTACACGCAACAAAACCGGATATCTGGCTATTGATATGTGATTATAGGCATTTCTGCTTGCTCACCATGCAGTTCATTCCCGAACTGCGGGCCGACCGGGCAAAACGGGTGGAATCACTCGGGTCGGACGTCGCGGTGATCGACGGCGATCGCGGTGTATGCTCCGTGTCGCGACAGGGACTCAGAGGCACGCTCGACATGGAGTTGAATCAATGAACGGGATCAGC
>JBITAG010000190.1:0-10803 GCA_044439985.1 Phycisphaerales bacterium JB059 | reverse complement strand
GTGCTCGGGCTGCTGCTCGAGGACAAGAACCTCATGCCCGAGGGGGCGGAGCTGCTCGACGCGATCAGCGCGCCCGGGGCGAGCCGGCGCCCGGAGGTCTTCGCGATCTCCGCGGACGATGTGGCGACGGACGCGATGACCCGGCGTCTGGTCGCGGACCTGCGCCGGGGGGTCGAGTCGGCGCGCGCGCGCGGCGAGGCGCTCAGGCCCTGGGACCGGCGACGGTACGAGGCGCCCTCGGGGGGCGTCCGCCCGATGCATGCCAGGCACACGTACAAGTCCACCCGGAACCTGAAGAAGCTTCTCGCCGACGCGGAGCGTCAGCTCGCGCGGTTCGCGGCGGTGGTGCACGGGGAGGACCGCGTGCAGCTGCGCGATCTGGACGGGCGCGTGGAGCTGACGCCGCGGGACGTGCCCGGGCTTCCCGATGACGTCGCGGAGTTCAGCGTGCGTCCGGAGAGCCGGGTCTACGTGGGGCGGGCCGTCGCGTCCATGCTGGGCGCTTAGAGCACCATCATCAGAAAGAGCGCCGCGCCCACCCCGGCGTGGAAGAGGCCCACGCCGAGGAAGATCATCCAGGCGATCCGCCACTGCGTCCCGGTCGCCAGCCGCATCCAGGCCTGGCGACGCCTGAGCATCCACGCCAGCCCGAGGGCGCACCCGAGGGCGAGCGTCGCCATCGTCACCCAGAGGGCGATCGCGATCGGGTCCTCGCCCGCGGTGGCGACGAGGGGGACGATCAGAAACAGCCCCGTCACCGCGTCGAACCCGAGCCCGAGCGAGAAGGCGATGAGCCCGAGCGCCCACGGCCCGACGATCGCGCTCGGAGACCGCACCCCCAGTGTGATGGCGACGTTGCACTCGGGACAGCTCGGCGCCCGCACGCCCCGCAGGTTGTACCGGCAGACCGGGCAGGGCTCGTCGTGCCCGGCGAGCCAGTCGGAAAGCAGGGTCGTTTCCTGGTCGTTCAACGCGGGGTCCCGGTCGAGCGTAAGGGCGGGCGGCGTATCGTGTTCGCATGATGCAGCGCGTCGGGCGGATCGTGGCGGTGGGCGTGGCGGCGGTGGTCTCGTGTGCGCCCACCGGGGAAGTGAGCCGGGCGCCGGGCGACGCGGGCGCCAACCGCCTGAGGAACGCCTCGTTTGAGGGGGCGGACCAGGCGCCCTGGTTTGACTTTGCGCAGCGCAACCCGATGCAGTGGGGCCCGATGGCGATCAGCGACGAGCGCGCACGCGAGGGGGAGCGTTCGGCCCTGCTCGTGCTCGACTCGGAGGACTCGGACGAGCCCGTGCGGGTGCTGGGCGTGGCGCAGGAGATCCGGGGTCACGGGTGCCCGGCGTACGTCAGCGGGTGGTACTTCGTCGAGGACTGGTCGCGCGGGTGCGAGGCGCAGTACCTGCAGGTCGTCGCGATCGCGATGGGGGGGCGGGCGCCCGAGGGGCTGCCCAACTACCAGGTGGCCCGGACGCTCGCGGGGGTGACGCGGGCGCCCTTCCGGATCCTCAACCGGCGCTTCGAGATCGGCGGGGCGTCCGAGCCGGAGGTGGGACGCTGGGTCTTCTTCGAGGTGGACCTCGCGGCGATGTTCGAGCGCCAATGGGGCATGGTCCCCGGCGCCGACTCGACCATCCGGCTTTTCTTTGAGGCCCGGTACGACGGGCGCGACGCGGAGCGCGACCCCCCGGCGCGGGCCCGCGTCTTCTTTGACGATCTGTACGCGGGGAGCGCGTCGCGGGCGGCGCCCCTACCAGATCCAGCGGACGCGTCCGAAGTCGGGGATGGGGAGGGGTTAGTCCTTGAGGGGGGCGGGGAAGTAGACGACGAAGGCCTTCCCGATGAGCAGGTCCCGGTGGACGACGCCGACGGTGTCGTCGATCTGGTCGCTGATCCAGGGGTCTGGCCCCGTGCCCCACGGGAAGGAGGAGCCGTGGGAGATGGACCAGAGGCGTGAGTCGAGGCTGGAGGGGGAGTTGTCCCCGCACATGAAGAACTGGTTCTCGTTGAGGACCAGGGGCATGTTGGGGTGGGCGGCGCGGGTGGCCTGGCGGAAGTTGTGCTGGTAGTAGATGTCGCGCTTCAGGGTGACGCGCTCGAGCGTGAAGGGGGCGCCCTCGAAGGCCCAGCGCACCCTGGTGGGGCGGTAGACGCTCGGATCACCCAGGATGGAGCTGATCACCGCGGGCTTCTGGGCGAGGAGGCTCCGGAGGGTGCGTCCCGTCGCGGCCTCGATGCGCTCGGCGGGGGTCAGCTCGTAGCCCGCCCGCTCCGGTCCGCCGGCGGCGAGGCGCCCGTCGATGAAGACGGTGAGCGTCTGGTCGGTGTGCCAGAACTCGACCCGCGTGGCACGCCCGGGGGTGAGCGTGTGGCGCGGGGGCTCGGCCCGGTCCAGCTCCCTCCACGCCGGCTCCGGGTTCTCCGGCGTGGGCATCGGACGCATCTCGATGATGATCGAGCCGGAGCTGATCTGCGCGCGGAACTCGTGCCCCAGCGATTCGATGACGGCGGTCGCGACGGCGCCCTCGCTCTCGGGGGTGAGGCTCAGGCCCATCGCGACGTCGGGGGCGGGGAATCGGGTGGGCTGCAGGCCCCGTCGGTTCTGGTTGTAGGGGACGTTGTCGGTGATCGGGCGTTCGGTGTCACGCCAGGCGAGCGTGGAGGGGGCGGGGGAGTTCTGGTGGTAGGTGGGCTCGGTGTCCACGCCCTCCCAGTCGCCCCCTTCGGCGCGCCAGGGGGAGCGGTAGGTTGAGCCGAGGGTGGAGGCGGACGGGGGCGTGTAGATGGAGTCGAAGAGGGTGTGGAACATGGCGCGCTGTTCGCGCTCAGGCTTGCGCTGGATGCGCCAGGCGTCGTCCTCCCAGGCCTCCTCGCCGCGCACCGGGCCGGAGATCGCCGAGGCGGGCCGGGCGAAGACGTCGCCGGCGACGAGGGCGATCTGCTCCTCCGGGAGCCCGACGAGTCGCTTGATGTAGTTCTCCTGCGTGCCCGGGTTCTTGAAGACGACCACGTCCCACCGCTTGGGGGAGAAGATGGGCTCGAGGTACTTGAGCACGAAGACCCGGTCGCCGGCGCTGAGGGGGACGTCGGAGGCCTGGAAGCGGGTGTCCGTGATCGGGTCGGCGACGCTGATGGCGCCGAAGCCGCTGGTCCCCTGCGTGGTCATGGGGTGCTGGTTGAGGGGGGCGTCGGCATAGTCCCAGGGGCCGACGGCGAAGCTGACGCCCGTCTCCGGGCCGACGAAGCGCATGTGCTTGCCGAGCAGCGTGGGGGCCATCGACCCGGTCGGGATGAGGAACCCCTCGATGACGAACCCGCGGAAGACGAAGGCCATCATGAAGGCGATCATCACCGAGGTGAGGGTTTCCTTGATGGTCGCCGAGGGTGGGGGCGTCTTGCTGGCGGCGCTCGTCGAAGGGCTGGGCATGCGGCAACCTTAGCGGGCGCGTCGGGCGCCGGTCGGGCTCAGGAGGTGGGCTTCGGTCCGGCGCCACCCTCTCCCCCGCCCTTCCCGGGCGGGCGTCGGCGTCGTCGCCGACGCTTTTTCTTCGACGCGCCCTCGCCCCGACCTTCGCCCCATTACCGTGCGTTGCCCTCTCCGCTCGAGGGGCGGTCGCGCCGGGGCTCTCCCCGGGGCGCGGAGCGCTCGCCGGAACCGCCCGAGCGTCGGCGGCGTCGGCGTTTCTTGGCGCCCGTGCCGGGCTCGTCGGTCGTGGGGGCGCCCTCGGGGCGATCCGCCTGCGGGCGTTCGCGCCGGGGCTTGGCGGCACGGTCGGGCTTGGGGCGTGGGCGGGCTCGCTCGGTCGGGGGCGGGGGGGTCGCGGACTCGGGCTTGGACAGGTCCTCGACGGGGACGGCGACCTGTTCCCCCGAGTCGAGGCGCACGAGGGCGAGCTGGGTGAGGATCTGGGTGTCCACGACGAACCCGTCCCCGTCCGGCGTGCCGACGCGCGACTTGCGGTGGGGAAGGTTCCGGCGCAGCTCGTCGTAGGTCTGGTCCTCGTAGCGCAGGCAGCACATCAGGCGCCCGCAGCGTCCGGAGATCTTGAGCGGGTCGAGGGTCGCCTTCTGGGTCTTGGCGGACTTCATCGAGACGGGCTTGAGGACCTTCAGGAAGCTCTTGCAGCAGCAGTACTGCCCGCAGCGTTCGTAGTCCGCGTTGATCCGCGCCTCGTCGCGGGCGCCGATGGTGCGGACCTCGACGCGTTGGTCGAGGGCGCGGCTCAGCTCGCGCGTCAGCTCGGGGGTCTCCAGGCGTTGCTCGCTGGTGATGTAGACGCTGGTGCGCTCCCCGCCGAGGATCGGCTCGACGTCCACGAGCTTGGCGTCGATGTTGAGGCGGAGGAGCACGTCGCGGGCGATGGCGCGGAGCCCGTGCTTGGACTGCTCGATTCTGGCCTGGCGGTCCATGTCCTCGGGGGAGGCGATGCGCAGGGCGCGTCCCTTGGTGTAGAAGGGGTAGTCGCGTCCGCCCGAGTTCTGGATGTAGTCGAGCATCTGCTTGCGGGTGACGGAGCTGGCGCACCCGGCGTTGGGGCAGGTGCTGGTGAGCATTTCCCCGATCTCGTGCCCGCGGTGGGTGCGGACGACGATCTTGGAGCCGCACCCCGGCTTGGCGTCCCCGGAGTAGGGGAACTCGCCGATCATGCGCATCACGCCGAAGCGCACCACGATGGTGCTGGGCGTGTTGAGCCGCTCGTAGGCCTCGCGGTCCGACTTCTCCTTGAGATGCTCGGCGAGGTCGGCCTCGAACTGGGGGAGTGGCTGGATGGGCATCGATGCTCGCGGTGTGTTGTTCAGGGAACGCCGGCGGCGCCCGATCGGGCCCGGGCGAAGAGGTCGGGGAGGCTGTGCTTGGACCAGAGTTCGAGGCGTCCCCGCTCGTGCTTGTAAACGAAGAGGGTCTCGGTCCGGTCGTCCACGACGAAGAGGGGCTCGGTGTTCCCGGAGCGCGTCGTCATCATGGTGACGCCCGCGCTGCTGATGGCCATGTCGGCGCTGGCGCGCGAGTCGAAGAGGCCGGCGCCCTGGGCGATGATCAGCGCGCCGAGGACGAGGGCGCTCAGGCAGAGGGCCGCGCCTGAGATGCGGGTGTCGGTCTGCTGGCTCATCGGGTGGGCTCCGCGTTGACGTCGGTGTTCAGATCGCGGTAGCCGAGCCCCTCGACGCTGTTGCGGGAGTTGTCCCAGCGCAGGAGGATCAGCTCCCGGTTGGCCGAGTCGAGGACGTAGACCCCGTTGGCGTTCCCGCTGGAGAGTTCCCCCCCGACGAGGGAGTAGACGCCCGGGGGTCGGGTCGAGCCGCTCTGGGCGCCCGCGTCGGGGGTGAGGGTGACGGCGCCGAGCACGATGAGCAGCACGGCGTTGAGTCCGACCAGGGCACGCGTCTGATTCCGGCGCATGGCTTTGCTCCTGTGATCCGTCCACGAACCCAGGCGCTCGGCGCCCGGGGGGTTAGTCCTGGTGCCCGCGCTTGGAGGGCAACGCGGCGACAAAGAGCGTCGCGCCGACGATGGCCACCAGCACGAGGATCGTCATGACGACGGGCGCCGACGGGTCCTCGCGGGGCGCCGGGGGGCGCAGCGACCGGCTCTGCTGGGCCAGGGCGGGGGCGGCGCTGGCGAGCATCCAGCCCAGCCCGATCAGGGCGGAGCGGAGGCGTCGGGGCGTGGTGGGGGACGTGGGCATGCCCAGATGCTACGGGGTCGCCTCCTCCCGGTAAACACCGCCTCAGCCCACTTCACCCCCGATCGGCGCCAGCGCGGGCGCCTCGACGCCCGCCACCGGCGCTCCCGGCCCGCCCGGGCGCGGCGTGTCGGCGGAGAACGGGCGGCTGATCCGGTCGAAGACGGCCCGGGGAAGATCCACCGTGCCCCAGCGGGGGGAGCGGGTCTTCATGCCGGCCGCGTACTCGTCCAGGGCGACCGCCCGGAGGGCGTACCAGCGTCCCTCGCGCTCGATGACCTCCTGGAAGAGCGCGTCGGGGGGCTGGCGTTCGCACTGGTAGACGAAGACAAAGTGCCCCTCGTACCCCGGCCCGAAGAGACGCTGCCACGCGCCGAGCGAGGCGACGTCGTCGCGCGTCACCCAGTTCTCCAGGCGGGGACTCGAGTTCCCGCGCGCCGGGATCTTGCGCCCCTTGATCTCGATGAGCAGGTTCGTGTTGTCCCCGTAGACCACGAAGTCGAAGCTCTTGAGATCCGAGCCCGCCTCCCCCGCCCCGTGCAGACGGAGGCGGGCGTCCGGGGGAAGGAGCGCCTTGCGCGCCTCGTTCACGGCGACGTACGGGATGCGGCGCTGGCGCAGGTACGACTCGAACGCCCGCTCGTAGTGGTGGCGTCGCTGGGCCATGGCGTCAGGGTACAAAGCGGCCGGCTGCCGGTCGATGCGTCGGGCGGGTCAGGGGGCGACCGACCCGAGCCGGTCGAGAACGACGCGGATCGCGGGGGGCGCGGCGTTCCCCGAGTTGAAGGGGAGGGAGCGCACCATCCCCCGGTGGTTCGCCCGGAGGAAAACGATGTCGTCGCACCCCTCGAGCTGGGCCGAGGGCACGGGCACCACCCCGTCGCCGAGCGTCAGGGCGAGGCGGTTGAGTTCGGCGCTGGCGCCCGGCGGCGGGGTGATGAGCGTGCCGACGATGCAGGTGATGGCGACGTTCTCGGGGTTCGGGCGGGCGTTGAGATCGGTGAGGAAGGGTGAGCCGGGGCGGAGGTCGGCGCCCGCCTCCCCCTCGCCGTCGAAGCTGAAGCGGTAGAGGTCCTCCGCCTCCAGCAGGGGCTCGCCCATCAGGCGTTCGGCCTGTTCGCGAAGTTCCGCGGCCCATCGCCACCCCGCCCAGGGGGAGCCGGCGTGGGGCGTGCCGAGGGTGATGAGCCGGTCGACCGGGGCGCGGGGGGGATCTGCGCGTTCGAGCAGCGATGGGCGGGTGAGGGCGTCGCGGCTGACCAGCCCCCCCATCGAGTGGGCGACGATGGAGACACGCCCGACCCCGAGGGCGTCGAGGCGGCGCAGGGCCGCGTCGAGGCGTTGCGCCGAGTCCGCGACGGCCTGATCGTTGGGGTAGTCGAAGCGGACGGGGGTGTAGCCCGCGTCGCGCAGGGCGGGGGCGAGCTGGTCCCAGATGCTCCCCGGCTCGTCTAGCCCGTGGACGAGGAGGACGATGTGCTCGGGGAGGCTCGCCCCGGGTCGGGCCCAGGCGTCGCCTTCGAGGACGCGCAGCCCGTGCCAGGCGGAGACGCGCGTCGCGGCGGCGTCCGCGTCCCCCCGCGAGGTGAACGTCCAGATCCCGACGCCCACCCCCGCGCCGAGCACGAGCGCGGTCAGCGTGCCCAGGATGACGCGTTTGCGCACCACCCGAGGTTGTGCGTTATCTGGGCGGGCGCCTTTCACTCGCCCCGGTCGATGAGCAGCTGGAGGAGCTGGCGCTCGGCGACCTGGTAGCGCTCGAAGGCGGACTCGACCGACCGGGTCATGCCGAGCACCGTCTGCGGATCGACCAACGCGGCGGAGCGCCCGTCGGACTCGACCTGCGCGATGACCGATTCGAGCGACTCGGAGGCGGCGCGCAGGTCGCCCACCGCCTGGGCGTAGGAGCGGGCCGCGTTGTAGAGCGGCTCCTTCTCCAGGTCCTTCTTTGGCGGCGGCTTGAGGACGCGCCACGGCTGGGCCCGGAGTTCGGCGACCATCAGGTTGCCCTGCTCGCTCATCTTCCGGACGTTGGCGACGGTGCGGTGAATCTCGGGGCCCTCGCGTGAGAGGATCAGGTTTGCCTCGTCCCCGAGCGCCGAGAAGCTCTCGACCGCCATCGAGCCCTGGTCGAGCACGCGGTTGACCTTGTCGATGGTCTCAAACCGGGCGCGTTCCGTGATCGCCTGCACGTTGGTCAGGGAGCGGTCGATCCGGCTCCGGTTGGCGCGGATGGCCGACTGCACGCTGGCCATGAGCCCGCGGGCGTCGGCGACGCCGCGCTGCGCCGCCTGGAGGAGGGGTCGGGCCTCGTCGGCTGCGTCGTCGAGGTCGCGGAGGATCGAGGTCACGTGCTGGTCCCAGGTGTCGAGCCGCTCGTTGACCTTCTCGGCGAACTCACGCACGGAAGCGGCGGTGGAGCGGATGTCCGGCTCGATCTCCGCCGAGACGTTGTCGATGCGGGCGATGATGCTCTTGATGTTGTTGATGACCTCGGCGTCGATGCCCGCCTGGGCGAGCAGGCCGGGGGCGATCTGTCCGTCGAGTTCGTCCCCGGGGGCGATCAGCGCGCCGCTCTCCGGCGTGCCCACGCCGGAGAAGTTGATGGTGCTGATCGAGCCGATGAGCGGGGTGACCAGGCCGGCCTTGGCGTCGGGGTAGAAGCGGACGCGCGAATCCACGGAGATGGTGACGAGCAGCGCGTCGATGATCTCGCCGGAGAAGTCCGGCTCGATGGCGGTGACGCGACCGATGCTCTGCCCGCCGAGGGTGACGTCCGAGCCGGGCTTGAGGCCGGTCGCGCCCACATCGAGGGGATAGCGCACGACGTAGTCGGTGCTGGACATGAAGAGGGTCTGCTTGAGGTCGCCGAGGATGAAGCTGATGACGACCGCGACGAGGAGGGAGCCGACGAGGAAAAGGCCCGCCAGGACGTTGTTTTTGGAGGTGAGTCGGGACATGGTCCTGCTCCGGGGCGTGCGCTAGCCGCGCGTCGCCTCCACGCTGGGGGTCTTGTGGATGCCCGGGCGCTCGGCGCCGAAGAGCGCCTGCTCGTACCCGCTGGTCTGCTGTCGTTCGGTGATCGGTCCCTGGGCGTCGCCGCGCAGGAACTGGCGGATGAGGCGTTCGTCCTCGTCGAGGTGACGGGCCTCGTCCTCGGGAAGATCGCGGATCTGCTCGTACCACTGGCGCGTCTCGACCTTCAGGATGCGTCCCTTGTCGAGCATGGCCATGCGGTCGGCGATCGTGAAGGCGGAGTCCATCTCGTGGGTGACCACCACGGAGGTGACGCCGAGCTGCTTGGAAAGGGCGATGATGAGTTGGTCGATCTGGGCGCTGGTGACCGGGTCGAGGCCAGCGCTCGGCTCGTCGTAGAAGAGGATCTGCGGGTCAAGGGCGAGCGCCCGGGCCAGGCCGGCGCGCTTCTTCATGCCCCCCGAGATCTCGGCGGGGTACTTGTCGGCGTGCTCGCGCAGGCCGACAAGCTCGAGCTTGATCTTGACCTGGATGTCGATGATCTCGTCGTCCAGGTCGGTGTGCTCCCGGATGGGCAGGGCGACGTTCTCGCCGATGGTCATCGAGTTGAACAGGGCCCCGGACTGGAAGAGGATGCCGAAGCGCTTGCGCACCTGGTTGAGCCCCTCCTCGTCCAGCTCCCCGAGGCTGTGCCCGAAGAGCCGGATCCGCCCCTCGCTGGGGGGGAAGGAGCCGATGAGCATCCGGAGGGTGGTGTACTTGCCCGAGCCCGAGCCCCCCATGATCACCATGGTCTCGCCCGGGAGAATGTCCAGATCGAGCCCGCGCAGAACGGTGGCGTCCCCGAAGCGCTTGGCGACGCCTCGGCACTGGATCACGGGCTGGACATCCCCCTTGGTCACGAGGGGACTCTATCGGCGCGTTGCCCCCCGGACGTGCACGGGATGGGGCATTCCACCCGTCAGGGCCCTTCGTCGGCGGGCGCGGGCTGACCCGGATCGGGGTTCTCCGGCTCGGGGAGGTCCGTGTCCGGCTGGGCGGGCGCCACGCCGGCCTGGAAGTCCGTCAGGCGGATCTCGGTCCCGTCGGCGGTGATGACGACCACGTCGGAGAACCGGGGAGGCCCCCCGGTCTGGCTGGTCGGGTCGAAGATCATCAGCACGAGGGCGTTGCCCTGGTCAAAGACGCCGGGCGCCGGGATCAGGTCGTTGCGTCCCTGGAACTTCTGCATGTTCGGGCCCACCTCGGGGTCGGCGAACATCGAGAAGAGTTCCATCCAGGAATCGGGCACCCGCTGGAACGAGCCCAGCTCGGCCTGGTAGGCCCCGCGGAAGCCCGCGATCGCCTCGTCGCTCACCGTGCTCAGGTCCGCGTCGAAGCTGGAGCGGGCGGCGTCGAAGTCGCTCGCCTCGATGTCCTGCATCACCGGCCCCACCAGACTCATGTACGCGCCGAAGGCCTTGCGTCCCCCGATGAAGACGCCCACCCAGAGCACGGTGACGAGCAGCCCGATGATGATGCCCGCGATCGCCAAGCCCTTGCCCCCCACGCGCCCGCGCGACCCGCCGATCCCGATCATCGCGAAGACACCCAGCAGGGCGCCCAGGATCCCGAGCCCCGGGATGCAGCAGATGATCGAGCAGACCAGGGACAGGATCGCCATCACGCTGGTGCGCTCGGCTTCGGGGAAGACGTCGGCGGCGCCCGCTTCGGCGTAGGGGTTCTGTGTCATGCCGCCAGCCTACGAGGGGAGAGCCCGCCGGGCCAGTCGCTCAGGCGCGTTGAGCGCGCAATCGCTCGACACATTCCGTGATCAGGCCGACCGCCTCCTCGATCTGCTCCGGCGTGGTGAGTCGGGAGAGGCTCAGGCGGACCGAGGAGCGGGCGTCGGATTCGGTCAGGCCCATCGCCAGGAGGACGGGGGAGGGCTCGATGGAGCCGGAGCTGCAGGCGCTCCCGGCCGAGGCGCACAATCCGCGCTCCGAGAGGGCGAGCAACAGGGCCTCGCTCTCGACGCCGGGGAGCAGGAGGTTGGTGGTGTTCCAGACCCGGGCGCCGGGGGTCGTGTCGGCGTTGACGCGGGCGCCGGGGAGACGCTCGAGCAGGGCGCCCTCGAGCCGGGATCAGGAGGGCGTTGGTCCGTTGGATC
>JBITAG010000189.1:0-4163 GCA_044439985.1 Phycisphaerales bacterium JB059 | reverse complement strand
TGCTGGGGGCCTACGGGGTGGGGCGTGGGGTCTACACGGGGGACACGGTGATCGGGCTCAAGGGTCGGATCGTCTTCGAGGCGCCCGGGCTCTGCGCCCTCCTGACCGCGCACCGGGCGCTGGAGGAAGCGGTGCTCTCGCGCGAGCAGAACCGGTTCAAGCCGGGCGTAGCGCGGAAGTGGACGGAGCTGGTGTACTCCGGGCTGTTCTTCGAGCCCCTGCGCGCCGACCTGGAGGCGTTCATCCGTTCGACACAGACCCGCGTGACCGGGGAAGTGACGCTCTCGGCAGGGCACGGGCGGTGCGACGCGGTCGCGATCGAATCGGAGGAGATCCTTCAGCGGGATGGCGTGGTGTACGCCCAGCGGGCCGACTGGACCGCTGCGGACGCGGAAGGGTTCATCAAGTTGGGTGGGTTGTCGAGCGCGATGGCGGCGTCCGCCGCACGGGGGGCGACGTGGGCGAACGCCTGACCGAGCGTGTGCTCGAGCATCTCCGCGTGCTCGTGGGCGCCGACACCACGAACCCGCCGCGTCGGATCGGGCCGGATCACCCGGCCCTGCGGCATGCGCAGGAGCGGCTGGAGGCGTCCGGGTTCCGGGTGGAGGTGCGCGATCTCGGGGACGGGTGCGTCAATCTTCACGCCCGGCGCGGGCGCCCGAGCGTCCTGATCAACTGCCATCTCGACACGGTTCCCGCGGACGGGGGGTGGACGGGTGATCCGTTCGATTTGAAGGTCAAGGGGGATCGGGCGATCGGGCTCGGGGCGTGCGACATCAAGGGCGCCGCGGCGTGCGTCCTCGCGGCGTGCGAGACGGGCCGGGGGGAGGCGGGGGTTCTGCTGACAACGGACGAGGAGGCGGGCGCGAGCCGGTGCGTGCGCGCGTTCGTGGAGGAGGGGCTCGGGGGGTACGCGGGCGTGATCGTCTCGGAGCCGACCGGGGGGCGGGCGGTGCTTGAGCATCGGGGCATCGTGAGCGCCGAGGCGTCGTTTCGGGGGCGGGGCGGGCACGCGTCCATGGGGGTGACGCGCAGCGCGCTGCACGACGCGCTGCGGTGGGGCGCCCGGGCGATCGAGGCCGCGGGAGAGGCCGAGGCGCGTGGGGAGAGCTGGCGGCTCAACATCGGGCGGGTCGAGGGGGGAACGAAGGCGAACATGGTCGCGTCGGACGCCCGGGTGGTCTTCGGGGTCCGCCCGGTGGCGGGCGTGGACGCGGACGGCGTGATCAAGACAATCCGCGCTGCGGCGCCGGCGGAGGCGGACGCCACGTGGACCACGCGGTTCTCGGCGCCCGCGCTGGGGGAGTCGGCGGAGAGCCGGGCGCTGGCGGGACGCCTGGGCGTCGAGGTCGGCCCGGGTGTGGACTTCTGGACCGAGGCGGCGTTGTTTGCGCGTGCCGGAATACCCACGCTTGTCTTTGGGCCGGGGGACATCGCCCAGGCGCACGCGCCGGGCGAGTTCGTTCGGCTCGGTGAACTGGAGCACGTGGCGAGGATCTACGAGCAACTGCTGGGTGGGGAGGCGTGATGGACCCGGTGCATGACATCATCGTGAACCTGCTGCACAACCTCGGCTCGCGTCGTGAGATTCAGCAGTACCTGTCGAGCTTCAGCGGCGTGGAGTCGGCGCGGTTCGCGGTCGTCAAAGTCGGCGGGGGCATCCTCGACACGAGCCTGGATGAGCTTGCTTCCGCGCTCGCGTTTCTGTGGCGTGTCGGGCTCTGCCCGGTGGTGGTGCACGGCGCGGGGCCGCAGCTCACGCGGGTCCTCGACGAGCGGGGGATCGAATGTGACTGGATCGACGGGCAGCGGGTGACGACGCCGGAGATTCTGGGCGTGGCGCGCCGGGTGTTTCAGGAGGAGGGAACGCGTCTGGCCGACGCGTTGAGCCGCGTGGGGGTGCGGGCGCGCCCGATCACATCGGGGGTTTTCGAGGCCGAGCAGACGAGCGTGCCCGGGCTGGGGTTCGTCGGGCGGGTGCGCCGGGTGGACACCTCGGTGATCCGCTCCGCGATCGAGACGGGTCACCTGCCCGTGGTTTCCCCGCTCGGGGAGACGGGGACGGGGCAGATCCTCAACATCAACGCGGACGTGGCGACGAGCGAGCTAACCTGTGCGCTCCAACCGCGGAAGGTGGTGTTTCTCACCCCGACCGGGGGCCTGCTGGATGAACGCGGGCGTGTGATCCCGGCGGTGAACCTCGCGGAGGACTATGAGCGGCTCTCCGCCGAGCCCTGGGTGCAGGGGGGGATGGCCCTGAAGCTGACCCAGATCCATGACCTCCTCTCGGGCCTCGACGAGACGGCCTCCGTGTCGATCACCTCACCCGAGCACCTCGCCCAGGAGTTGTTCACGCACCGGGGGAACGGGACGCTCGTTCGACGGGGCGAGCGCGTCCGGGTGCTCGATGGGATCGAGGGGGTTGACCTCGATCAACTGACGGAGCTGCTCGAGTCGAGCTTCGGGCGCACGCTGCGCGAGGGGTACTTTGAATCGAAACGAATCGTGCGGACGGTGCTGGCGGGGGACTACACCGCCGCGGCGGTGGTGACCGCGGGTGGGCCGGGGATGTACCTGGACAAGTTCGCGGTGACCGCGCAGGCGCAGGGAACGGGTCTGGGCGCGTCGGTGTGGCGGGCGCTCGTGGAGAGCACGCCGAAGCTGTTCTGGCGGTCGCGCTCGGGCAACGCGGTGAACCCGTGGTATTTCGAGCGGGCCGACGGGATGCACCGGACGGAGGAATGGGTGGTTTTCTGGCGCGGGCTGCGCGATCGGGCGGAGATCGAGGGGGCGATCGGGCACGCGCTCTCGCTCGAGGACTCGTTCACGTCCGCGCGCCGGGAGGTGCACGTTGGCTGAGTCCGGACCGTTCCGCGTGGGTTTGATCGGGGCGCGTGGGTACGTGGGGCGTGAGCTGCTGCTGCTTGTGCGCGATCACCCGAGCCTGGAGCTGGCGTTCGCGAGTTCGAGAGCGCTCGCCGGGCGCCCGGTCCGCGAGCAGGTCGAGGGGCTCGGGGGAGACTTCCTCGAGAGCGAGGCGAGCGTGGTGGAACGCGGGGCGGATGTCTTCGTCCTCGCCCTCCCGAACGGGGCCGCGGGCGCTTACGTCGAAGGGATCAACCGGCACGCCCCGGGCGCCCTGGTCGTGGATCTCAGCGCGGACTACCGGTTCGATGACGGGTGGGTGTACGGCCTGAGCGAGCACAACGCCGAACGGATCGCCACCGCCCGGCGGATCTCCAATCCGGGCTGCTACGCGACGGCGATGCATCTGGCGCTCCGCCCGATCATCGATCTGTGCGCGGCGCCCCCCCACTGCTTCGGGGTCAGCGGGTACTCGGGGGCGGGGACGAGCCGGAGCGAGAAGAACGACCCGGCGGTGGTGACGGACAACATCCTCCCGTACGCGATCACGGGGCACCTGCACGAGCGGGAAGTGACGCGACACCTGGGCCGGCCGGTGCGTTTCGCGCCGAGCGTGGGCGGGCATTTCCGGGGGATCGTGCTGACCGCGCTCGCGGAGCTGCGCGAGCCGGTCGGGCGGGGGGACCTGGCGGCCCGGTACGAGCGGGCGTACGCGGGGTGCGAGCTGGTCCGGTTCGAGGCCGAGGGGCCGATCGATCTGCGCGGGGTGGTGGAGCGGCAGGTGGCGCGGGTCGGGGCGTTGAGCGTAGACGAAGATGATGCGCGGCGGGTGGGCGTTGTCTGCGCGTTGGACAACCTGCTCAAGGGCGCCGCCTCGCAGGCGATCCAGAACATCAACCTGGCGCTGGGCCTGGCGCCGACGGAGGGTCTGGCATGAGCACGCCGATCTGGGCCACCAGCGAAGGGGTCGAGACGCGGGACGAGGCGATGAGCCGGTTCATGGCGGGGGAAGACGTGCGCCTCGACCGCGAGCTGATCGGGCACGATGTGACGGCGACGCTCGCGCACGTGCGCGGGCTCGAGCGGATCGGGCTGATGGGGGCGGAGGAGAGCCGCGCGATCGAGCGGGCGCTGGACGAACTCCGCGAGCTGATCGGGCGTGGCGATTTCGTCCTCGATGAGCGGTTCGAGGACGGGCACTCCGCGATCGAGGCGTTTCTGGTCGAACGCCTCGGCGAGACGGGCAAGCGGGTTCACCTAGGAAGGAGCCGGAACGACCAGGTGCTGGTCGCCACCCG
>JBITAG010000188.1:0-9085 GCA_044439985.1 Phycisphaerales bacterium JB059 | reverse complement strand
GTTCGCCTTGGCGGTGATCGTGCGGGGGTTGACCTCTCCCAGCTGGCGGCGCATGTCATCGGCTGAGCGGTTGAGGAGGGGCGCCGCTCGGGCGTGGTCCCCGCGCTGTGCGTAGACCACACCGAGCGATGAGACGGAACCCATCGTGATCGGGTGGTCGGGCCCGAGCACGCGGTCGGCAAACTCGACGGCCTGCGCCAGCAGGGGCTCGGCCTCCTCCGAACGCCCGAGGTTGGAGTAGTAGGTTCCGAGGTTGGCGACGTAGATTACGGTGGTGGGGTGGTCCGGTCCGAGGTGCTCGGACGCCAGCTCCGAGGCCTCGCGGAGGTAGTTCTCCGCCTGTTCCGGCTCGCTCGTTCCCAGGAGCAGCGAGCCCATCTGGGCGAGGGCCGAGATGGTGCTCGGGTTCGCGTCGCCCTTGTGCTCTTGCAGGGTCCGCAGCGCCTGTTCGTGGACGGGGATCGCTTCCAGGCGTCGGTCCGCGACCTGGAGCGTCGCGCTCAGGTCGCTGCGCCGCTCGGAGGCCTCAACGCTCGAATCGCCGAATCGGGCCACGGCGTCGCGGATGAGTTCGCGTTGGAGCGTCTCGGCCTCCTCGTAGCGTCCGCGCTCGCGCAGCACGATCGCGAGGGAAGCGTCCGCGTCCGAGGCCAGATCCGGTCGGTCGAGCGATGCTCTGGCCCGCTCCGCGATCGAGCGGAGTTCCCGCTCGGCCTGCTCATAGCGTCCGTTCGCGCCGGCGAGCATCGCCAGACGCGTCTCCATCCGGATGGCCCGCGCCGGATCGGGGCGGGCGATCCGGGCATGGGTCGCCATCGCGTCGCGCAGAAACCGCTCGGCCTTCTCCCACTCGCCCAGAGCCATGTAGGTCCCGCCGACCGCTTCCTGGATCGAGGAGCGGATGAGGGGCCGATCGAGGAACTCGGCGCCGATGGAGGCCGCGGCGACGTCCACGGCCTCCCGGACCGTCACCTCTCGCCCGAGGTTCGCCGGCATCGCGGCGGCGAGCAGGTCTTCGGTGAGGAACCGGTTCACCCGAACCGCCGCGTCACGCTCGTCACGCGCGTTGTCCCGCGCGATGGTGCGTTCGACCGCCAGAATGGAGGAAACCGTGGTCCCGGCCACCAGCAGCAGCGTGGCCGCCGCGACGGCAATCACGAGCGAACGCCGCCGCTTGGCGAACATCCGGAGCTGGTACATCGTCGTCGCGGGCCGGGCGAGGATCGGCTCGTCGCGGAGGTATCTCGTCACATCCCGACCCAGCTCGGCGACGCTCTCGTAGCGTCGGGCGACGTCTTTCTCGAGGGCCTTGGCCGCGATCGTTTCGAGGTCACCGCGAAGGGCCGGGCGATGGATGCCCAGGCGTGTGGGAGTCTGCTCACGAACACGACGGAGCGCTTCGAAGATCGTCGCGTCTTCGACATCGATCGGAAGGCAGCCGCCCAGCAGCTCGTAGAGCACCACGCCGAGCGAGTAGACATCGGCTAGGGTGTCAACGGCGTCCTCGGCAGAGGTCGCCTGCTCCGGGCTCATGTACGCGGGGGTCCCGATGATTTGCCCGGGCGAGGTCTGGAGTGTGGCCCGGCAGGCCTCGTCGCCGACCGCGCGGGCCACGCCGAAGTCGAGCACTTTGACCCGCCCCTCCTCCGTGACCAGGATGTTCGCCGGCTTGAGATCTCGGTGGACCACCCCTTTGCGGTGCGCGTGCTCGACGGCCTCGCACACGTCCACGAACAGCTCCAGACGCTCGCGCGTGCCGAGGCGCCTCTGCTCCGCGTGCTCCGAGAGGGGGCGCCCCTCGATGAGTTCCATGACGAAGTAGGGCAGGCCGTCCGGTGTGGTGTTCGCCTCGTGCACCTGCGCGATGCCCGGGTGCTTGAGGCGTCCGAGAATCTCCGCCTCGAACTCGAAGCGGCGGAGCAGGTTTGCCGAGAGCAGGCCGGACCGGATGAGCTTGATCGCGACGTGGCGGCTGGGGCTCTCCTGGTGCGCCTCGTAGACCACGCCCATGCCGCCCTCGCCCAAGGGGCGGATGACCCGGTACGGCCCGATGTGGTCCGGGTCCGGGCACGCGGGGCTGGGTGTGGGCATGCCCGAACCGAGGGCCCGCTCAAGCTCGGGCGCCAGCTCCCGCTCCGCGTCCAGGAGGGCCCGGACCCGCGACACCAGCTCCGGGTCCGTGGCTTCACGCTCCCGGAGGACGCGCGCCCGTTCTCGTTCATCGAGGTCGCAGACGTTCTGGAACAGGCGATCGATCGCCCTGAAGCTGGGGACTTCAGCCATCTCCGGGGGCCTCGTCCGCCTCGCTCAGGCGCGCCGCAAGCCAGGCCCGGCACATGCGCCACTCGCGCGCGACGGTGGCCCGGGAGATTCCGAGCAGCTCCCCCGCGTCCTCGCTGCTCATGCCGGCAAAGTAACGGAGTTCCACGAGCCGGGCCTTGCGGGGATCGAGCTGCGCCAGCGCCTCGAGGGCTTCATCCACCGCGATTACATCCAGCATCTGGGTCTTGCCAGGCGCATCCGACTCGGGCTGCACCTCCACGCGTTTCCAGTCTCCCCCGCGTTTGAGTCGGTTCCGGGTTCGGGCGTGATCGACGAGGATCTGACGCATGGCTCGGGCGGCAATCCCGAAGAAGACCCGCCGATCCGCCGTCTTCAGGGCTGGGTCCGCGGCGAGTTTGAGGTACGCCTCGTTCACCAGCGCCGTCGCCTGGAGTGAGTGATCGGATCTCTCGTTGGCCATCTTCGACCCCGCCATGGCCCGGAGCTGGTCGTAGACCAGGGGGAGCAGGTCGTCGACGGCGCCCGGCTGTCCGTCGGAAACCCGGGCCAGCAGCATGGTGACGGTGTGGCGAAGATCGTCCAAGTCGTGCTCCAGGCGGGGATTGTACGAGATCCGGGTTCTCCGCAGGCGGAGTTTCTGGCATTGCGTGAGGCGCGAGGACCACTGGCGTCGCCCGAGGGGACAGGGGAGCACTTCCCCGAGAACCAGCACACCGTCAGGAGAACACCATGTACCCCCTCTCGAACCGAATGAAGCCCACCACCGCCCTGCTCGCCATGCTCACCCTCAGCGGCGGAGCGGCCGCCGACACCATCGTCGGCGACCTGACCTGGACGGCAGGCCAGACCATCGACGTGACCGAGAACCTCATCATTCAGGGGACGCTCACCGTAGAGCCCGGCGTGACCGTCAACATCGTGAGCGGCGCCGAGATCAGCGTGCAGAGTGGTGGGTCGCTCCTCGTGCAGGCCAGCGAGGCCGAGCCCGCGATCTTCCAGCCCGCGTCCGGGCGCTGGGAGGGACTCGAGTTTGCGCTCGGGTCCAGCGGCGATTTCCACCACGCGATCATCCGCGGCATCCGTGACACCGGTGTGTCTGTCACCGGAGCCACGGTGTCCTTCGATCACTGCGAGATCTCTGATGTCCGCGCTTCGGCGCAGGAGCGGGACGCGCTCGGCATTGATGGGGTCAATGATGCGCACGTCGATGTCGCGTGGAGCAAGATCTTCGACATCGTCGGCCCGACCGGTACCGACGGCGATGGCGGCGCCGGTGGGACGATTGTCTCCGGGGCCGCCGACGGGAACAACGGACACGTGGACGGGTATCCCGGACCCCACGGCGGGCACGGGGGCGACGCCGACGACGGCAACCACGGCGGTGACGCCGTCGGCATTCGACTGCGATTGGGCGCCACCGCGTCCGTGTCGTACTCGCGGATCCACGCCATCACCGGGGGCGACGGCGGCGCCGGCGGCTTCGGGGGCTCGGGATCCCGGGGCGGGAACGGGGGGGACGGCATCGCGTTTGTCGTCGTTGGTGACGGCGGGCGAGGTGGCAACGGCGGCGACGCGGGCGAGGCCGGCAACGGCGGGCACGGCGGCGATGCCGCGGCGATCTGGGCCACCGAACCCGCCGACCAGGTTCTCGTGTACCAGAACCTCATCTACGACATCGTCGGCGGATCGGGCGGCAAGGGCGGTCGGGGCGGCTACGGCGCCCAGGGGGGCTCGGGAGGCGACGGCGCCGACACGGGCATCACCTTCGTCTGCGGGGGTGACGGTGGCAACGCGGGGTACTGCGGCGATGACTCTGACGGCGGCGACGGTGGCGACGCCGGTTCGGCCAACGCCCTGCTCGTCGAGAACCCCGCCCTTCGCGCCATCTTCAGCCAGAACACCGTTGTGGACATCCTTCCCGGCGCCCGCGGCGATCGGGGGGATCGCGTCAACACCACCACTCCCGCCTTCGGGGGCAACGGCGGCGTCGGCGGCTGGCCCAACTACTGCGAGGGTTCCGACGGCGCCGATCGCCCCCGCCCCAACAACGGCGTGAACGGGCCGTACGGCGCGTACGCCGACTCGGCCGGGGTCAATGCGAGCAGCAGCGCCTCGGGCATCCAGGCCCAGGCGCTCAACAACATCTTCTCGATCGGCCCCGCATCCGACGCCTACGCCTTCATCTCCAACGGCTCGGGCATCATCGCCTCGGATTCCAACCTGTACGACACCGGCGCGATGGAGGACTACTTCACCGGCTCGGGCACCACGTCGCTGGGCTTCGCCTTCGTGCTCGGCAACCCGATGTTCGCCGACGCAGGCGCCGCAGACTTCCGCGTGATGCCCGGCTCGCCCGCGATCGACGCGGGTGACTCGTTCAACGTCGCTTCGCTGGGCATGTCGGTCGATCTGGACGGCAACCCCCGCGTCGTCGACGACGCGGACACCCCGAACACGGGGCTCTTCGAGCCGATCGACATCGGGGCGTACGAGTTGAGCGTCACTCCGGATTGTGCCGCCGACTTCGCCGAGCCCTTTGGCTCCCTCGACTTCTCCGACGTGCTCGGCTTCCTGACCGCGTTCGGGTCGATGGACTCCGCCGCGGACCTTGAGGCGCCCTTGGGTCAGTTCGACTTCAGCGACGTGCTCGCGTTCCTGAGCGCCTACGGCGCCGGGTGCCCGTAAGAGTTGTGCTTCCGGCTCGGCCGGTTCGCGTCCCCCGCTCCGGAAGGAGTGGGGGACGTTTGCTGCGCGTCCGACACCTCCCAGGGGTTCTTGACGTGGCAGCGCCGACCCGTCTTGGCGATGAAGTCCTGGTGAAACTCCTCCGCCGGCCAGAACGTCTGGGCGGGCTCGACCTGGGTGACGATCTTCCCGTTGACCTGCCCGCTCAGCTCCAGATCCCGGATGAACGCCCGCGCCTGCTCGGCCTGCTCGTCGCTCGTGGTCCAGATGCCCGATCGGTACTGGTCACCCACGTCGGGCCCCTGCCGGTTGAGCTGCGTCGGATCGTGCATGTCGAAGAAGGCCCGGAGAAGCCGCTCGTACGAGATCCGCTTCGGATCGAAGACCACCTTGACGGTCTCGGCGTGCCCGGAGGTCTTCCGGAGCACGTCCTCGTACGTTGGCTCATCAAGCTGGCCCTGCATGTACCCGCTCTCGGCGTCGAGCACCCCGTTCCCCATCTGGAAGTAGTGCTCGATTCCCCAGAAGCACCCCCCCGCGAAGTAGGCGGTCTGCGTCTCAACCGGCGTGGCGCCCTCCGGCATCGGCTCCCCGGACTCGACGAACGTCAGGGAGGCGGAGTTCAGGCAGAACCGCAGCCCGGTGGGGCGGGGGCCGTCGTCGAAAACGTGCCCCAGGTGGGACGAGCAGCGGGCACACCGAATCTCGGTGCGGATCATCCCGTGCGAGGTGTCCGAGATCTCGTCCACGTGGTCCGGGTCGAAGGGGGAGAAAAAGCTCGGCCATCCGGTGCCCGAGGTGAACTTGTGCTGGCTCGAGAAGAGGGGGAGGTGACAGACCACGCAGAGGTAGACCCCATCCTTCTTATTGTCGAGCAGGTTCCCGCAGAACGCCTGTTCCGTGCCCGACTTCCGCGTGATCCGGTAGACCTCCGGACCCAACGCCCGCGCGAGGCGATCGACCTCCGCTTCGGGCATCGGCGTGATGTCGTACCCGGCGGCGGAGTACCGGGCGGTGGGCAGGGCGTTGGACGTATCGGTGCTGGTCATTGTGGTTCGGCTCTCCTGATGCTGCATCCCCATCACCGGGCGTCCCAGAAGGACCCAGGCCAACGCCAGTCCCAGGGCGAAGGAAAGTGCGAGCGTCACCTGTCGCATGCCGGCTCCTGGCAACTGGGGGGGAGGGAACTGGGGGGAGACTCGTTCACGGTAGGGAACCCGTTGGGCGGGTCGAGTATTCGAGTGTGCGGTACGATCCGCCCGATCGGGCTGAAAGGGACGGGCGCCGAGCCCGAACAACCCGCGTCGCCGGGACCGTTCCGGTGGGTCTTCGCACGAAGGACGGGGTGAGATGATCCAGACGCGGGATATCCGGGTGGATTACGGGGACGTGACCGCCGTCTCGGACCTCTCGCTCTCGGTCGGACCGGGGGAGGTTCTGGGCCTGATCGGCCCCAACGGCGCCGGGAAGACCAGCCTCATCTCCGTCCTGGCGACCCTCCGGGAGCCCACCTATGGCGACGCCCGGATCGCGGGGCTGGACATCTTTCAGAATCGGGCCGCGGTCCGCCGGGTGATCGGGTACATGCCCGACCTCGCCCCGGTGTACAAGGACCTGCGCTGCTGGGAGTTCCTCGATCTCTTTGCCCGGGCGTACTTCATCGACCGGCGTGAACGCCGGGCGCGGATCGACGCCTGCATCGAGATCGTCAACCTCGGCTCGAAGCGGACGGCGATGGCGGGCTCCCTCTCGCGCGGGATGACCCAGCGCCTTGTGCTCGCCAAGACCCTGCTCCACGACCCCTCCGTGCTCCTCCTCGATGAGCCCGCCAGCGGGCTCGACCCGATCGCCCGGATCGATCTGCGCAACCTCCTGCTCCGGCTCGGGAGCGAGGGGAAGACGGTCGTCATCTCCTCGCACATCCTCCAGGAACTCAAGGAGTTCTGCTCCTCCGTCGCGATCATGGAGAAGGGCCGACTGGTCCTCTCTGGAGCGATCGAGGAGATCGTCTCCGACCTCAACCAGGTCCGCCGCTTTGTCGTCGAGACGGTGGGGGAGGCAACCGGCGTCGCCAGCACGCTCGACTCGATGGATGGCCCGAGCGAGATCGAGGTGGCCGGCGGGGTCTGTCGCTTCGCGCTGGAGGGGGACGATCAGCGCGTGGTGCAGGTGCTCGCCGAGCTGGTCCGGTCGGGGGCGCCGGTGAAGGGCTTCTCGGAGCGCCGGCGCGGCGTCGAGGACGTGATGATGGAGATCGGAGCGTCGGAGGTCTCATGAACGGCGTGCTCGAACGAACTCTGCAGAACCCGCTCCTCGTCAAGGGGCTTCGTCAGCGCTCACGCGTCAAGCACCTGCTGAGCTGGGGGATCGTGACCCTGACCATCACCGCCTTCGTCGCGCTGATGATTTACACCACCATCACCGAACGCGAGATGGCGTCGGCCCAGGACGCGGCGAAGGCCGTTCTGCCCGGCATCATCGTGATTCAGGCCATTCTGCTCATGATGTCCGGAACCGGCGCGGTCGCCTCCGGCGTCGCCGGCGAACGCGAGGAGGGACTGCTCGACTACGTGCGCATGACCCCCATGAGCCCCACGAGCAAGATTCTCGGCTACCTCTTCGGGCTCCCCGCCCGGGAGTACGTCCTTTTCGCCCTCACGATGCCCTTTCTGGTCATCGCAGCGGCGGTGGCGAGGTTTGACCCGCTCACCCTGCTCCACTTCTACGCCGTCTTCTTCACTTCCGTCTGGCTCTACCACCTCACCGGCATGGTCGCCGGCATGGTCTCCGAGAAGCCGCGTCTCGCCTCGATGATGTCGATGGGACTCGTCGTCGTGCTCTACTTCGTGCTGCCCAATCTCTCTCGGTTGGGCATCACCTTCTTCGAGTTCCTGACCATCCGCCCGACCTTCTACGGCCTGCTCCAGCAGGAGATGCCCGAGCACCTCCGGACCGCCGCCGAGCAGAGCGGAATCGACAGCTTCCGGGACGTGCCCTTCTTCACCGGTGTGGTGCACCCGACGCTCTACACCATGCTCGTCCAGGGATTCATGCTCGCGGTGATGTTCTCCGTGGTCCACCGGCGGTGGCGGGACCAGGCCGCCCACCTCTTCTCGAAAGCGGGGACCCTGCTGGTCTTCTCCGGGGTGCTCGTCTTCGTGCTCGGGAGTGTTTGGGCGGTGCTCGTGAGCGACGAGGCGTACTACCAGGTGTTCGGGGCGATGCAGCGCGTCGCGTTCGGGCAACGTGAGCCGCAGACCCTCGAGATTCTGCTCATCGTGGCGCTCATGATTGTCGGCGGCACGTTCGTCCTGCTGGTTACGTGTGCGACGCCCTCCAGGCATACCGCGGTGGAGGGGTGGCGCCGGGCACGCAAGCTCGGGCGTCGGCGCATCGGACTCAACGCGGACGGCGCGTCCAGCCTGCCGATCACGCTTGCGATGATCGGGCTGACCTTCGGCGCCGGATGGCTGGTGCTCCACCTGGTCGGGCGCGAAGGCCTGTACTACCTTGAGGGACCGACCCGCGTCTCGGTCGGGATCGTGGCGCTCTCGATCATCGGCGTCGCGCTGTTTGTTCAGGGACTCCGGGAACGTTTCGACGTCCGCGTCTTCGGCGTGGTGATCTTCGTGCTCTGGATGATCCCGTTCTTCGCCATGATGATCATGTACTCCGCGTTCGACGCGTTCGTGCCGGGGAGCTACGCCGGGTTGCCATGCCCGCCGGCGATGCTGGTCTTCGGGATCGGGCACATGCTCGAGAGCACCGTCCCCCTCGACGGACGCTCGCCGGATTACCTCCCCGAAGAGATCGAGCAGAGCGGCGCCGCGATCACCGCGGCGGGCGCCATCGGCTACATCCTCGCCGCGGGTCTGGTGCAGTCCCTGCGGGCGCGCCACTGGCGAGCCGCCCGACGGGGGGATGAGGGCGTGGACGCCTGATCACCCTTGGGCCCCTCTTCTGGGGAGGCTCCGGTGTGGGGCCAGAACTCGCGGTCCGAGAACGGTTTACAGATTTGCTGAGGATGGGCGGCGGCGATTTCGACGTGCCGGCATGGGCTCGGCTGGACATCAAATCTGGATAAACGTATATTGAACGCCGATATCGTCATGTGAAC
>JBITAG010000187.1:0-3968 GCA_044439985.1 Phycisphaerales bacterium JB059 | reverse complement strand
TGCTGGACGTGCTGGAGGGCGCCGCGTGAGCCGGACGGGCGTGCTGTTCGTGTGCCTTGGCAACATCTGCCGCTCGCCGCTGGGCGAGGGGATCTTTCTGCACATGGCCCGGCAGCGCGGCGCTCTCGACCGCTTCGACGTGGACTCCTGCGGCACCGGCGCCTGGCATGCGGGCGAGCGGGCCGACCCGAGGTCCATCGCGATCGCGAAGAAGTACGGCATCGAGCTGCCCTCCATCGCGAGGCAGTTCGACCCCCGCGCCGACGTCGAGCGGTTTGACCTCATCCTCGCGATGGACCGCCAGAACGAGCGGGACCTGCTCGGCGCCGGGGCGCCGGAGGATCGCGTCCGCCTGATGCGGTCGTTTGATCCCACGCTCGATGGCGCTTCGGGGAAGGCCCTGGACGTCCCCGACCCGTACTACGGGCGCGGGGACGGGTTCCAGCGCGTGTACGACATGCTCACGAGGGCGTGCGCGGGGCTGCTCGACGAGCTTGGATGAGCGAGTCCCGCGTGCGAGCTGACGAACCGGGCGGGGTCGTCAGAGATCCAGCAGAAGACGACGCGGATCCTCGATCGAATCCTTGATCGAGACGAGGAACTGCACCGCCTCGGCGCCGTCCACGATCCGGTGGTCGTAGCTCAGGGCCAGGTACATCATGGGTCGCAGCGCGATCTGGCCGGGGTTGTTCGGGTCCTCCGCGGGGCGCTTCTTGATCGTGTGCATGCCCAGGATGGCGGACTGGGGCGGGTTGAGGATGGGGGTGGACATCAGCGACCCGAAGACGCCGCCGTTGGTGATGGTGAAGGTGCCGCCCTGCATCTCCTCGAGCCCGATCTTGCCCGCCTTGGCGCGGGCGCCGAAGTCCTTGATGGTGGACTCGATGCCCGCGTAGCTGAGTGTCTCGGCGCTGCGGATGACGGGGACAACGAGGCCCTTGGGGCTGGCGACGGCGATGGCGATGTCGCAGTAGTTGTGCTTCTGGATCGCGGGCTTGCCGTCGGCGTCGGCGGTGATGTAGGCGTTGATCATGGGGAACTTGTTGAGCGCCCCGCAGACGGCCTTGACGAAGAAGCTCATGAAGCCGAGGCCCACGCCGTGCTTCTCGGTGAACTGTTCCTTGTACTGCTTGCGCAGCTCCATGACCGGGCCCATGTCCACCTCGTTGAAGGTGGTGAGCATCGCGGCGGTCTGCTGCGCCTCGACCAGACGCGAGGCGATCTTCTGGCGAATGGGGGACATGCGCTCGAGCGAGGTCTCGCGCGAGCCCGCGGAGCCGGCGAGGGCGGCGCCCGCGGCGGCGGCGGCGCTGCCCGCGCTCTCCAACGCGTGCAGCACGTCGTGCTCGCTGATCCGGTCCCCCACGCCCGTGCCGTTGATCGACCCGAGGTCCACGCCGTGCTGTTCGGCAATCTTGCGGGCGAGCGGCGTCGCCCTGATCTCGCCGTTGCTCGCGCCGTTCGAGGAGGGCGACGCGGCGGGGGTCGGCGGGTTCTGCGGGGGCGCGGCCGTCGCGACGGCGGGAGCGGCGGGAGCGGCGTTGTCAGCGTTCCCCGCCCCCTCGGCCTGGGCGCCGGGGGCGGCCTGCGACCCGGCGGAGGCGCCCGCGGGCTTCTCGGCCGACTCGTCGATCTCGCCGATCGTGGCGCCGATCTCGATGTCGGCGCCCTCCTCGACCGTCTGCTTGAGCACGCCGGAGGCGGGGGCGAGCACCTCGACGGTGATCTTGTCGGTCTCAACCTCGGCGACGATGTCGTCGCGCTCGCACCAGTCGCCGTCGTTCTTGATCCAGGCGGAGAGCACACCGCTGACGACGCTCTCGCCCGCCTCGGGCATGGTGATCGGGGTAGACATGGCTGGCTTCGTCCTTGCTCGTGTCTCAGGCGTGGGCCGACGCGTGGGCCCCGGCGTTGCTGTCCGCGCTCGGCTCCGGCTTGGGGCCGATCACGTTGGTGATGAGCTGCTCCTGCTCGATCTTGTGCTGACGCTTCGACCCGGTGGCGGGCGAAGCCGACGTCGGGCGACCGATGTAGCGCGGACGCTCGAGCCCGAGGTCGGTCTGGATGTGGTCCGCGACGAACAGGTATCCCGCGGCGTTGCGGGGCTCTTCCTGGGCGTAGACCAGCTCCGCCCCGACCGGGTAACCACGCAGGATGCCCGAGAGCATCTCGTGGTGGAAGGGGTAGAGCTGCTCGATCCGAACGATCGCGACGTTGTCGAGCCCCAGCTCACGCCGGCGCTGATCCAGCTCGTAGTAGAGCTTGCCGCAGACCAGGACGACCTTCTGAACCTTCTTCCGGTCGGCGCCCTCGCGCTCGAACATCGGGTCGTCGATCATCTCGCGGAACCGGCCCTCGACCAGCTCGGAGATGTCGCTCGTCTCCACGCGGAGCAGGCTCTTGGGTGTCGCGACGATGAGCGGCTTGCGGAAGTTCCGCTTCACCTGGCGCCGGAGCAGGTGGAACATCTGCGCCGCGTCGGTCGGGTAGACGACCTGCAGGTTGTCCTGCCCGCACAGCTCCAGGAACCGCTCGATGCGGCAGGAGGAGTGCTCCGGACCCGCCCCCTCGTACCCGTGGGGCAGGAGCATGGTCAGGCCCGACCAACGCTCCCACTTGGTCTCCGCAGACGCAAGGAACTGATCGATGATGGTCTGCGCGCCGTTGACGAAGTCACCGAACTGCGCTTCCCAGAGGACGAGCATGTTCGGGTCCGAGAGCGAGTAGCCGTAGTCGAAGGCGAGCACGGCGGCCTCGGAGAGCGGGGAGTCGTACACACAAAACTTCGCTTGTCGGGGCTTGCCGTCCGGGCCGGGTGAGCCGGGGGGCGTGTCCGTGCCGAGCACGCCCATCTCGCGGATGTGGTTGAGCGGGATGTACGCCTCGGCGGTCTCCGCGTCGCGCAGGACCGCGTGCCGGTGGCTGAACGTCCCGCGTCGGCAGTCCTGGCCGGAGAGCCGCAGGGCGACCCCCTCCAGCAGCAGCGTCCCGTAGGCCAGCGATTCCGCGTCGGCGTAGCTGATGCGCCCGGACTCGGTCAGCTCCGACCGGCTCTTGAGCAGGGACTTGAGCTTCGGGTTGACCTTGAAGCCCTCGGGCGTGCGCCCGAGCCCGGCGCAGACCTCGCGCAGGGTCTCCATCGAGACGGTGGTGTCCACCGGATCGTGGGAGTAGGCGTGGCCCTGCCCGTCCCACCGAGCCGAGCCGGGATCGATCGTCGGGTCGTTGGGCGCCTGGCGGGCCGCGGCCTGGGCCTGCTCGAGCGCCTCATCGATCCGGTGACGGATCGCCTGAACGTCCGCCTCCTGGATCACGCCCTCGCCGAGGAGTCGATCGGTGTACGTCTTGAGCACGCTCGGCTTGGCCTTGATCAGCTTCACCATCCGGGGCTGGGTGAAGGAGACCTCGTCCTGCTCGTTGTGCCCGTAGCGCCGGTAGCACTGCAGGTCGATGAAGGCGTCGCGCTTGAACTTCTGGCGGAACTCCACCGCGAACTGCGCCACGGCGACGCACGCCTCCGGGTCCTCGCCGTTGACGTGGAAGATCGGCGCGTCGATCGACTTGCCGATGTCCGTGCAGTAGCGGCTCGAGCGGGCGTCCTTGGGGAGGGTGGTGAAGCCGATGTGGTTGTTGACCACGATGTGGATGGTGCCGCCCGTGGTGTACCCCTCGAGCTGCGACATGTTGATCGTCTCGGCGACGATGCCCTGCCCCACCATCGCCGCGTCGCCGTGCATCAGGATCGGGATCACGCGGCTGCGCTCGAAGTCGGCGCGGAGGCGCTGCTTGGCGCGGCACCGGCCCTCGACGACGCCGTTGACCGCCTCGAGGTGGCTCGGGTTGCTCGCCATCGCGAGATGGACCATGCGCCCGTTGGGGAACCGGCGCGTCCCGGAGTATCCGCGGTGGTACTTCACGTCCCCGCTTGAGTCCACGTCCCCCACCCAGCTCTCCTCGAACTCGGTGAA
>JBITAG010000186.1:0-3142 GCA_044439985.1 Phycisphaerales bacterium JB059 | reverse complement strand
GCAAAGGCCGGCCTCTGGGGCTCGGGCGTCTTGGCCCCGGGCTTGCTCTCGGGCGAAGGGGGCGAGACCCACCCCGCGGGAGGGGGCGGGGGTGGGGGGGCGCTGACCGCGGTGGGCTTGGGGGCGGGTTTGGCGGTCGAGGGCTTCTCGGCGGCCTCGGTCCCGTTGGCGGGCGCGGCCGCCTTGGGGGTCGCCTTCAGCGGCTTGGCCGCCTTGCGGGCCTTGTCCACATCCACCTTTTCCGCGGTCTCGACGGCGGTGTGGGCGCCCTCGTCGGCGCCACCGCTGGAGGAGAACCAATCCTGGATCGACGCTTCGAGCCCGACGGAGACCGTGGACATGTGATTCTTGATCACGTCCTGCGGCACACCCTCTGCGTGGCACTTCTCGACGATGACCTTGGACTTGACCCCAAGTTCCTTCGCGATTTCAAAGACTCGTTTGGCCAACCGATCCTCCCGGCGTGACGCCGGCGCCTGAGTTCCCGTTCCCGGATCCCGCGGGGCTGCGCGCCCGGCGGGACCACTGCACACGATGCACACCGCCTCCCGCGATCAACGCGGGGGCGACCTCAACTCTCCGACCCGCCACCCAGAATGTCCGCGGCGCGGGCCTCGTCATCGGCGTCCACGCTCGGCGGACGCTCCTCTTCCGTCTCGTTCCCGCCCGAGGGGGGAGGCGTGGAGGGCAGGGAGGCGGCGCCCAGGATCGCCGCGGCGGCGGTCTCCGGGTCCACGTCGCCCTCGGGCATGCCCTCGCCGGAGAGGAGGGCTTCCGCCGCGGCGCGCTCTTCGGCGCGACGCTTCTCCGCCTCTTCCTTCTCCTTCTGCTGCTGCTCGGCGACTTCCTTCGCCTTGACCGCGCAGAGTTCGACGGCCTGCTCGGCCTGCTCCTCGCTGATCTCCAGTTCGGTCATCAGCACCTCGGCGCCGACCTCCTCGATGTCGAAGACGCTGATCATGCCGAGCGTCGCGAGGCGGTCCACCTTCTCGTCGGTGATCCCCTCGATCTGCTGGAGCGTCTCGGACATGATCTCCAGGCCCTTGTTGAACTCCTCGGGGGTGAGGATGTCCACGTCCCATCCCGTGAGTCGGGCGGCGAGGCGGACGTTCTGCCCACGCTTGCCGATCGCCAGGCTGAGCTGGTCGTCGCGGACGACGACCGTGGCCCGTCCCAGCTCGAAACAGAGGCTGATCTCGTGGACCTCGGCGGGCTTCAGGGCGTTCTGGATCAGGATCTGGGAACTCTCGTTCCAGCGCACGATGTCGATCTTCTCGCCGTTGAGTTCGTCGACGATGTTCTTGATCCGGCTGCCGCGCAGGCCGACACAGGCGCCGACCGCGTCCACCTTGGAATCGATGGAGCTGACGGCGATCTTGGTGCGGAAGCCCGCCTCACGGGCCATCGCCTTGATCTCGATGATCCGCTCGGCGACCTCGGGCACCTCGACCTCGAAGAGGCGGACGATGAAGTCCGGGTGGGCCCGGCTGAGGTAGATCTTGACCTGCGAGCCCATGTCCTTCACGTCCAGGACCATCGCCCGCACCCGGTCGCCCGCCATGAACTGCTCGCCGGGGAGCTGCTCGGAGCGGAGCATGACGGCCTCGGCCCGGTCGATCTGGACGATCAGGGCCCCCCGGTCGTACCGCTGCGCGGTGCCGGTGATGATCGTGCCGACGCGCTTGGAGTACTCGTCCATCAGCGACTGACGCTCGTCGTCGCGGAAGCGCTGGATCATCACCTGCTTAAAGGTCTGGGCGGCGATGCGACCGAAGTCGGACATCTCCATCTCCAGCGGCTCCCCGTGACGCGTCAGCGACATCTCACCCGAGATCGGGTCCACGGTGCACTGGAACTCCTCGGTGTCGAGGGTGGAGAAGAACTTGCGGCACGCCGAGACCATGGCGGCCTCGAGGTCCGCGATCAGCAGGCTCTTCTCGATATTGCGGTCCCGAGCGATCGAGTCGAGGATCCGCATCATTTCCTGGGTGTTCATTCGTCTGTCTCCGTCGGCGTCGTCCCTGACGACTCACGATTCCGAGATGCCTGGATGTCGGGGCCCGGCCCCAAAAACAACGATGACCACGAACGGGCGGAGCACGCTCGTGGTCGCCTGGCGCACTCGGGCGTTGCCCTCGCTGCGCGGTCCGGGTTCGCCCCGTTCAGGGCGCCCGGCATTCCTCAATAGGAAGCCCGACTCCCCGTCGGCGGCGTCCCGCGTCGGGTCCGCACGAACTCAGGACCCAATCACCGCACATTGCACATGACCACGATCATGCCGATCTCCATCGGGCGCCGTTCGCCCGTCCATCGTCTTGCAACTCTAGCTCGGCAGGTTCATCCGGGCAAACTGAAATGGCCGGCCCGTTCGGGTCCTGGTCCGCGTGCCCTAGACCCGATCCTCGGGGGCGCAGGCCCGGACCACCCGCAACGCCCGGGCGCCCCGGTAGGCGCCCAGCTCCGCGAGGAACTTCTTCTCGCCCTCAACCGTCAGCACCACGGGCTGATCCGCCCGCTTCTCGGTCAGGAGCAGGTCCCCCTCGCCCAGGCTCAACAGGTCCCGGACCGAGATCGTCGTCTCGGCCAGGATGCCCCCGACGGACATCGGCGCCCGCCCGAGCTGCCGGGTCAGCCGCTGCTCCAGGTCCTCGGACCGCGCGTTTCGCGTCGCGGCGAACCAGCTCTGGGCCGAGAGTTCCTCCATCACGGGCTCGATCACGTTGTACGGAATGCAGAGGTTCATCGTGCCGGCCCGGTTGGACATCTTGAGTTCCAGCCCGACGACCACCACGACCTCGTTGGGGGGGACGATCTGCACGAGCTGCGGGTTGCTCTCCGAGGCCGAGATCTCGAACGTCAGCTTGCGGACGCCCTCCCAGGCCTCGCTGAGCGCCTCGAGCCCGCGTTTGGTCACGTTCCCGATCAGGCGTGATTCGATGGGCGTCACCGGGCGTTGGGGGATGAACAGATCGTGGTTGGTCCCGCCCAGCAGTCGGTCGATGATCGGGTAGATGATGAGCGGCGAGATCTCCAGGCACATCTGCCCCTCGAGCCCGTCGCCGGTGATCAGGTTGAAGCTCGTCGGGTTCGGCAGCCCGGAGATGAACTCGCCGTAGGTCATCTGCTCGCAGTTGGCGACCTT
>JBITAG010000185.1:0-5135 GCA_044439985.1 Phycisphaerales bacterium JB059 | reverse complement strand
GTCGGGGCGGGACTGGCTCATGGGGCTGAACCGATCGGTCCGAGGCTCCCGCACGAGGATCCGCCAGCGGGCGTCCGCCGCCCGCAGGGCGTCAACCGTCGCCAGGTCCTTGGCCTGCTGCGCGCGAAGCTCGCTCTCCTTGGCGTCGATGCGGGCCTCGATCTTCGCCAGCTCCGCCTCGCTGATGCCCCGCTTCATCATCGGGCTCTCAAGCACCGCGGCGCCGGCCAGGGCCACCACTCCCCCCCACGCCAGGGTGAGCAGGACCGTCCGACGCCGATCCGGCCCGGGCGCCCGCGAGGGGGATCTCGACCAACGCAGCACGAGGACGAACGCCCCGGCGGTGAGCACGCTGAGCCCGATCCACGCCCAGACCGGGAGCCGGCGGCGCGTCTCTTCGCTCGCCCGCATCTCCGCCTCACGACGAGCCCAGGCGAGCGAGGTCAGCCGTTCCTGCAGGGCCGGGGCCTGGTGTTCGTTGATCGCGTCGATCTGGGCCCGGCGTTTCATCGCCTCGGCGTGCAGCTCCGGGAGCGCCTCGACCGTCTCGCCCGCCCCCTTCGCGACCCAGCGTCGTTCCCGGATGCGACGTGTGCCGTCCTCGAGCGTCTCGATCACCTCACGCTCGATCGCGGGCCCCGCGTCGTTCGGCTCATCGTCGGGGCCGAGATCGTACGTCGACTCCTGGTAGACGCCCTCGGGGACGCCCAGGAACACCCCCCACTGGCGGCGTTCGACGAGCAGGGCGTCCGGGTCGTACTCGACCGACTCGATCTCGTAGGTGGGGACGGAGCGGAAGGACTGCTGCCCGAGGTCGCGGTTCCCGACCCGGTAGCGCCGTCGCTCGGCCCGGCCCTCCTCGTCGATCGCGTCCGCCTCCAGCGTGCCCACGGCGATCAGCTCGTCGATCCTGGCCCGCTCCTCCGGACCGGGGAGGTACCGCTCCGCGTGCTGAGGCTGGCCGAGAAAGGTCTCCCCGGAGCGGAGCGTGACCGTCTGGATCTCGTTGGGCCAGAAGGTCCGACCGCCCCGGACCACGATGATCCCGATGAGGCTGACGATCAGCACGAGGCAGAGCAGCAGGGCCACGCCCATGAGCCAGACGGCCGGTTCACCGTGCGCCGCGAGCGGGGTGCGCCGTCGAACCCGGGCTGCGGGGGCGGGGAGCGCGGGCTTGTGGTCGGGGTCGGTCATGCGTCAGAGTGCCGCGTTCTTCTTCCGGAAACTCTGGCGGACCAGCTCCGCCGACGTGTTGATGATCGCGGTCATGGCGAACAGCACCAGTCCGCAGAGAAAGAGCACGCGGTAGTGCGTTCCGCCCCGGGCCGCCTCGGGAAGCTCGACCGCGATGTTCGCGGCGAGCGTACGGAACCCCGAGAAGATGTTGAGGGTCATCTCCGGTGTGTTCCCCGTCGCCATGAGCACAATCATGGTCTCCCCGACCGCCCGCCCCAGACCGATCATGCAGGCCGAGAAGATGCCCGACCCCGCCACCGGGAGCACGACGCGCACCGCGGTCTGCCAGCGGGTTGCGCCCGCCCCGAGCGACGCCGAACGCAGCGAGTTGGGGACCGCGCGCATGGCGTCGTCGGCGATGGTGTAGATGATCGGGATGACCGCGAAGCCCATCACGAGCCCGACGACCAGGGTGTTGCGCTGCGTGAAGGGACCGAAGATCGAGTCGCGCGGGTCGAAGCCCAATGCGCTCAGGGCCGACGCGCCGGCGATGGCCAGCCCGATGGTCACGAGCACGCTGAGCAGGAACCGCGCCAGCTCGAGCACCGCGCCCACCCGCCGCGGACGGTGCGAGACGAGTTCCGACCAGGGCCGGGCCACGATCCGGGCGTTGACCAGCGCGACCAGAACCGACATCGGGAAGATCAGCACCACCACCCACCCCGGCCACGCCCCCCCGATCGCCCCGTCGAGCCAGCGCCGGATGCTCGGCGCCCCCGCGAGTGGCGACCCGGGCTCGACCTGGTCGGGCAGGGCACGGACGAGCGCTCCGTCCCGGATCGCCAGCCCTTCCGCTCGGAGGCGCCGGGCCTGGCTCAGGTCCAGCTCGGTCCGCCCCGCCAGCCAGGCGGGCGCCTCGGTCGCCGGCTCAAACGCCCCGCTCGCCAATGCCACGTCCACCCGGTCCGGGGCGAAGAGGGCCCGCTCGATCAGCGGCCCACAGAGGGAGGAGAGCGTGACGCTCAGGGCGAGCACAACCCCCACGGCGATCAGCAGTCGGGCGCTGGTCAGCCGGCGGCTCCATTCGATCGGCGCCAGCCGGAACGCGTGGGCCATGGCCATGACCGTGAGCGGGACGACGGCGAACGCGACGAGGATGCCCGGGAGCCAGTCTCGCACGTAGGGCGCCACGAGCACCGCCGCCACGAACCCGAGCACGACCGAGGGCAGGCTCGCCATCATCTCGACGGTGGGCTTGATGGTGCGCCGGACGCGCGGGTGCATGAACTCGCTTGAGAAGACCGCGCCGAGCACCGCGATGGGCGCGGCGATGAGCATCGCGACCATGGTCGCCTTCAGCGTGCCCCAGATCAGGGGCGTCAGGCTGAGCTTGGACTCCACGCCCTGGGCCCCGGTGGACTGGTACACGAACTCGGGGCGGTTGTACCCCTCATAGAGCACCCGCCCGAAGAGCGACCGCCAGCTCGCCTGCGGATGCCCCGGCTCGAGCTTCGCCGTCCGGAGCGACCCGTCGTCGCCGACCGACACCACCCGATCCAGGGCGGGCGCGACCGCGACGTTCAGCGGGACCTCGCCCGTCGCGGGCAGCCCCGCCACGCGCTTCCCGCTGGTCATGTTGCGCAGTTCCACCCGCCCGTCCCGCAGTCCGAACGCGACGGTCCGGTCGCGCTCACCGACACCGATCGAGGTGACCGCTTCGCGCCCGAGGCGCAGGTGGGTGGTGCGTTCCAGGCGTCGCCCGTCCTCCCCCCCGCCCTCGGGGTCATCGACCACCGTCCACGCCGAGGCGTGCCCGGCGCTGTCGCCGACGATCAGGCTCAGGCCGCCGAGGGCCATCTGCGCACAGGTGACACGGTCCTCCTCGCCCGTCACCCGGTGCGACTCGACGCGCGGGATGTCTCCCGAGACGCCTTCCGATCCGTTATACCGATCGACCCGCCCGTCGGCGAAGACCACGAAGATGTCCTCCCCGTCGCTCGAGATGAACACCCCCGCCACGCCCTCGGGGTCCAGGCCGCTGGCAACCTCCGCGGACCGCAGCCGCTCCTGGGATCCACCCCCGCCCAGCCGCACGACGCGCCGGGCCTCCACGAGGTACAGACGCCCGCTCTGCGTCAGACAGACCATCCGACGCATCCGCGACGAGGCGCGGGCGGCGTGGATCATCGCGGGGCGTTCCTCCACGCCGGGGATGGTCGCCGGATCGCTCTGCTCCACCGCGAAATCCTGGGCCTGCCAGGTCTCTTCCTTCGTGCGCACGATCCTCGCATGGTCCGTCAGCGCGGTGCGCAGCCGGAGAAGCCGGGCGACCTCCCGGCGTTGCGCCTCGTCCAGCGGCGCCGATTCGCCCACCTCCAGCGAAGACCACCGATCGCGGGCGAAGATCGGATCCAGCAGCAGGTCCGGCTGCTCGATCTCCAAGCTCCGGATCGTGGCGTCGGCGTAAACGAGCGTGTACTCGTGCGCCTGGGGATCGTACGAGACCCCGGCCGGCGCGAGCCCCTCCCGCGTCAGGTCAACGCCGGCGAGCCGACGCCCCGAATCGGCGCCCACCTCGAGCATCGTCCCGTTCTGATCCAGGATCACCGCCGTCGAGGGGCGAACCCCGACGCGGGTCAACACGGGCGCGACGGCCCCGCCCTCGAGCCGTGCGTCGTGCGCCGCGGCGGCGCCCCCGCCCCGGAAGAGGGGGGCGGCGCTGGCGACCAGGAAGACGCAGATGCCGAGCATCGCGGCGAGCACCATCAGCCCGCCGCTCGTGATCGTCACACCCGCGACCCGGTCCCAGAAACGGACCCGGGCGTTGGTGCGGCGCAGCGAAGACGAGCCCGGGGCCTTCGACCCGAGCCCGTGGTGTTCATCCGGCTTGGCGGAACTCCGACTCACCCGGCGGGGCTCAACCCAAGCTTCTCAAGCTCCTCGCTGGCGATCTCCGCCGTCAGCGGGAAGGAGCCGTCCTTGATGACCGCTTCCTGCCCCTGGCGGCTGAAGAGGAAGCGAGCGAACTCGGCCCGCAGCGGATCGAGCGGGCGACGCCGGTCGTAGTTCATGTAGACGTAGAGGAAGCGGGCCAGGGGGTACTCCCCGCTGAGGGCGCCCTCGAGGCCGGGCTCGGCCGCGGGGGAGTCCGCGTCGAACGCGACGCGCAGCACCTTCACGTCCGGGGTCTTGAACCCGATGCCCGAGTAGCCCATGCCCGCCGGATCGGAGGCGACGGCGCTGACCACGCCGGCGGAGCCGGGCTGCTCCTTGACCGTCTTCTTGAAGTCCGTCTTCCCGCAGGCGGACTTCTTGAAAAACTTGTACGTGCCCGAGGCGCTGTTGCGCCCGTACAGACTCACCGGGCGATCCGCCCACGCGCCGGTCGCCCCCAGATCGCCCCAGGTCATGTCCGGGCCGCTCACCGAGAAGGCGTCGCGCAGCTGGTCGACCGTGATCTCGTCGATCGGGCAGTCCTTGTGGACGAAGACAGCGACGCAATCGATCGCGGCTCGCAGCTCCGTCGGCTCGTACCCGAACCGCTCGACGAACTCATCAACCTCCTTGGGGTCCATGGCGCGGCTCATCGGCGCGAACTGCGCCTGGCCCTCCATCAACGCGGGTGGACCCGTGGAGGAGCCCTTCGCCTCGATCTGGATTCGAGCGCCGGGGTGGGCCCGCTTGAACCCCTCGGCCCAGAGGCCCACGACGTTCCCCATCGTATCGGACCCGACGGTCCGGAGGTTGCCCGCGACGCTCTGCTGCGCTTCGTAGGTGGGCAGGCGCTCATCAAGCATCGACGAGGTCGGCTCGCCCATGCCCAGCGCCATCAAGCCGCATACCGCCGCGGCACACAATGGTCTGATCATCCCCTGCTCCTTCACATGTGACTGGGGCTTCCTGACTCGCGCGGAGTCTCTGGCGCCCGGGCCGGGCTGTCTGGCCTCCAAATGTTAAGA
>JBITAG010000184.1:0-16822 GCA_044439985.1 Phycisphaerales bacterium JB059 | reverse complement strand
GAGTCCCTCCGGAAGCGAGGCGGGATCCACCCGCCCCCCGCCCACCAGGACCTCGCCCCCCTGCTCCTTCGCCTGCGCGATCGCCTGCTCGAACTGCGCCGCGGACTGGTCGGAGATGATCGGACCGACAAGCGTGTTGTCGTCGAGCGGGTCGCCGATGCGAATGGTCTTGTACGCGCTGACGAGCTTGTCGCAGAACCCGTCGGCGATCGACTCATGCAGGATCAGGCGGCGTGAGGTTGTGCACCGCTGGCCGCACGTGCCCACGGATCCGAAGACCGTGCTCTTCACCGCCATGTCGAGGTCCGCGTCGGGCTCGACGATCACCGCGTTGTTCCCGCCCAGCTCGAGCAGGCACTTGCCCAGGCGACCCGCGACGACGCTCCCGACGTGACGCCCCATGCGGCAGGAGCCGGTCGCGCTGATCAGGGGGAGGCGCCGGTCGGCGATCATCCGCTCGCCGACCTCTTCGTCGGTCCCGATGACCAGCTCAAAGACGCCCTCGTGCCCCATCTCCTCCGCGACGCGGCGTGCGATGTTGTTCGTCGCGATCGCGGTCAGCGGGGTGATCAGGCTCGGCTTCCAGATCATCGTGTCGCCGCAGACCGCGCCGAGCATCGCGTTCCAGCCCCAGACGGCGTTGGGGAAGTTGAAGGCGGTGATCACCCCCACGGGCCCGAGCGGGAGCCACTGCTCCCGCATCGCGTGCATCGGACGCTCGGAGGGCATGGTGATGCCGTGGAGTTGCCGGGCCTGACCGACGGCGAAGTCCGCGATGTCGATCGTCTCCTGCACCTCGCCGATGCCTTCGGCCTTGATCTTGCCCATCTCCAGAGAGACGAGCGAGCCAAGATCCTCGAGGCATTCGCGGTAGGCGTTGCCGATCCGACGGATCACCTCCCCGCGCTTCGGCGCCGGGATCTTCCGCCAGCGTCTGAACCCCTCCACGGAGCGGGCGACGGTCTGCTCGTACGAATCGGCGGTGTCCAGCTTCACCCCCGCGAGGGGCAGGCCGGTCGCGGGGTTGAGGCTCACGACGCAGCCGTCTCCGGCCTCGCCCGCGGGGATCACGCGGGGGTCGTTGTCCAGTCCGAGGCGGATGAGGATCTCATGCATGAGCCAACTGTAGGGGAGCGGTTCGCCCCCGGAACAGGGCCTCCGCCCGGTCCGCCCAGCTTGACTTCCGAGGTCTGTTCGGGCCAGACCGGGGCGGGATCGCGTCAGTCGGTCGGCGCCTCGTCCCCCATCGCCTCGAGGAGGGGCGCGAGGTGCTTCTCGTACCGTCGCCAGCGCTGCGTCGAGCCCGTGTAGACCCCCCGGCCCGCCTGATCGGCGTTGAGGGTATTGACGATCTTTTTGGTCTCGCCGAACCGGAGGCATGCGTCGTCCCAGGGCAAGCCCGCGAACTCCACCAGACGACGCGCCTCGGTTTCCGGGTTCTCCACGATCTGCTCGTAGTTCGCGGTCGTGAAGCCCAGACGCGGCGAGCCCTCGGGGAGCACGCGCGCCCAGTGACGCATGAGCTTGCGCTCACAGGCGAGGTAGTGCCCGAGCCAGTCGAGCCTCGTCGTGAAGGCGTGCCCCGCGACGAAGTGCCGAAAGAAACAGGAGATCGCCGTGTCGCGCGGGTCGCGGACCGAGTGGATCACGCGCGCCTGCGGCAGGATCCTGGAACCCGTCCCGAGGAACTGCCAGTTGCCCGGGCACTTGTCCACGCGCCGCCTGGCCTTGCCCGTGCGCGGGCGCAGCTCGCTCAGGTACGCGCCCGACGCCTTGATCATGTCCACCTGACGGATGCGTTTCGGGTCCTCGGGGACCCCCCCGGACGATCCGCTCACGTCGATCACCGCCTGACGCAGCGTGCCGAGTTCGCCGGCCGTCTCGGCCTCGGGGTGCGCGCTGAGGATCTGTTCGATCAGCGTTGTTCCCGAGCGGGGCGAGCCGAGCACGAGCACGGCGTCGCTCGCCGGGTCGATCGGTTCGGGGAGCGCCCGGATCGCGCCAGCGTCCTGCGTCTCGATGATCCGGTCGATCGAGCGGACGAACCCCTCAGGGTCCCAGGGCATCACGTGGATTCGGTTCCCCGCGCTGACCGCCTCCCACGCCTCGTCGTACCGCTCGAGCTTGTCAAGCAGGTACCCGATGTTGAAGAGCAGGTCCGCGTGCTCCTCGCGATCCAGCCCCCCGGCGTCCACGACGCCCCGCATGCGCGTCACCGCCTCTTCCATGCGCCCGATCCGGGGGGCGAGCCCCGCGAAGGCGAGTTCGATGGACCAGTGCTTCACGCCGCGCTTCCCCGCTTCGTCGAGCAGCGCCTCCCCCTCCTCGGGGCGCCCGGCGTAGTTGAGGAAGGTCGCCATGCGGGCCAGCCCCTCGGGGTGGTCCAGGTCCACGGCGAGCAGCCGCTCGACCGTGCGTGTCGCCTCCTCGAGGCGCATCGCGTACGCCTGCGCCTGGGCGAGGTTGTAGAGCGCGTCGGTGTCGCGCCGGTCCGCGTCGGCCATCTTCTTGAAGTGCGAAACGGCCTGGTCGAACTTCCCGGTGAGCAGCATGAGCTGCCCGGCGCGGAGCGAGATGGTCCGCCTCGACGTGTGGCGTGGCTGTGTGCGCAGGAACTTGGTGTAGACCTCGAGCGCCCCGGCGTGGTCGCCGGCCCGAACGAGCTTGTCTCCCTGCCTGAGCAGCATGTCCGCGCTTGGGGCCACGGGCGTCCTTTCGGCTCAGTCCGGCTCGGGGAGATCGCGGAGGAACCCGATCAGGCGGGTCAGGTCCGGGCTCAAGGCGTCGCGCACGTACGCGCCGGAGACGGCGCACCCGGTCGCGAGGCACTGGTCCAGATCGAGACCGCCCGCCTGGGCGAAGCCGAACCCGCCGTTGAAGTGATCCCCCGCGCCCGTGGAGAGCTTCGGGTTCTGGGTGAACGGCCCGGCGTACCAGGCCGACCCCTCCGCGTTCGCTCCCCCGGCGCCCTCGCGCGGATGAACGACGACCGTGTCCAGGCCAAGCGTTTCACGCAACGCCTCGGCCGCCCGGCGCACGAGCGCGCCGAGCGAGTAGTTGCTCGAATCGTCGTAGACCCCCAGGCCCATCACCTTGGCGATCCGCTGCGACTCGGCCAGGTTGAGCCCGAGCGTGACGGGCGTCTTCGCGTTGATCGTCCGGAGGATGCCCATGGCGCGGATGATGTCGGCGTCGGTCCGCTTGGCCGGATCCGAGAGATCCACCATGAACCGACGCGCACGCGGGGTGAGGGCGGGGAAGACCTCGTCGCGCAGCCCCTCCCAGATGCTCTCGACCCCGCCGAGCATGACCCAGTTCGTGACGCCGATCAGGTCCGCCCCCTCGCAGAGTTCGCGCATCCGCTCGATCCCGACGACCTCCTTGACCCGGTCCCAGTCGATCCCCTGCACGTTGAGGGGCTTGCCGAGCATGATCTTGCCGTCCGTGAACTCGAGCGCGTCGGTGTGCGCGGGGGGCGCGATCGGGATGACCGACTCACACCGCTCCGCGAAGGGGGCGTAGATCGGGTCGAGAACGCCCGGGTCGTCCTTGCTTCCCACGGCGCCGATGAACGTGACGGGCGCTCCCAGACGCCCGAGGGCGCCCCCCATCAGGGGTCCGTTCCCCCCGTACCGGGCCTCGCGCACGCACAGCTCGATGTTGGCGCTCTTCCCCGCCGCCGCCGCGACGCGGGCCGCGAACTCCGGGATCGTGCCGATCCGGTCGAAGTCGCCGGGCGTCATCGTGCGTCGTTTGTCCACGACGTGGATGATCTCGTCGACGAAGCCGTCGAACCCGACGAGCGCCCGCGGCAGGCGACCCTGCTCGCGGAGGGCCTCGAGGGCGTCGGCGGCCTCTCTCGCTACCTGGGATCTCTCAACTCCGGTCGTCATGGGCTACAAGAATAGGGCCAGCCCGGAGGGAGTGCCGCATGCCGCTGACCGAGCCGATCGTGATCGCGACGGGAAACCCGAAGAAGATCGAGGAGATCGGCGCGGTGCTGGCGCCGATCGGCGTGGAGGTTGTGGGCCTCGCGGACCTGCCCGGGGACTTCGAGGAGCCCATCGAAGGGAAGGACTCATTTCTGGAGAACGCGACGCTCAAGGCCGTCTCGTACGCGCGCCAGACCGGGCGGGTCTGCCTCGCCGACGACTCCGGGCTCGAGGTCGACGCCCTCGGCGGGGCGCCCGGCGTGATCAGCTCCCACTACGCGACCGACGGGGAGGAGACCGGCCTGACCCGGGGGCAGCGCGACGAGGCCAACAACGCGCGTCTCCTGGCCGAGCTGGAAGGTGTGCCGCCGGAGAAACGGGCGGCCCGCTTCGTCTGCACGATGGTGCTCGCCCGACCGGACGGGTCCGTCCTCGCCACGGTGCGCGGCGCCTTCGAGGGGCGCATCGGCCTCCCGGGCGAGGTCCCGCGGGGCGCCAACGGATTCGGCTACGACCCGCTCGTGCTCGTCGCGCCCGGTTTCGATCGAACCGGGGCCGAGCTGAGCCCGGAGGAGAAGAACGCCCGCTCGCACCGGGGCGAGGCCGCGCGCCGGATGGCCCGGGAGATCAGGAAGATCCGCTCGGGCGAATGAGAAAGCGGGCGCCGCTCACACGACGCCCGCTCCGGTTCACTTCCTTGTCGATCGCCCCGAGCGTTAGCTCTTGGCGTCGTCGTCCTTGACCTCGAACTCGGCGTCGATGACGTCGTCGCCGCCGCCGCCGGCGTTGTCAGCGCTCGAATCGGGCTGGGCGCCCCCAGCGGCCTGCTCGGCGGCGGTCGCCTCGTAAACGACCTTGCCCAGCTCCATGCTCGCCTGCTGGAGTTCGTTGATCGCCGCCTCGATGGGCGACTTGTCGTCACCCTTGAGCTTGTCCTCGAGGTTGGAGACGGCCGCCTCGATCTTCGAGCGGATGTCGCCCGAGACCTTGTCGCCGTGCTCCTCAAGGGCCTGTCGCGTCTGGGAGATGAGTTGGTCGCCCTGGTTCTTGAGGTCGACCAGCTCGCGCCGGCGCTTGTCCTCCTCGGCGTGGGCCTCGGCGTCCGCCTTCATCTTCTCGATCTCGGACTCGCTCAGCCCGCCCGAGTCGGTGATCGTGACGTCGGCGCTCTTGCCCGTCGCCTTGTCCGTCGCGGTCACCTTCAGGATGCCGTTGGCGTCGATGGAGAACTCGACCTCGATCTGCGGGCGTCCGCGCGGCGCCGGGGCGATCCCGCCCAGATCGAACTGCCCGAGCGTCCGGTTGTCCTTCGCGAACTCCCGCTCGCCCTGCAGGACGTGGATCTGCACGCTGGTCTGGTTGTCCGCCGCGGTCGAGAAGATCTCCTTCTTGCTCGTCGGGATGGTGGTGTTCCGCTCGATCTGCTTGTGCATGAGCCCGCCCTGGACCTCCACGCCCAGGCTCAGGGGCGTCACATCGAGCAGGAGCACGTCCTTGACGTCCCCGGCGAGCACGCCGCCCTGGATCGCGGCGCCGATGGCGACGACCTCGTCCGGGTTCACGCTCTTGTTCGCGTCCTTGCCGAAGATCTCCTTGACCATCGCCTGGACCTTGGGCATCCGGCTCGAACCGCCCACCAGCACGATCTCATCGATCTTCGACCGGTCGAGGTTCGCGTCCTTGAGCGCCGCCTCGCACGGGCCGGCAAGCCGCTTGAACAGGTCCGAGCAGAGGTCCTCGAACTTGGCGCGGGTGAGGGTGATCTGGAGGTGCTTGGGCCCCTCGTTGGTCGCCGTGATGAACGGCAGGTTGATCGTGGTCTCCTGCGACTGGCTCAGCTCGATCTTGGCCTTCTCGGCGGCCTCCTTGAGACGCTGCATCGCCATCGCGTCCGAGGTCAGATCGATGCCCTCCTTGGCCTTGAACTCGGAGGAGAGGTGGTCGATCAGGCGCTGGTCCCAGTCGTCACCGCCCAGGTGCGTATCGCCGTTGGTGGAGAGCACCTCGAACACGCCATCGCCGACGTCCAGGATCGAGACGTCGAACGTCCCGCCGCCGAGGTCGAAGACCGCGATCTTCTCGTTGGACTTCTTCTCGAGGCCGTACGCGAGAGCGGCGGCGGTCGGCTCGTTGATGATGCGTTCGACCTTGAGGCCCGCGATCTCGCCCGCGTCCTTGGTGGCCTGGCGCTGCGAGTCGTTGAAGTACGCGGGGACGGTGATCACCGCCTTGTCCACGCTCTCGCCCAGGTAATCCTCGGCGACCTTCTTGAGTTCCTGCAGGATGAAGGCGGAGATCTGCTGGGGGGTGTACTCGTTCCCCCGGGCCTTGACCTTCACGAAGTCCTGATCGCCCCCGGTCACCTCGTACGGGACGAGCTTCTCTTCAGAGCCGACCTCGTTGTGACGACGCCCCATGAACCGCTTGATCGAGAAGATCGTGTTCGTGGGGTTGGTGACCTGCTGGTGCTTGGCGGGCTGGCCGACCAGGCGCTCGCCCTTGTCGGTGAAGCTGACGACCGAGGGGGTCGTCCGGTTGCCCGAGGAGTTGATGAGGACCTTGGGCTGGTCCCCCTCCATGACGGCAACGACGGAGTTGGTCGTGCCGAGGTCAATGCCGATGATCTTGTTGGACATGTCTGCCTCCGATGCTGTCCCAGACGGGCCGTGGTCCGCGCCGGGCCTGTGTTCCGCTTCCGACTTTGAGCGTGCAAGCCCGATGCCAACCCGCCGCACCGCGCCCACCCGACATTCTCGCCCGTTTCGCCCCCCAGCGGGCGTCCGGGCGACGCCTGGACCACTCGGCCTGCCGATCTGGCAGGGGCCCTACCGTCCGGGGGGACGCAGGTGCTTTCGGGTGCCCACCCGGTAGGCGGTCAGCATCCCGATCGCCAGGGCGACGTGGTCCACCCCCACGCGCGTGAGCAGGCTGTTGCGGATCGCCAGCCAGGCGTCGTAGGCCGGGCGATTCCACCCATGCCCGTACGCCAGCCAGGTCGCCGGGTAGACCACCGCGGCGTAGAGCAAGAGCGTCAGCGCCGCCGCCCCCACCCCGAGCGCCAGACTCCCCACGCGCGCCGCCCGGATCGTCGCCAGGCCGATCACGAGGCCGGCGGGCCAGATCAGCAGGTCCATGCGGTTCTGAGCCACCCAGGCGAGGGGGAGCCAGAGCGCGGCGAGCACCACCGGCGTCAGCAGGAGCACCGCCCACCCCCGCCCCGCGGAGCGAGCCACGCTCCGGTCCGGGTCCGGGAGGGGGCGCGCCTCGATCGCGGGCCGGTCCAGGTCCAGCGTCGCCGCGATCGCCTCCAGACGTGGATCACGGGCGGGCGCGTCGCGGCGCGCCCTGGAGTGTCGGGGCGTGTAGGTCCCGATCTCGTGGAGGTAGCGCACGACGCTGGCCTCCAGCTCGGGCGTCCATTCGAGCCCGACCTCGCGGTACGACCGGGACAGCTCACCAAGGGGGTCGGCGACCAGATCCTGGAACCGGACGCGGGCGACGCGGGCGCCACCCCCCCCGCTCTGGGCCGCGAATCGCTCGACGGACCGGTGATACTCGTCGATGAGGAACTCGCGCGTTTCGTCCACGGGCGCCGGGTCCTGAAGCCCGTACATCGGCTCGAGGCGCTCGTGCATGGCGACGTTCGAGCGGATCACCGCCTCCGGGTCGCGACCGATGTGGATGAAACGGACCCGGTCGGGGCCGAGCAACTCGACCAGGCGGTCGATCCGTGCGAGGTGGCTCGGGCTCTTGAGGAGGATGGGACGAGACGGGTTCGCCCGCGAAAGTTTCCAGAGGAACGCCGCCATTGCCCAGCGCCAGTTGCGCAGTTCCTTCGGGGTCAGGCCCTCCAGGGTGTGGTAGCGGGCCCAGTGCGGGCGCCGGCGAGGAAAGACGAACCGACCCGGGAGCGAGGAGGCGAGCGTCCAGTTGCACGCCGCGAAGTCGTCCTCTCCCGGCCAATCCGGGCCGAAGGGCACATCATCGTGCGGGCGTGTGTTGGGGACGAAGGGAATGAAGAGGGCGCGGAGAATGGTCCAGGAGAGCCAGAATCCCTGAGGCGCCACGCAGTGACGCCAGCGGGGCGTCACGAATCGCTCGTCGCAGGAGAGCAGGTTGTGCAGGTGGGTGGTCCCCGAACGGAAGTACCCCAGCACGATCACCACGCCCGGGGGGTGGTCGAGGGTGGGGCGCTCTCCACGGAACTTCCACCGGAGGATGGGGGCGAGCAGGAGACGCTCGGGGAGGGTGATGACGAAGCCGCTGACGCACCCCAGCAACGCCCAGACCAGGCGGAGCCAGTAGCGCGGGGGGACGCGAAAGCGGGCGTCCGCGAGCATGCGGAGCCAGACCTCCGGGGGGGCGAAGGCGTTGAAGTGCCCGACGGGGGGCGCGATCGGGGATCGGCGGCGGGTGGATCCGGGCTTGGGCGTCGGGCGGGACATCCGGGGGCGGAGGATACCCCCGGGGGCTTGCTCTGCCCGGTGGGGCGCCCAATACTTTCAAGAATCTCTGAAACTTCGTCCCGACCGGGACCATGCTCCGGAGCCGCCATGACCGCCTCCCCCACCGCCCTGCCCACCACGGACGCCGGATCGATGACGCGGGACCCCCGCCTGGAGGCGATCCGAGAGAAGGCGCTCGGAGGGCGCCGGCTGACGATCGAGGAGGGGATGACGCTCTACGAGACGCCGGACGTGTGGGGCGTGTGCGAGATCGCCGACGCGGTGCGGCGCAAGCTGCACGGGGAGGTCGCGTACTACAACATCAACCGGCACCTGAACTACTCCAACGTCTGTGCGCTGTCCTGCAAGTTCTGCGAGTTCTATCGCAAGAAGGACGAGGAGGGCGCGTACACGCACGACATGGAGTCGGTCGCCGCCGAGGCGCGAAAGGCGATCGAGAGCGGCGCCACGGAGATGCACATCGTCGGCGGGCTCCAGCCGTACCTCCCCTGGGACTACTACCCGGAGATGATGCGCACGATCCGGGACATCGCGAGGGAGGCGGGGTCGGCGCTGAACATCAAGGCGTTCACGGCGGTGGAGATCGTGCACCTGGCGAAGATCGCCAAGAAGTACAAGAAGGCCGACCGGCAGGCGGGCATCCGGTGGGTGCTTCAGGAGCTGAAGGACGCCGGGCTCGGCTCGCTGCCCGGCGGGGGCGCCGAGGTCTTCGACGACCGCGTCCACGACGAGACGCACCGGAGCAAGATCCGCTCGGACGAGTGGCTGGATGTGCATCTCGTGGCGCACGAGCTGGGGCTCAACACGAACGCGACGATTCTGTACGGGCACATCGACCAACGGCGTGAGCGGCTGGTTCACATGGAGATTCTGCGCCGTGCACAGGACGGGGCGTTGGCGAGGCTGGGGTACGAGGGCGACCCGGGGGAGTTCGTCGAACCCGGACTGGCCGCGACGGAGGGCATTGGCGCGCCGCCGATCACGCTGACGCGCGAGGGCGTCGAGCAGCCCACCCCGGCGATGTCCGACCGCGGCGGGTACTTCCAAACCATCATCCCGCTCCCGTTCTTCCCCGACGGGTCCGAGCTTGAACATCTCTACGGCCCGAGCGGGCTCGAGAACCTGCGCACGCTCGCGATCGCCCGCCTGATGCTGGACAACTTCCCGCACGTCAAGGCGTTCTGGATCATGCAGACGCTCTCGATGGCGCAGCACATGCTCCAGTGCGGGGCGGACGACATCGACGGCACGGTCGTCTGGTACGACATCACCAAGGTCGGCGGCTCGACGACGCACCAGGAGACGACCGTTCTCGACCTGCAGCGCGCGATCCGCGAGGCGGGGTTCGAACCGGTCGAGCGGGACACGCTGTACCGGCGGGTGGAGCGGGAGGGGCAGAGCTGGAGGGTGAGCTGATCTGCGAGGGGGGCGACCGTGTTGAGTGAGCAGATCCCTGCATGGCGTGCGAAACAAACCAGTCGCCATCGCTCGATTCAGTGGGCGTGTGTGTTGCTGACTCCCGCGTTGGTCTGGGGCGGCCTCGCGGCATGCGGCTCCGCCTTTGGCCGCAACCTCGCCTTCTCGTCCTCCGCGTTCTTCCTGATGTTTCCGGCAACCGTCGTCATCTGCGCCTGGCTGCTCCGGCCGGACAAACTGCGGACCGTTGGCACATGGGTGCTCGCGGTCTACGGCGTGACGTTCCTCTTCTGGGGATACCTCGCCGGGCTTGCCATCCTCCCAGTTGCGGCGTTGTTTGAGGACCAACTCGGATTTGATGGTATCGTCGTGTTCAGCGGCGGCGTCGGGGGCTCACTCATCAGCACAGCACTGCTCGCCTTGTGGACGCGTTCCCGGGGCGTGGCAATGGGCATGCTCCTTGCCACGTTGCTCGTTGGCGTGCTTGCCTACCCCGTGTTCCATGTGCACTGGTCACCACAAGCTGTTCGGGCCGACGCAATGACGCTGCCGATCATCGTGTGGCATCTGGTGACCGCGTTTGTGCTCGCCACCTGGGGACTGCGAGGAACGCCCCGACCGCCGCTCACTCAAGGGTGGTTCCGCTGAATCTCGTCCAACGGCGCCCTCGTCAACCACATCCCCGATGCCCTTGTCGAACGTCTCCCCGAGGGCATTGCCTTCGCGGCTCGCGACCGAACTATGGACATCCGGCGCCGAAGGCGGTGAGGAAGATCACGGCGTCGGAGAAATCAAGCACGCCGAGGGGCGGCGCGAGATCCGCGACGGGATCCATCGCCCCGAACGCTGCGAGGAAGGTCGCGACGTCGGAGAAGTCAAGAACACCAGGGGGGAAGGCCAGGTCGGCGGGTGAGCAGGGGTTGGTGTCGAAGAGGTAGGCTGCGCCCGAGGCCGGGCCGTTCTCGTCGTCCACGGGGGCGCCCACGACCACCATGCCGTCCCAGATCGCGATCGAGAAGCCGAACTGCGCGGCGCCCGCCCCTTCGCCGGGCAGGAGCGTGGCGAGCTGCGCCCCCGTAGAGACATCGAAGAGGTAGGCCGACCCGTCCCCATTGGCGTTCGGGGCCCCGACGGCGACCACGCCGCCGTCGAGCGCGACGGAGGAGCCGAACCTGTCCCGTTCCGCGCCATCGTTGGCCAGGAGCTTGGCCAGTTGCTGGCCTGATGCCGCGTCGAAGAGATAGACAGACCCGGCGTCGGACCCGTTGACCTCGTCGTTCCGAGCGCCGACCACGACAATCCCGTCGTCGATCGCGATGGCGGATCCGAACGTATCCCCGTCGGCGCCGTCATCCGGAAGGAGCTTGGCGACCTGCGCGCCGGTCGCGACATCAAACAGGTACGCCGAGCCGGAGTTCTGTCCATTGTCGCCCGTCCCGAAAGCGCCGATCGCGACAAGCCCCCCTCCAATCGCGATGGACTCCCCGAAGTAATCGCCCGCGGCGCCGTCGTCGGGCAGGAGCTGGTGCAGCTGCTGGCCCGTTGCGGCGTCGAAGAGGAACGCCGCGCCCGAATCCGTCCCGTTGATCGTGCTGCGTGAGGCCCCGACGGCGACGACGCCGTCATGGATGTCGATCGCGATCCCGAAGAGGTCCGGGACGGCGGGGCCCGACGGGAGGAGCGTGGCGGACTGGTCCCCCGTCCCGGTCTCAAAGAGGTACGCCACGCCGATGCCTTCTGATCGGAAGGGCGCCCCCACGGCAAGCAGGCCGCCATCGATCGCGCTGGCGGCGCCGAAGAAATCGGAATGCATGGTGTCATCGGAGACGAGCTTTGCGGACTGCGCTCCGTCGGCTGAGTCAAAGAGATACACGGCCCCGGGTCGGACCCCATCGACCTCGGCAAGAACCGAACCGATCGCCACAAGGCCATCATCGATCGCAACGGACCAGCCGAACTGATAGGACACCGCCCCGTCCTCGGGCAGGAGCTTCTCGCTCTGATTCAGCACCTGCGCCGATGCGCCCGGGTTGAAGAGGACGGACGCCCCCAGCGCCACGACCAGAGCCATGACGCCCACGGGTCGATCGATCACCACGCTCCTCATCACCGCGTTCTCCCTGCGTCACCGGCCGCGACCCCGAAACGACGCCGATCCGGTCGGCGCGCGATCTCAAGAGACTAGCGAACGGGAGAGGAGACTCCAACCGTGACGAAGCGTCGGGACCGCGAGCGGCGACGGGACCAGGCCCCATAACCCCGCTACACCTCGACCACATCCCCCCACGCCGGCATCTGGGCCTTGAGCATCAGGACCTCGTCGATCTTCTCGGTGAGGGCCTTGCGCTGGCGGTCCTCGCCGTGGGTGAGGTAGACGCGGGGGCCCGCGTCACGCATGGCGCCGAGCCACTCGATGAGTTCGGTCTGCCCGGCGTGGGCGGAGAAGCCGCCGATGGTGTGGATCTTGGCGTTGACGCGGTACGTGTCGCCCCAGATGCGGACGCTCCTGGCGCCCTCGACGAGCCGGCGACCGAGCGTTCCGTCCCCCTGGTAGCCGACGAAGACGACGTGCGTTTCGGGGCGTCCGAGGCCGTGGCGGAGGTGGTGGAGGATGCGTCCGCCCGTGCACATGCCCGCGGCGGAGATGATGGTCACGCCGTTGCCCATGGGGTTGAGGGCCATCGACTCCTGGGGGGACTTGGTGAAGCGCAGGCCGTCGAAGCTGAGGCAGGGCGAGCCCCCGTTGATGAGTTCCCAGCAGTCGTCGTCGAAGAGATCGCGGTGTCGCCGGTAGAGGTCGGTGGCGCTGGTGGCCATGGGGGAATCGACGTAGACCTTGGGGTCTTCCACCGTTCCGGCGCGGCGCATGTTGTTGATGAAGTAGATCAGCTGCTGCGTGCGTCCGACGGCGAAAGAGGGGATGAGCACCTTGCCCTTCGGGGTTCTCGCCTCGTTCATGATGCGGGCGAGTTCGTCGATGGAGTCGTCCATGGGGCGGTGGTCGCGATCGCCGTAGGTGGACTCGAGGAAGACGACGTCGGCGTGATCGAACGTCACCGGGTCGCGCAGGAGGGGCGCGCCCTTGGGCCCGATGTCACCCGAGAAGACGACGGTCTTGCGGGCGCCCTTGTCCTCGAGTTCGAACATCACGCTCGCGGCGCCGAGGATGTGCCCGGCGTCAACCCACTTGGCACGCACACCGGGCGCCACCTCGACGAACTCGTCGAAGGGGACCTCGCGGAACATGGGGAGGACGCGGTCCACGTCCGAAGCGGTGTAGAGGGGCGTGGCGGGTCCACGCCCGCGCTTGCGCCGGTACTTATTGGCGCGTTCGGCGGAAGACTCCATGATGTGGGCCGAATCGCGCAGCAGGATGCCGCACAACTCGATGCTCGCCTTGGAGGTGAAGATGGGGGCGTCGAAGCCGTGGCGGGGCAGGAGGGGGAGGCGCCCGGAGTGGTCGAGGTGGGCGTGGGTGAGGACGACGGCGTCGAGCCGCTCCGCGTCGATGGGAGGAAGGCGCCGGTTTTTCGCCTCGGTGTGGGCGCCCCCCTGGTGGAGGCCGAACTCGACCAGCACCCGGGCCCGGGACGTTTCGATGAGGTAGCAGGATCCGGTGACTTCGCCCGCGGCGCCGAGGACTCGGACTTTCATGGGCGATCCTTCCCGTTCGGAGGGTGCGAAATGCCTTGCCCAAACCGCAACCGGCGGTCGGGGCGGGCGTATCGGTCGGTGCATCGTATGCGAGCGGTTCCGCGTCGCCGGGGAGAGAGAGGGAGAGCCAGCATGTTTCGTCAGCATGGTTTGTGTGGCCTGATCGCCGCCTGCGGCGTTGGGTCCGTGATGTCCGCCTCCGCATGGGCGGGGCCGGAGCTGTTCATCCGCGGGTTGACCTGGGACGGGCGGGTGGTCGATATCGACCTCGACACCGGGCACGCGACGCAGATCGCCGCGGGCGCCGGGTTCCGAGCCAACAGCCTGACCATGGCGCCCGACGGGTCCCTGATGTTCATCAACCGTGACAACGGACAGACGCTGAGCACGCTCAGCGCCGACGGCACGAGCATCGTCGAGAGCCGCACGCTGGATCGGTCGATCGATGTTCGAGCCCTCGCGTGGGACGGGAACGGTGACATGGTCGCGTTCGGGCCGCACCCGACCGAGTTCGGCGCGGGGGTGTGGAGCATCGACAGTGCAACCCTGGGCGTCTCGGGCCCGATCCGCGTGACGCGCGGAGACACCACGCCCTACAGCGGGTTTCAGAGCGCCGAGTATGCGCCGGACGGCACGCTCTACGCCTGGTCCAGCAACAGCTCGGCCCAGTTTGCCGACGGGCTCGTGACCATCGATCCGGAGACGGGCGTCGGCACGGACGTCTCCCCGGCGTTCAACAACGGCGCCGTCTTCCAGTCCATCGCCTTCGCGCCCGACGGACGACTCTTCGCGGTCACCGCGAACACGCTGTCCAGCTCTGGCGTGGATTCGTACTCGCTCTTCGAGATCGACCCGTTGTTGGGGACGTTCGAGGTCATCGGGGCCTTCGGGGAGGACTTCGACGTCCGGGGCATCGCGGTGATCCCGGCGCCGGGGGGGGTCGGCGTGCTCGCTCTGGCGCTGGTCGGCGTGAGGCGTCGGCGTCGGGGCTAGGTTCCGGCGGGATCAGTCCGGCTCGCCCTCACACATCGAGGCCGCCGCGACGTGGTCGGGCGGGAGGGTGTCGTACTCGTGGTCACGTTCCGCGTTGCTCTTGATGCGGTGCTGCACCCAGAGCATGAGCAGGGCGCCGACGATGGCGAGCGACCCGCTGGCCCACTGGCCCAGGGTCAGGACCTCCTTGAACCAGATGTAGGAAAGCACGGAGACGCAGACGGGCTGGAGCTGAATCACGCCCGTGGAGACGGCGACGCCGAGACGCTTGATCGAGATGTAGTAGAGCACGTGCCCGAGCGCGATCCCGATCACGCTCGAGAGCAGCAGGAAGGCGAAGAGCCGCCCGGACAGATCCAGCGCGCCCACGCCCAGCCCCTCGCCGAAGATGAGCATCATCACGACCATCGCGACGGCGGTGTAGAGGCTGATCGCGGCAAAGGCGAGCAGGGAAGGGATGTCGTCCATGTACCGGCGCACGGCGATGGCGTACCCGGCGAACCCGGCGCCGGCCAGGATCGCGAGGATCACCCCCGAGACGTAGCTGGACCGCTCGCTCTCGACCGGCTCGCCCATCAGGATCGTGCCCACGGTCCCGAGCACGACGAGCCCGACGCCGAACATGAACGGGCGGGAGCGGATCACCCGTCGTTCGGTGGGGAAGAGGAGGGCGGCGCCGATGGCGACGAAGATCATCTGCGCCCGGAGGCCGAAGGTGAGCAGTCCCGGGTCGATTTTGTAGTGCGCGGTGGTGAAGGCGACCTGGGCGGCGCTGTTGACCATCGCCGGGATGAGCGCGGCGCGGAAGAGCCCCGGGGGGAGGGACTTGCGCAGCTGCCCCCAGACGAGCAGGGGGCTCCAGAGCAACGCCGCGAAGCCGTAGCGCCACCCATTGCTCGTCCAGGGATCGATGTGCCCGGTGAAGAACTTGATGAACAGGGGCGTGACCGTCCACCCGGCCAGCGTCAGGGTCACGGTCAGCACGCCGATGAGCGTGTCGCCCATCGCGGATGGCTGGGATCGTGCGTTCACGCACACAGGCTAGGAGGGGCGATCGGGCGATAGACTCGACCGATGACCAAGCTTCTCTTGCTGTTCATGGCCGGGGGGATGGGCACGCTGCTCCGGTACGGGGCGAACCACTGGACCCGCCAGCTCGTCGAGGGGACCCTCGCCGAGACGATCCATGTCTGGACGATCGTGGTCAACGTCCTCGGGTGCCTGTTCATCGGGCTGCTGACGCCCCTGCTGACGCAGGAGCTGCAGGTCCGGGAGGAGTGGCGCCTGGCGATCCTGGTCGGGCTTCTCGGCGGGTTCACGACCTTCTCGACGTTCGGGTTCGAGCTGTTCGGCCTCCTGGAGAAGGGGCACGCGGGACGGGCGGCGGTCTACGCTCTCTCGAGCGTCACGCTCGGGCTGGGCGCCGTCTGGCTCGGGTGGACGATCGCCGGACGACTGGGCGCGACGCCCGGCGGGGCGTGAGACGCTCGGGGAGCGGAGCATGGTTCTGTACGTCATCCGGCACGGGAAGGCCCACCCCGACTCGCCCACCGGGCGCGACCGGGACCGGGCGCTCAAGCCCAAGGGGTTCCGACAGGCGGCGTACCTCGGGGAGCGACTGCGCGCACGAACCGACCGCCCCACCCTCGTCGTCACCAGCACCTTCCGGCGGGCGTACGAGACGGCGGAGCGGATCAACGACGACCTGCGGGCGGAGTTCGTCAGCGACACGCGGCTGTGCGTGGATGAGCCCGTCTCGCTCGCGGTGGACCTGATCGCGGAACACGCGGACCACGAGGCGGTCTGTGTGGTCGGGCACAACCCGCAACTCGAGTACCTGTGCGCCGCCCTCACCGGGGGCGTCGGGGCGCCCCCCGTGCGCGTGCGCACGGGTGAGGCGTTTTGGTTCACGATCGAGCCGGGCGACCCCCTGCACGGCGCGGAACTGATCGGGAGCCTGCGTCTGGGCGACGAGCCGGACTGAGCGACGCCACGGCGCCCTTCACAGAATGAAACAGGATTCATCGGCGCTTCAGGTTGCGTTGAAGGGGCGTCAATAGCGTCTTTGTGGATCGAGAACGCAACCCATTTCTGACAAGGAGCGACGCGATGACCACGAAGACCGAAACCACGACCGTCACCGGCCTGTTCAAGAACCCCGAGAAGGCCGCCGACGCCGTCAACGAACTCGACCGGCGCGGGCTCGGCATGGAGGCGAGCGCGATCGTCACCGAGCCCGCGGCGAAGCAGGCCTTCGCCATCGAGTCGCACTCGCGGGTCGCGGAAGGGGCGGCGATCGGCGCCGGGAGCGGGGGCGCTCTGGGGGCGCTTGTCGCCGGGTTCACCGCGGTGGGCGCCCTG
>JBITAG010000183.1:0-43532 GCA_044439985.1 Phycisphaerales bacterium JB059 | reverse complement strand
GGGGTGTCGGGATCGGTTGCGACCACGCGAAAGGGAAGGTTGGACGTGCCCGCGTTCCCGTATTCGTCAAAGGCGTAGACGAAGATCCGGTAGGCGCCCGGCTCCTCGGGGGCCGCGATGATCGCGGAGTCGGCGTCGCTGGAGATCACGCGATCGGGGACCTCCGGGGGGGCTTCCTCGGCGTCACCCCCCATGCGTCGGTCGGTGGTCTCCCGGATGACCCGCCACTCGACCCGCACCGGGTCCCGGTCGGGGTCGGCCACCTCGGCCGCCAGGTTCATGCGCGCGCCCGGGGAGACTCGGTCGAGGCGGGAGTCGGCGCGGACGGCGCCGACGCGGGGGGCCGAGTTGGATGGGGGGGCGCCCGTCCACATGCGCTGCATCACATCGACGGGGGGAAGGGCCTCGCCGGTGTCGAGAAACATCCCGAACCAGGTCGCGGTGGTTTCCTGCTTCTGTCCCCAGAGAAAGACGTACGAGCCGAGGCAGCGTCCGGGGATCTCGGAGGCGACGCCCTCGGTGTAGTGGCGTTCGTACATCTCCGCTTTCTCGGCGCTCGAGGGCTCGATGGGGGCGCCCCACGGGGTGAGCCCGCCCTCCCAGTGCCCGCGCGGGCCGAACTCCGTGATCAGGTACGGGTGGTCCACGCCCTGCGCCGTGAGGCGTTGCGGGATCGAGGTGACCCCGGCGTAGGAGTTGATCCCCAGCAGATCAATGCTCGGGCAGGCTTCCAGCATCCGCTTGGCCTTGTTCGATCCGATCTCGGCGATCACCCCCATGGTGGGGTGGTTGGGGTCGAGGGACTTGATGAGGGCCGCGGCCTCCTCGACGGCTCGGAAGGCCTTGTCCATATCGCCACCGATCTCCACCTCGTTGCCCACGCCCCAGATGAGGACGGCGGGATGGTCGCGGTGCGCGCGCACAATCCGTTCAACCTTGGCGAGCTGCGCGGCGCGGGTCTCGGGGTCGTCGTAGTCGTGCCCGTGGCGCTCGTGCTCGAGCCAGATGCCGACGGTGACGGTGAGCCCAAGGGCGTGGGCCTCGTCCAGCAGATCGTCGATGCCCTCCCCGTCCCAGGTGCGGATCGAGTTCCCCCCGGCCTCCTTGAGGCGTTGGAGGTGTTCATGTCCTCCGGCGCCCTTGACGAGGTAGGGATCCCCGTCGCGGGTGAGCGTCCAGCCGGTCTCGGTCTTAACGACCTCCACGCGGGCCGGAGCGGCGACGTCCGCGGGAGGGCCGAAGCAGGCGGGGAGGAGGAGAAGCGTCAGGGCCAGGGGGATCGCGAGGAGGAGGTCCATCCGGTGGGGCCTTTCAGGGGCGAGATCAGGCGCCGGAGTGTAACAGTTGCAGCCACGCGACGGCAAGAGGCCCAGGGCGAGCGATTCGAGGTAAGGGGTGTGTACGGCACGAGGCTTGCATCGGAAGTCCCAAAACCGTCGAAGCAGAGTCTGATGGGACCCACTTGCAAAACGTTTTCGGCGTCGTCATACTGCTGGAACTGTTCCAGTGGACGCTTGCCCTCTTTCCCTTGAGGCAGAACATGGACACCCGCCGCGGCTTCACGCTCATCGAACTCCTGGTGGTCATCGCGATCATCGCCCTGCTCATTGGCATCCTGCTGCCCGCGCTGGGCTCGGCACGCCAGTCGGGACGAGACGTGATCTGCAAATCGCGGATGCGGCAGGTCACGCTGGCGGCGATCACGTACTCGACCGATTTCGAGGATGAGTTTCCCACGAACATCGGCGGGCCATTTGTGATCGATCCGCAGAACGGCAAACGGAACATGGTCTGGCACGATGTCAATCGCATCGGCCAGTATCTCCCGCAGCAGGACTACAGCAACCTCGCCCTCGATAACCTCGATAATCAGACGGTCGGCGGGGGTGTGGTGGTCTGCCCGAACCACCCGCAGGCCGGCCGGTCCTATGCGATGAACTACTGGGCTTCTTCCGCCGCGGAGTATGAGGCAAACTTCTCGACGGGGACGTTGAAGCTCTTCAAGCCGGGAACAAATCCCGCCTCGGCGGACACGTACCGCAACGGTCGGGCGTTTGACAACGCCGTTGACGAGTCTTCCAAAATGATGCTCTTCGGTGAGTCCTGGGGGGTCTGGCAGAGCGAGATTGAGTCCGAGGGAGGAGAGATCAACTTCTTCACCCAGGCGTCGATCGGAGACGTGGAGCTGCCGGGGCGTCGCTTCGGCGCGGGAGACGGCCTGCCCGTGCAGCGTTGGGACGTCGGGAACTGGCAATCGGGCACTCGCCCGCCTGAGTTCGAGCCGTCGGGCTCACCCGAGTCGTTCATCCCGTACTACCGACATCCCAAGGTCCGATCCGATACGTACAACGTCAGCGAGGGCCGGGCGAACTTCGGGTTCGTGGACGGCCACGTCGAGGGGTACGGGCCGCAGGATCTGTTCGACGAGCAGACCGAGCGGAGCGAGTACGCGGTGCTCTGGTCCCCGCTGGACCGGCGCCAGGAGCGGGATCTGGAGCCGGACGGCGGCTGAATCGCACGGGAGCGTTGCACGATGTCATCGGTCAGGAAGATCGCAAACTCGGTGGGCGTGTCGGTCGCGACGGTGTCGCGGGCGCTCAACAACCACCCCGACGTGAGCGCCGAGACGCGTCAGCGCGTGCTCGAGGCGGCGCGGTCGACCGGGTACATCCCGTCGGTCGGCAAGAAGCCGACCAACGTCATCGGTCTGGTCTACCCGACCGGGCCCGTGCAGGCCGGGTACGGGGACTTCGATTCGCTCATGCTCTCGGGCATCGTGCGCGGCGCCAACGAGCAACGCTACGACGTGACGATCATCAACCTCGACCGCGACAAGGACCGGTACGAGAGCTACACCCAGTTCTTCCATCGCAAGGGCGTGCGGGGCGTGATCATCCGGGCGCTCGAGGCGACCTCGCAGCTCGCGTCCGAGATCGCGGCGGAGAGCTTTCCCTCGATCATGGTCGCGGACCGGTCGGACGACCCGAACGTGAACTTCGTGGACAGCGAGTCACGCTCGACGAGCCGTGAGGCGGTGGACCATCTGGTGGACATCGGTCACACGCGCATCGCGCTGGCGATCCACAACGTGATGGACTCGGACCACCAGGACCGCGAGGACGGGTACTGCCTGGCCCTGGAGAGCGCGGGCATCGAGCGCGACCCGGAGCTGACGGTGCGGGCGCCCGCGGGGCCGGAGGGCGGGGCGATGATGCTCGACCACCTGCTGCAGCTCGAAGATCCGCCCACGGCGATCTTCTTTACCAACCCGCTCTCAACGGTGGGGGCGCTGCACCGGTGCCTGCAGCTGGGTATCCGGGTGCCGAAGGACCTCTCCATCATCGGGTTTGATGACGGGGACGTGCGGATGCGCACCTACCCGAACTTCACGGCGGTCTGTCAGGACGCGCAGGGATTGGGCTACGAGGCGGCGGTGTGGCTGACGCGATTGCTCTCGGGCAACGCGCACCACAGCTGCCGCGAGTTGCACCGAACCACGTTGAACATCCACGGGAGCACCAGCCTGAGCCCGCCCGTGGCGGTTCGGTTGACGGAGGGGAATCAGGTCGTACGCCAGGCGTAGGACGCCTGGATCAGGGTCGCCCCGGGAGAGGGCGGCCGGAGTCGCGCCGACGGGGCAGGAATCCCCGGAGGAGGCGAGAGAGACTCGTTCCTGGGAACGAGAGCACGAAAGAGAGGAAGAGAGATGCAACGCATTGGAATCGCGATTGTCGCGGGGGTTTCCGTTCTGGGAACATCGCTCGCCAACGCTCAGAACCTGCTGTCGAACGCGGGCTTCGAGGCCGCAGTGAACTACGACGGGAACTCGTCGGGGAACTGGGCGGCCTTCTTCGGGGGCGCGGAGTTCCAGATGGTCGAGTCGATCGCTCCCCTTCCCGAACTGCCCCCGATCGACGGGACAAACGTCCTGCAGATCGGGACGTTCAACACCCCGGACACGTTCGCGGGTGTGGTGCAGCAGGTCGCTGTCGAGGCGGGGATGGAGTACGAGTTCTCGATCTTCGCGCGCGAGATCGTGCAGAACGGGATCAACGCGGAGTTTCGGATCGAGTGGGTCGACGCGGGGGGCGCCATCATCGGTGACCAGTTCGCGCTCAACACCCCGATCCAGGACCTGCTGACGCCGGACTTCCAGGCCTTCAGCGTCTCGGCGGAGGCGCCGACCGGGGCGGTCGCGGCGAACGCGGTCATCGCGATCGCGACGTTCGGCACCGCGGCGCCGTACGAAGGATTCATCCAGATCGACGGGACCTCGTTCGCCAAGGTCCCGGCGCCCGCCTCCCTGGCGCTGCTGGGCATGGGGGCGATGGCCACCGCGCGCCGTCGTCGCTGATTCGAGCCCCCTCACCGGCACGCGCGAATGTGTGTGTCGGTACCATCGGGTCGGCGTTCGCGCTGCGAGACGCCGGCCCATTTCAGCCCCGTCCGGCCCGAGGTCCACGCCACGCGATGCGATCGGCAGTCGAGTCCATGCTCCGGAGTCTCTCGCTCGGCACGGGCGTCATCCTCACCCTCGCGCTGGTCTCGAGCGTCGCGGTGGCGCTCTGGCCCGTCGATTCGCGTCCCGGCCTCGATCTCTGGATGTTCTCGCCCGAGCACGAGCTGCTCTACGCCCCGGTGCTTGAGCACGGGGAGGAGAGCGACGAGCCGAACGTGAACCTGCGCATCATCGGGATCCCGGCGCTGCAGACGCGCATGATGTCGGGGTTCCACGCGAATCTGCCCACCGCGGATCTGATCGAGGTTGAGCGTCAGATGGCGGGGCAGGCCTTCACCGGGCCGCTTGAGAGTGTCGGGTTTGTCGATCTCACCGACCGTCTCCGGGATGAGGGGCTGCTCGAGGAGATCAACGGGCCCTCGTTCAGCCCGTGGACCTCGCGCGGGCGGATCTTCGGGCTCCCGCACGATGTCCACCCCGTGCTGCTCGCCTACCGGGCGGACATCGTCGAGAACGCGGGGATTGATGTCGATGAGATCGAGACGTGGGACGATTTCTTCCGGGTGATGCGTCCGCTGATGACGGACGAGGACGGCGACGGGCGCCCCGATCGGTACGCGCTGGCGCTCTGGGAGACCGACGGGGATCGGTTGGAGACGCTCCTCCTGCAGGCGGGGGGCGCCTTCTTCGACGAGCGGGAGCGACCCTGCCTGGACACGGCGTTGAACGCCCGGGTGCTGGCGGAGATGATCTCCTGGTGTGTCGGGCCGGATCGTGTGGCGGCGGATGTTCCCGATTTCACCGCGGCGGGGAATCGCCTGAAGCTGGACGGGTACGCCGTGGCGTACCTGATGCCGGACTGGATGTGCAACATCTGGCGCCTGCAGCTGGGGGACCTGGCGGGGAAGGTGAAGGTCATGCCCCTGCCGGCGTGGGAGTCGGGGGGACGCCGGACGAGCGTGTGGGGCGGCACGATGATCGGCATCCCGAAGACGTCGGCGCAGATCGATGAAGCCTGGAGACTCGCCAAGGATCTGTACCTGTCCGAGACGATCGCGCGCGAACTGTACACGCGGAACGACATCGTGACGCCGATCAAGCGGTTCTGGGACGACCCGATGTTCGACCGCCCGGACGAGTTCTTCTCGGGACAGGCCAAGGGGCGGATGTACGTCGAGCAGGCGCCGAACGTGCCGCTCCGATCCTCGTCGCCGTACACGAAGCTTGCCCTGGACCGGTTCCGCGACGCGGCGGTGAGCGTGGCGGAGTGGGCCCGGGCGACCAACACCTTCGAGGCGGAGGCGCTGGAGGCCAGGTGCCGCGAGGCGCTGGGGGTCGCCCAAGAGGCGGTGCTGCGTCAGATGCGTCGGAACGTCTTCCTCGCCCTGCCCGGCTCGGAGGCGGGGCCATGAGCCGGATCGGTGAGCGTGGGAAGAGTCTCCCGGCGTGGGTGCTGCTCGCCCCGTTCGTGGGCGTGTTCGCCCTCTTCGTGGTGCTCCCGCTCGCGAAGGCGGCGTTGCTGACGCTCCAGCAGACTTACGGGCCCCAGGCGGCCGAGTGGGTTGGCCTGCAGAACTTCCGGAACCTCGCCGGCGATCCGTTGTTCTGGAAGGCGGTGGGGAACACGTTCATCTTCACGGCCGCGTCGGTGTTCATTCAGCTCCCCCTGGCGTTGGGACTGGCGATGCTGCTCAACCGGCCCGGGCTCCGTGGGCGGGGCATCTACCGGTTGATCTTCTTCAGCCCGCAACTGATGGGGCTGGTGTTCGTCGCCATGCTGGCGAGCATCATGTTCGAGAAGCGGTCCGGGCTTCTCAATCAGCTGCTGCACGAGCTGTTCGGGGTCAGCCTCGATTTCCCGTGGCTGCAGACGTACGTGATGCCGACCCTCATCATCACGACGCTATGGATGTACGTCGGGTTCAACATGGTCTACTTCCTCGCGGCGTTGCAGAACGTGGATAAGTCGCTGCTCGAGGCGGCGGCGATCGATGGCGCCGGGCCGTGGGCGAGGTTCCGCCATGTGACGATCCCCGCGATCCGGCCCGTGGCCTCGTTCGTGGTGCTGCTCTCGATCATCGGGAGCCTGCAGCTCTTCGAGCTTCCCTACGTGATGCTCAACGCGACCGCGGGGCCGGCGAACCGCGGGCTGACCATCGTCATGTACCTGTACCAGAGCGGGTTCGAGGTCGGGGACCTCGGGTACGCCAGCGCGATCGGGTGGGTGCTGGCGGTCGTGCTCGGGGCCTTTGCGCTCTTCCAGGTCCGAGTCTCGAGGGCGCCGAGGTAGCCGATGCGAACCAATCGTTCCTCATTCCTGCTTTCGATCGCGGCTCACGCGGCGCTCCTTCCGCTGGCGTTGATCACGCTGATCCCCTTCGCGTGGTTGGTGATCGCCTCGCTCAAGGCGCCGGAGGACTTCTTCTCGTCGATGTTCCTGCCGCCGGGGGACGGGGCTTTCGGGATCGGCTGGGACAAGCTGACGATCGGGCACTACCGTCGACTGTTCACGGAGCTGGGGATCGGGCGGGCGATGCTCAACTCGATCTTCCTCTCGTCCGTGACGGCGCTGGTGGCGACGCTGACCGCGGCGGCGGGTGGGTACGCCCTGGCCCGGCTGCAGTTCGCCGGGCGTGGCCTGGTGACGCTGCTCGTGCTGACCGCGTTGATCATCCCGCCTCCGCTCCTGCTGGCGCCGACGTATCAGCTCCTGTTCGATCTGGGGCTGCTCGACTCGTTCGCGGGGCTGATCCTGCCCGCCGCAGCGCCGGCGTTCGGGGTCTTCCTGTTCCGCCAGGCGACGCTGCAGTCGGCGCCGAGGGAACTGCTGGACGCGGCGCGGATCGACGGGTGCTCGGAGATCGGGATCTTTTTCTCGGTGGTCCTGCCGCTGGTGCGCCCGATGATCGGGGCGTTCATGCTCATCACCTTCCTCGCGATGTGGAACAACTTCGTCTGGCCGCAGGTCGTTCTGCAGTCTTCAGAGAAGTTCCCGCTGGCGGTGGCGGTGTCACAGCTCAAGGGCGTGTACAAGCAGGACTACGGCCTGCTGATGGCCGGGACGATGATCTCGGTCCTGCCGCCGGCGATGCTCTTTCTCCTGCTGCAGAAGGAGTTCATCTCGGGCCTGACCGCGGGCGCGGTGAAGGGATAGCGGGGGGGGCGCAAAGAAGGCGGGGAGCCCAACGGGCCCCCCGCCAACGGGAGAAGCTTCGGGTTTCCGAGACGTTCCGGTCAGGCTCGCCGCCGGCGCCGGGCGCCGAGCGTGAGTCCCGCCAGACCAAGGCCGAGGGCGGAGGGAGCGGGCACGGCCCGGAGGGAGACGTTGTCGGCGTAGACGACCGCGTCTGAGCCATCGAGGGCGCCGCCCACAAGTCGGAGAATCACCAACGCCGCGTCGGCGTTGTTCGCCGCGACGATGTCATCGAAGCCGAAGGACTGGTAGCTCTCGGTGAGCAGCCCGGCGATCTGGATCGCGCCGGAACTGCCGACGACGCCACCGCCGTTGGAGCCGTCGGAATCCAGCCACTGGACCTCGAGGAACATGACCACGCCCGGGCCGAGGGCGCCCTCGCGCTTCAGATCGACGCTGAAGTCGAACATCTGCCCGGCGGCGACCGAGTTGAGCGCGGTCTGGTGCTGGGCCTCGGCGAGAGGACCGAAGTCCGAGGCGCCCGCGATCTCAAGGCGCATGCCCCAGTCACCGGCGCCCGGCATCAGGTCACTCCGGAGCACGGAGGCGAAGGCCCCGCCGCCGAAGATGGAGATCTCGTTCCAGCCGTCCGCGTCACCGCCGGAGCCGAGTTCAAAGCCGCCGTTCGAGACGATCTCTCCGGCGTTTCCGATCGAAGCGAAAGAGGCGAGGGCGATCATCGCCGGCGCCAGCTGAAGCACTCTCTTCTGCATTGCTGTCTCTCCTTTGAGAAGCGGAGGGCGGGCTTACGGGCAGCCGGATCCGAACAGGCCAAGGAACGCGAGCACGTCGGAGAAGTCGAGCACACCGAAGGGTTCGGCGAGGTCGGCGGCGTTGCAGGGCTGGGGTTCGGCCTCGCCCTCCTCAAGCGCGATGTTGTCCCAGAAGATGGCGCCGCCGGCCAGATCCCACTGGATGAGCAGGAGCGTGACGCGGGCGTCGGTGGCGGCGGCGGGGGCGTCGGCCGTCAGGGAGAACTGGACCCACTGATCCGTGGCGGTCACGCCGCTCTCATGGACCTGGACCTCGGCGCTGGAGAGGACGCCGCCCCCGGAGTCGAGGAAGTCCACGATGCCGAGCGCAAGGTGTCCGAAGGCGCCGCCCCCGGCGCTGCCCATGGGGTCGAGGGCCTGGATGGCGTCGGCGGAGGGGACGAAGGTGTACCCGGTCAGGGTGTAGGAGGCGCCGGGGACGATGGCGACGGTCTGCTGCAGGCCGTTGTCACTCTGGCCCTCGGGGATGAACTGACCGAACATCTTGGCGCTCTGCAGGCCGTCCTGCGCGGCGACTTCAACGCTCTCGTCCTCGAAGACGTTGTTGAACTGGACCCAGTCCTCGAAGACGACGAAGCCGGGGCCGTCCACTTCCAGGCTCGGGTTGGAGAGCAGATTCTGGGCGTGGGCGCCCGTGGCAACAGTGGCGAGCGCGGTGCCGATCGCCAGACGCTCCCAACGGCGGGTACGGGTAACGAGCATGAGCAGGATCTCCCTCAGAGGTGGCCCCGAGACGGGGCTGATGATGTAACTGTTTCGGGAGCATAACAGGAATCTCAAGCTCCGCCAATGGGCCTTGAGGCTGGTTTCTGGACTGATTCTGAGGGAAATCCGCCAGAAAGACCGGCGTTCGGTCTTTTGCAGGCATCGGTCGATGAGCGTCATCGCCGCCTTCGAGTGTTCCGGGCGAGGAGCCGCCGGAGGCGGTTTACGGGCGCCTGGGCAGTAACTGTTACAGCTCGGGGTGGCCCGATCCGGGTGGGGCGGTGGGGTCCGAGAACGCCCTCAGACTCCGCCGCGGGCGATCACATCCCGGTACCACCAGTAGCTCGCCTTCGGGGTGCGCTCGAGGGTCTGGTAGTCCACGTGGACGAGGCCGAAACGCATCTTGTATCCCTCGGCCCATTCGAAGTTGTCCAGGATGGACCACTGGAAGTACCCGCGGACGTCCACGCCGTCGGCGATCGCCCGCTCGAGCTGCCCCAGATAACGGGCCAGAAAGTCGATCCGCCCGGGGTCGTTGACCTTCCCGTCCAGCCCCACCCAGTCCATGGAGGCCAGGCCGTTCTCCGTGACGTAGATCGGGAGCTTGTATCGCTCGATAAGGAAGCGGGGGCCCCAGTAGAGGGCCTCGGGGACCACGGGCCAGCCGAAGGCGGTGCGCGGGAAGCCGGGCTCGAACTCAACAAGTTCCGGACCGTCCGGACCCATGCGCGCGCGGGCGGCGGTGTCCGTGTTCATGCCGTAGAAGTCGATCGGCTGGCTGATGATCTCCAGGTCCCCGTCCCGGATCTCGGGGGTGTCGCCGGCAAAGGTCTTGAGGGCCTCTTCGGGGTAGTGCCCGAGGACGACGGGATCGGCGAACCAGGGGTTGTTGAAAGCCCAGTTCCCTTCCGTCTGGCGGATGGTGAACATCAGCTGTCGAGCGGCGTCGATGGAGGCGGGGGTGTCGTCGATGGGGGCGACGACATCACCCACGGGCGCCCAGCCGATGTGCGCGTCGCCGGAGGCGTTGGCACGGATGGCCTGGACCCCCTTGCCGTGAGCGAGCAGGGCGTGGTGGGAGGCCTGGAGGGACTCCTTGCGGGAGAGCTTGAGGCCGGGGGCGTGGGCGCCGTCGATGTGCCCGAGGCCGAGGAAGATCTGGGGCTCGTTCAGCGTCATCCAGTGGGAGACGCGGTCAGAGAGTCGGGCGACGACGGCGCCGGCGTACTCCGCGAACCAGTCGCCCGATTCGCGGCTCATCCACCCGCCCAGGTCCTGGATGGCCTGGGGGTGATCCCAGTGATAGAGCGTGATCCAGGGCTGCACGCCCCGGGCGAGGAGGGCGTCCACGAGTCGGTCATAGAAGGCGAGGCCCTTCTCGTTCACCCGGCCGAGTCCCTCCGGGAGGACGCGGGGCCAGGCGATGGAGAGGCGGTATGCCGAGGCGCCCAGGTCCGCGATCAGCTGGGCGTCCTCCTCGTAGCGAGTGTAGTGGTCGCACGCGGTTTCGCCGGACTCCCCGTTGAAGACGGCGCCCTCGCGTTGGCAGAAGGTGTCCCAGACGCTTGGGGATCGGCCATCGGCGCCCGCGCCGCCTTCGATCTGATACGACGACGAGGCGACCCCCCACACAAAGTCAGCTGGAACAGGCATGGATCGGCTCTCTCCTCTGGCTCACTGGGCCGGGCCTCCGGGGGAGGTTCTCAAACTGCGAGTAGCAGGGTAGCCGGTCGCTTTCGGCGCCGGGGCGGGTTCGCTAGGCTCTGCCCATGGCATCTGTCACCCTTGAGCACGTCAACACGCGGTACCCGGACGGGTACCACGCCGTTCGAGACCTCTCGTTGGAGATCGAGGACGGCGAGTTCGTTGTGCTCGTTGGTCCGTCGGGATGCGGGAAGTCCACGACCATCCGCATGATCGCGGGGCTCGAGTCGATCTCCGAAGGAACCATGCGCATCGGTGACCGGGTGGTGAATCGGGTGTCGCCCAAGGACCGCGATATCGCGATGGTGTTCCAGAACTACGCCCTCTACCCGCACATGACGGTCCGCCAGAACCTTGGCTTCGCGCTCCGGCTGCGCGGACTCCGTCGGGGAGAGCTTGCCGCGCGCGTCAACGAGGTGGCCGAGATGCTCGGGCTCACGGAGATGCTCGACCGCCGTCCGGGGCAGCTCTCGGGTGGGCAGCGTCAGCGCGTCGCGCTCGGGCGAGCGATCGTCCGGGAGCCGGCGGTGTACCTCTTCGATGAGCCGCTCTCGAACCTCGACGCCAAGCTCCGCGCCGTGATGCGTTCGGAGCTGAAGCTTCTGCACCAGCGGCTGGGCACCACCACGATCTATGTGACGCACGATCAGGAAGAGGCGATGACGCTGGGCGACCGGATCGTCGTGATGTCCGACGGGGTCGTCCAGCAGGTCGGCACGCCGCTGGAGGTGTATCAGCGACCGGTCTCTCCGTTTGTCGCGACGTTCATCGGGCTGCCCCGCATGAACCTCTTTCAGGGTGAGGCCCGTCGTGAAGGGGACCGCTGGGTCTTCCGGGAGGCGAGCGCCGCGCACGCCACGGGGCAGCCGCTCGAGTTCCCGCTCCGCGCCACGGAGTCCTTCAGCGATCGCGAGAAGATCATCGTGGGCGTCCGCCCGCAGCGGTTTCGAGTCATTTCGGGCGGCGAGGCGAGCCCGGGGGACGGCGCGGCGTTCCGCGCGACGGTGCGATCGGTCGAGGTGCTCGGGGACGAGATGGACCTGCTCTTCGATACCGGGTCCTGCGTCGGGGCGATCGCGCGGGTTCGGTACAACCCCGCTGTGCGCGTGAACGAGCAGGTGACGCTCGGCGCCGACCCGAGCGACCTCTGCGTCTTCCCATCGGAGGACGAGGCGCCGGCGCCCGCAAAGCGCGCCTGAGTCCCGTGACGCACCCGTGTCGATGACCCGCGTCAGCGGGGGTCTATTCGGACGCCCGTCTGATCATGTGTGCGGCGACGCGAGGCGCGGTGGCCTGGAAGTTGGCGCGGTTGGCGCCGTCACTGACTCCCCAGATGCCCTTGGGGTCGCCATCGGGCGGGCTGGGGGTGGCGTCCCACCAGGCGTCGAGTTGTTCCTCGCTCCACGCCTCGGCGCGTCCGTTCGCGCTGGCCACGACCTGCCCCTTGTTGCCCATCTTCACGGGACGGGCGACGCGGATCACGGGGCTTCCGTAAGCGGCCCGGTTCGCCCGCCACCACGCCGCGGACCGGCGGGCGAAGCCGGCGGCGTCGTGGTCGGCGCCCTGACCCCAGTAGTCCCAGATCACGATCCAGGAGATGTTGAGATCAGGGTGGCGGGCGGCGAATGCGGCCGCGGCTTCCTCGTAGCTCTGAAGGGTCCGCGGGTCGCGCTGCTTGGGGCCGGGAGTCAGGCCCGCGATCGGCGCCACGAGGATGCCCTCGGTTTCCTGCAACCGGCGCGAGGCGTCGTGGAACCCCAGCTGGATCTGGGCGATGCACGCGGCGAGGGCGTCGGAGCGAGCGAGCAGCTGTTCCGAGCTGACACCCCGGTACGTCCGGTTGGTGCGCGAAAGCCAGAACAGCTCGAACGGATTGAAGCTGGGGGCGGGATCGACACGGATCTCGTCGCAGTAGACCCCCCACGGCGCGGCGCCGTACTTCTTCTGATAGCTGCTGACCACCCGGAGGAACTGGTTCCTGGCGCGTTCGCGCAGGGAGAGCCGAACCTCGGACTCAAAGATGCCCTTCGTCGCGGTCTTGTGACCGAGGCGGGGGTGAATCTGAGAGGGAGGAAGCTGCGCCATGCGAGCCATCTGCGGGTACTGGTCCTGCAACTGATGCGAGAGGGCGCCGACCGCGGCGTTGACCACCCGCGGGGTGTTGGTGGCGGTGGACTAGCCGGGCTCGTAGCTCCGACCGACGGAGCCGGTGTTTGCGTTGCGTGATGTTTCGATCGAGACGCACCCGGTGGTGAGCAGGATCGAGAGCGTGGCGATGAGTCGGAGTGTCATGGGCGTCTCCTGGCGTCGGTGGGTTGCCGGCCGAGTCTGCTCTGGCCCTTCAGTGTACCCGCACGCGGTTCCTCGCCCCGACCACCACGCTCCTGTCCGGGGGATCCGGTGGTCATGGCCCAGGCGACGCGTCGGATCGGGTGTCCGCCCGCGACGCGGGGGGATGGTCGGCTCGGTCGGGGGGTGGGGTCGCGTCCCCTTCGGGTCGTTCGGCTTGCGGCGCAAACCAGATGAATTCGGCGTCCGGCCACCGCTCCGTGAGGCGGGCGCTGTCGGCCGGGCCCAGCACGCTCGCGGCGCTGGCGAGCGCATCGGCGAGCCAGGCCTGCGGCGCGACCACGGTCACGGCGTGTGCCGAGCGCAGCCCCAGGCCGGTCCTCGGATCGAGGATGTGCGAGTACCGGACCCCGTCCAGGGTGATGGACCGGTATCGGTCTCCGGAGGTGGCCAGGCCGGTGTTGGCGAGCACGAGCGTCCGGGGATGGTCGGTTCGGTCGTCCGTGGCGCCGATGCGCCAGCCAGCCGCGCCCGGGGGGGGATCGCCGATGGCCATGTCCCCGCCGATATCAACGAGCGCCCGCGTGAACCCGAGCGAGCCGAGCGTGCGGAGGGCGCGGTCGGCGGCGTAGCCCTTGCCGATGGCGCCGAAATCGAATCGAAGACCGGGCACGAGCAGCTCAACGGTGGAGGACTCGGGATCGAGGGTGATCCGATGGAAACCGGACCGCGCCCGGGCCTCGTCCCGCGCCTCGAGGCTGGGGAGCTGGTTCGACTTGAAGGACGCACGCCAGAGTTGGGTGAGGGCGCCCAGGGTCGGGTCGAAGGCGCCCGCGGAGGCTCGGTGGACAAGCCGGGACTTCTGCAGGACGTCGAGGAGATCGGCGCTGATGGGGCACTCGGTGGCATGCGGAGCGGCGCAGATGCGCATCGCTTCGCTCGCGTCGGTGTAGTCGCTCAGAACCATATTGAGGCGGTCCATCTCTCGGAAGGCCTCACGAGCCGCGTGCGCAGCGTCGGGCTCGCGGTCGGCGTAGAGCACGATTCTCGCCCGGCTGCCCATGACCACCCTTGCGTACTCGAAGCGGGAGGCGGTAGCCTCCGCCTGCGGGAGGCGTTTCTCGGCGACGGGTGAGGCGCACCCCGCGACGGCCCCGACGAGGACGAGAATGAAAGCGAGCATGGCCGGTTTGCGTGTCCTGAATCGACTCATGGTGCTCACGGTAGCGACGGTGTCACCCGGCGTGGCGGTGGGGCAGGAGGTCGGTGTCACCCCGGAGACGATGGCCGTTCGCGTGCCGGGGACGGCGTTGGAGTTTGAGCTGGTTCGCTGCCCGGGCGGGGAGTTCGTGTCCGACGAGGGTAAGACGGTCGAGGTCGGGGCGCTCTGGGTGCTGCGGACCGAGGTCACCTGGGACCTGTACGACGTCTTCGTCTTCGCGCTCGACGAGGCGGAGGGGGAAGGGGTGGACGGGGTTTCTCGACCGAGCAAGCCCTACGTCCCGCCGGACCGGGGATACGGGCACGCGGGGTATCCGGCGATCGGGATGACGCGCGCGGGCGCCGAGGCGTTCTGCGCGTGGCTGGAGGCGCGGACCGGGCTGGAGGCGCGGTTGCCGACGCGCGCCGAGTGGGCACACCTGGCCCGCGGGGGAGCGGTCGAGCCCAACGGCCTCCCGGCGGTCGCCGCCCTGGAAGACTTTGCCTGGTTCGAGGCGAACACGGACAATGCCACCGAGCCGGTGGGCCAGAAACGCCCCAACGGGTTTGGTCTGCACGACATGCTCGGGAACGTGGCCGAGTGGGTGACGACCGAGACGAGGCGCCCTGTGGCGATGGGTGGCTCGTTCCGGGAGGAGGCCGGGGCGTGCACGCCCGTGTCGAGCCAGACGCAGGCGTCGAGCTGGAACATGAGCGATCCGCAGATTCCGAAGAGCGCGTGGTGGTTGGCCGACTGCGGCTGGGTCGGATTTCGATTCGTGATTGATGCGTCGGAAGACGAGGGAGCCAGCGATGAAGAGTGAACCGGAGATGACCCGGCGGGACTTTGTGGCGGCGGCGACCGCTGCGGGCGTTGGCGGGCTCGTCGCGTCGCCCGCGATGGGGCGCGGGCGGGGGAGTGGTTGGGCGCCGCTCCGGGTCGGGATCATCGGTTGTGGGGGGCGTGGGGTTGGCGCGCTGGTGCAGGCGCTCAAGGCAGACCCGGGCGTGGTGCTCTGGGCGATGGGGGACCTCTACCCGGAGCGGATCGAACCGTGCCTGCAGCATGCGAGGGACGCGATCGGGGCGTGGGCCGAGGAGCGTGGCGCGTCGATGCGGGAGGGGAAGTTCTCGTGCCCACCGGAGCGCCGGTTCTCAGGCTTTGAGGCCTACCAGCAGGTGATCGCTTCCGGCGTGGACGTGGTGTTGCTGACCACGCCCCCCGCGTTCCGCCCGGCGCACCTGCGCGCGTCGGTGGAGGCGGGGAAGCACGTGTTCTGCGAGAAGCCGGTGGCGGTGGACGCGCCCGGGGTGCGTTCGGTGCTCGATTCGGCTCGGATGGCGAAGGAGAAGGGCCTCTCGCTCATGTCCGGATTCTGCTGGCGCTATCAGGATCAGATGCGCGAAGCGTTTGCCCAGCTCCTGGCGGGGGGCGTCGGGGAGATCCGTTCGATCCAGACCACATACAACACGACGGGGTGGGTGACGCCGAAGGCGCGCGAGGCGGGGTGGTCCGATACCGAGTTTCAGACCCGCAACTGGCAGTATTTCCATCCGCTCTCGGGGGATCACATTGTGGAGCAGGCGGTGCACGCGATCGACTGGATCGGGTGGGCGCTCCGGGACCGCGCGCCGGTGCGGTGTTGGGCCGTTGGCGGGCGTCAGACGCGCCCCGACCTGCCGGAGACAGGGAATGTCTATGACCACTTCGCGGTCACGTACGAGTTCGACGGGGGCGTGCGGGCGTATCACACGTGTCGCCACTGGCCCAACACGCCGTACGACAACACGGGGTTCGTGACCGGGTCGGAGGGCACGATGACCATTGATCCCTGGAACGGGCGGCACGTGATCGAGGGGGCGAAGGACTGGAAGGGAACCGCGCCGGGCAACGACATGTACCAGCGCGAGCACGACGAGCTTTTCGGCGCGATCCGCTCCGGGCGCCCGGTGAACGATGGCGCCTTCATGGCGAACTCGACGATGCTGGCGATCATGGGGCGCATGGCGGCCTACACCGGGCAGGCGGTCACCTGGGAGCAGGCCATGGAGAGCCGGGAGGACCTGAACCCGGAGGCCTGGGTGTTCGGGGAACGCCCCACGCCGGAGGTCGCCACCCCGGGCAGGACGAGGTTGATCTGATGGTCCCGGACGCATCGTTGGATCGACGCGCGTTTCTGGCGCGTGCGGCGGGCGCGGCGGCGTGCGGCGTTCTCGCCGGGGGCGTGCGGGGGGCGGTCGAAGCCCCGGCGCCTCGGGCGCGGTTCCGAAAGGCGCTCAAGTTCGGCATGATCGGTGGCGGGCAGAGCGTGCGCGAGAAGTTCGCGATGGCGCGTGACGCGGGCTTCGAAGGCGTCGAGATGGACAGCCCGGGGCCGCTGGATCTGGAAGAGGTCCTGCGGGCGAAGGAGGCGACCGGGATCGAGACGCCGGGGGTGGTGGACTCGGTCCACTGGAACGCGCCGCTCTCTCACCCCGAGGAGGACGTCCGGCGCCGGGGGCGCGAGGGGCTCGAGACGGCAATCCGGGATTGCCGGGCGTTGGGTGGGACGACGGTGCTGCTCGTTCCCGCGGTGGTCAACGCGGGAGTCTCGCCGGCGGACGCCTGGCGCCGATCCATGCGGGAGTTGGAGCGGGTCGCGCCGATCGCGAGTGAGGCGGGGGTGAGCGTTGCGATTGAGAATGTCTGGAACAACTTCCTGCTCAGCCCGAGCGCCGCGGCGCGGTACGTGGACGAGGCGAACGGGCATACGCCGGCGGGCGCCGACCCCGTGTACGCCTGGTACTTCGACGTCGGGAACATATGGCGGCACGGGTGGCCCCAACACTGGATCCGCGAACTGGGTGAACGGATCGCGCGGATCGATGTGAAGGGGTACTCACGCGCAAAGGCGGACAAAGCGGGGGCGTGGGCCGGGTTCGGGGTTGAGATCGGCGAGGGGGATCTCCCGTGGGACGAGGTGAACGTCGCGCTCGATGAGATCCGGTACGGTGGATGGATCACCGCCGAGGTCGGGGGCGGCGGCGCCGATCGCTTGCGGGCGATCAGCGGGCAAATGGACCGCGTGTTTGCACGCGCGGCGCCCTGATGGAAGGACTGGAAGATGAGTGATTGGACACGGCGTGAGATGATCCGGGCTTCGGCGTTGGGGGTGGGGGCGCTGGTCGCCCCGTCGTTCGCATCCCGCCTGCGGACCACGGGGGACGATTCGATCCGCGTGGGGGTGATCGGGTGCGGGGGCCGAGGGACGGGCGCGGCGTGGAACGCGCTCGAGGCCGATCCGAGTGTCCGCATCGTCGCGATGGCGGACCTCTTCAGCGACCGGCTGGAGTCGAGTCATACGAATCTGGTCAACGAGTGGTCCGACCGGGTCTCGGTGGCGCCGGAACGCCGCTTCACCGGGTTCGACGCCTACGAGCGTCTGCTCGCGATCAAGGAGATCGACTACGTGGTGCTGGCGACCCCGCCGCACTTCCGCCCGATCCACTTCCAGGCGGCGGTGGGGGCGGGTAAGCACGTGTTCATGGAGAAGCCGGTCGCGGTTGACCCGGTGGGTGTCCGCCGGGTCATCGAGGCGGGGCGCCGGGCGCAAGCGGAGGGGCTCTCGGTCGTCGCGGGGACGCAGCGACGGCACGAGACGAACTATCTGGAGCTGATGGACCGCATCCGCTCAGGGGAGATCGGCGAGGTGGTCTCGGCGAGCTGCGCGTGGAACCAGGGGGGGCTCTGGGTGCACCAGCGCGAGCCGCACGAAACCGACATGGAGTGGCAGTGCCGCAACTGGCTGTATTTCTGCTGGCTCTCGGGCGATCACATCTGCGAGCAGCACATCCACAACCTCGACGTGGTCAACTGGGCGATGGGAGGAATGCCGGTCCGCGCGGTGGGGATGGGGGGGCGCCAGGTGCGCACAGGCCGGGAGTACGGCAATATCTTCGATCACTTTGCGGTGGAGTACGAGTACGAGGGGGGGCGCCGGGCGACGAGCATGTGCCGCCAGATCGACGGGTGCCAGACGCGTGTGGACGAGCGCATCACGGGGACGCGAGGATCGAGCATTTCCTGGCCGGCCTTCGCGGAGATCCGCGGGGAGCGGCCCTGGAAGTTCGCCGGTGAGCGCCCGAACCCGTACATGGTCGAGCACGCGAACCTGATCGCCTCAATCCGGGGCGACGGGCCGCGCCTCAATGAGGCGGTCCGGGTGGCGGAGAGCACGCTGACCGCGATCATGGGTCGGATGAGCGCGTACACCGGGCAGGAAGTGACCTGGGAGATGGCGTTGGCGTCCAGCCTGGATCTGGCGCCCCCGGCGTACGAGTTCGGAGCGGTCGAACCGCGGTCTGTCCCGACGCCGGGGCGGACGCCGTTCATCTGATCAGGAGTGGCCAGAATGGAGCGTCGAACGTTTCTTGCGGGGATGGGCGCCGCCGGTGTGGCGGGTTTGACGGCGGGCGTGCGCGCGGCGCCGGGCGGAGAGGAGCCGCTCGCCCCCTTCTCGATGGCCTTCGCCCCCCATTTCGGGATGTTCCGTCACCACGCCGGGGAAGACCCGGTGGCGCAGCTTGAGTTCGCCGCGGCCCAGGGGTTCCGTGCGTGGGAGGACAACGGGATGGGGGGACGCGCCCCGGAAGAGCAGGAACGCATCGCTCGGGCGATGGAGCGTCTCGGGATGCGCATTGGGGTGTTTGTTCTCAACCCGTCCACGGCGTGGGGGCCCACGTTCAGCCGGGGCGACCGGGAAAACCGCCAGGCGTTTCTCGATGAGGCCCGCCGGGCGGTGGACATCGCCATGCGGGTCAACGCCACGTGGATGACTGTGGTGCCCGGCACGCGCGACCCGCGCCTGGACCTGGGGTATCAGACGGCGTCCGCGATCGATCAGCTCCGCGAGGCCGCCGAGATCCTGGAGCCGCACGGGCTGGTGATGGTGCTCGAGCCGCTCAACCCGCAGAACCACCCGAACATGCTGCTCGCGAAGATGGCGCACGCATACGAGATCTGCCGGGGCGTCAACTCGTCCGCGTGCAAGATCCTCTGCGACCTGTACCACCAGCAGATCACGGAGGGGAACCTGATCCCGAACATCGATCGGTGCTGGGAGGAGATCGCGTACTTCCAGATGGGGGACACTCCCGGGCGGAGCGAGCCGACCACGGGTGAGATCAACTTCCTGAACGTCTTCACCCACATCAAGTCCAAGGGGTTCACGGGCATCCTGGGAATGGAGCACGGAAACTCCAGACCGGGCGAGGCGGGTGAGCGCGCGGTCATCGAGGCGTATCGCGCCTGTGACCCTGTGTGAGGGAGAGTTTGCTTCGGCCGGGACCGGGGGACGGTGAGCGGGGACTGTTTCACGCACCGAGCCTTGGCGGCTTACGGCGCCGGCGCCAGCTCCTGCAGCGCGTCGATTGCTTCCTGACTCTCTTCCTCGGATCGCATGAGCGCGGCGCACGCCTCGATCACGCGGAGGGCGTCTTCGCGCCTGCCCGCGGCATGCAGTGCCGAGGCGAGGGACTTGAGGGTTGAACGGTGGAGGGCGTAGTCGTGCTGCCGGGCGACCAGCTCGCGCGCTTGTTCCAGGCACTCCACCGCGCCCGTTGCGTCGCCGCGTTCGAGACGGATGTCGCCGGCGACCTTGGCGTACCACGCCAGTTCCGGATTGGCGTTTCCGAAATACGCTCGGGCGTTGGCGAAGACCTCGTCGGCGACCTGCGACGCCCGCGCCGTGTCCCCCGTGCGCCGGAGCACCTGGGCCAGGTTCGCCCCCGAGTCGAGCGAGCGAACGTGCAGAGGGCCGAACTGCTCCGTGGCGATGCGTCGAGACTCGGCGAGCAGCTCCGCGGCGCCCTCGTAGTCCCCGTGTCGGTAGAGGGCGCTGGCGAGTCCGTTCCGCGCGTTGATCGTGTCGGTGTGCTCTGGACCCAGGGTCCGCTCCGAGGATTCAAGGATCTCACGGGTCAGGGCAAGGGACTCGTCGATTGATCCGGTCAGGTCGAGGGCGAAGGCCAGATTGGTCTTGAGGATATTGGTGTCCCGGTGGTCGGCGCCCCAGACACGGTTGGCGATGGGCACGAGTTCGCGGAGCATCGCCGCGGAGGCGCCCGCGTCGCCCCGCTGCTCGACCGCGACGGCCAATCCGCTGCGAATGCGCAGTGTTCGTGGGTGCTCTTCGCCGAGCGCCTCGATCGACTGCGACGCCGCCTCGCGATAATGGGCGAGTGACGCATCGTACCGTCCCGCGGCGTTCTCCTCGATGGCGAGGTGGTGCAGCGAGCCGATCGTTCGCTCATCATCGGGGCCAAGCGTCCTGAGCCGGGACTCGTAGACCCGCCGGTGGATCCCGATGGCCTCGACGTACGCCCCGCGCTCGGAGAGCACGCTGGCGAGGTTGGACCACGCCGAGAGGGTGACCGGGTGGGTCTCGCCCAATCCCGATCGCGCGAGGCGAAGATTCGATTCGAGTACCTCCTCGGCCTCATCGAAACGGCTGAGGGCGAGCAGCTGGCTCGCGATCAGGTTGCGGTACTCGATCGTCTGTTCGTGATCGTCTCCCCGTTCCTGCGCGCTGAGCCGCGCCGCTTCGCGCGCGTGATCGAGCGCGTCCTCGAACTGCCCCAGCGAGGACCGCGTGCTGGCGATCACGCCGTGGAGCGAGGCTCGCGTGGTCCGCGGGAGGGCCGCGTCGCGCTCGAGCTGCGCCGAGGCGTGGTCCACCATCTCCCGCACGGTCACTTCGCGTCCGAGATTCTCCGGATCAGGGGAGGCGAGCATATTGAGCAGGAACTGATTCACCGTGGTGGCGTGGACCGTCTCCCGGTGCGCCGCCTCTTCCGCCCGTGTGGCCCGGGCGTACATGAATGCCATCAGCAGGGTGAGTCCGGCGAGGGCGCCGCCGCCGACCGCGACAAGCGTGAAGGCGAGGCGGTACCGACGGAGTGATCGGTTCATCGCCTGCCACGCGGTGTCCGACCTCGCGAGAATCGGTTCCCCCGCGATGACCCGCCGAAGGTCCTCGCCCAGTGCCGCGGCGCTCTGGTAGCGCCGGCTCTTGTCCTTGGCGAGGCACGTCTGCACCAGCGTGTCCAGGTCACGCCCCAGTCCGGGACGACGCGAGCTGGGGGGCGCCGGCTCGGTCTCGGCGATCGCGTTGACGGTCTCTCGGATGGACCCGTTCACGGGGTAAGGAAACTCGCCGGTCAGGGCCTGGTAGAGCATAACGCCCATCGAGTAGATGTCCGTCCGCACGTCGATCTCGCTCGAGTCGGCGCCCACCTGTTCCGGGCTCGCCCAAGGGAGAGAGCCGGCGAACTGGCCCGAGTGCTCCGTCACGCTCGGGGCCGATCCCGACAGCTCGTCCGCGCCCTCGATCGCCTTGGCCAGACCGAAGTCGAGCAGGTGGGGCGAGCCAGCGGGGTCCACCCGGATGTTCGAGGGCTTCAGATCACGGTGGATCACCCCGCGCTGGTGCGCGGCGCTGAGGGCGAGCGCGATCGTGTGGAACAGGCGGAGTGTCTCGTCGGGTGTGGCGCTGCGCGAAGTTCCGTCTTCGGTGAGGCCGAGCAGATGGTCCCGCAGCGATCCACCCTCGATGAAGTCCATCACGCAGTAGAGACGGCCGTCCGCCGTTGTCCCGCTGTCATAGATGCGCACGATGTTGGGATGGCGCAGGCGGGCGGCCAGGTTCACCTCTCGCTCAAACCGACGCCGGGCCCGCTCGTCGTGCTCGGCCCGCGGCGTGAGCAGCTTGATGGCGACGCGGCGCTGGGTCGAGGCCTGCACGCCGGTGTAGACGACGCCCTGCCCTCCCCGTGCGATTTCCACGAGGTCTTGGTACCCCGGGATCTCGGGCGCGGGGACCGTCGGGGCGGACTGTTCGAGGCGCCGGAGTGTGTCCAGGAGCGTCCCCGGGTCGGAGTACCACGCCGAGCTGGTGGAAGGGTCGGCGTTCATCCTTCGTCCTGCACCTGGGTTTCGACCAGCGCGCCCAGCCGGTTCATGATGCGGCTCTTGGCCTGATAGACACGGTCAACGCTCATCCCAAGCGCCTCGGCGGTTTCCTTCGCGCCGCGCCCGCCCAGGGCGTAGAGGCGGAAGGCGGCGCGGTCCGCGTCGCTGAACTCGGTGTCGATCGTTCGCATCGCCTGCCTCAGGTGGTGCTGGCGCCACTCCTGCTCCCAGCGTTCGTCGGTTTCGGGGTCGGAGGTCGCGTTGAGCACCCCGTCCCCGATGGGCTCTTGCCTGCTGGGTTGTTGTTTCTGACGAAACTTTTTGTAGATCGCGCGAAGCGTGATGGTTTTCAGATAGGACCGGAACTTGCCCTTGTCCGGGTCATACTCGAACCGGCTCATCGAGCCCGCCAACGCGACCAGAACATCCTGGAGCACGTCGTCGCAGTCGCTCGCCTGCAGGCCCTGACGCCGGGCGAACGAGCGGATCAGCTCGCCGTACCGATCACAGAACTCGTTCCACGCCGCCGGGTTGGCGTCCTCGCCCAGCTTTCCCAGGAGCGTGATGTGGGTCGTGTAAGCGGTCATGGTGAGCCCGGTTCACGGCCTGTGTGCCCAGGCCAACGACAATTTCGGCCAGTTCCTGTCAGATCGTCCGAGGCGTCGGGCAAGGAGGGATGACGGGGTGCATCGTGACCCCGCTCAATCGCACCAGCCGACGGAGCCAGCCCATGCCACAGTCCACACGCCGAGTCTCATCCTACCGATCCCGGCTCAGCACGGTCGGCGCCTTCACGCTGCTGACCGTGGGCCTGGCGTCCCCGGCCTCCGGACAAGCCAACCCACTCGAGAAGGGGTCCGAGAATCCGCTCGACCGCCTGGCGGAGCGTGAGCCGTACCACGGCCCCCAGGTTCTCGATCTGCCCATGCGGCTGGAAGGTGAGGGGCTGACGGTTGAACTCAACGAGTTCGATGTTGGCGCCTCACGCCTGAGCGGGCGGGTCCGCATGGGCGGGACCGCGTACCCCCTGACCGGTGTCTACGAGAACCCGACGCGCCTGGTGGGCGCCTTCCAGGCGGGGGGGAAGTCGTACGACTGCACCCTCGAGGGAGAGCCGGAGCGCGGCTACGTCTTCGCCACCGGCCAATCGACGTACACGCTGCGGAACGCCTCCGGCGTGACCCGGCGCACGGACCCGGCGCCCCCGACCGGGCGAGGCGCGGATCCGGCGACGCTCCAGCGGGCCTCGGACGCCATGGCGGCTCAGGACTTCGAGACGGCCCTGCGGCTCGCGCGTCCCCTGGCCGAGCAGGGACATGTCGGCGCGAACTACCTCGTCGCCATGTGCTCGGCGTTTGGCCTCGGCACGACCCAGGACCTGGGCGTCGCGAAGCGATCTTTCGAGACGGCCGCACGCGGCGATCACCCCAGCGCCCTCTTTGAACTCGGAGCGATGGCGCACGAGGGAGCGTTCGGCGAGCGGAACGACCAAGCCGCGATCGGCTACTTCGAACGCTCGGCGAAGCTGGGCAGTCTCGGCGGGATCATGAGCTACGGGGAGATGCTCCTCAACGGCCTGGGGCGTGAGGCGGACTTCGTGGAGGGGATCGCCTGGGTCGGTGTCGCCGCCAAGCGGGGACACGCCGACGCCAAGGAGCTGATCGAGTACTTCAACAGCGACAAGAACGTCGCCCCCGCGGACCGTCAGCGGGCCCTGGCTCGCACCGCGGAACTCGAACGCACGCTGCCCGACGCGGGCAAGCTCGACGATCTGGTGGGGTACAACCGGTTCGTCACCCCCGCGCCTCAGTCGAACCCGAAGAAGCCGCTGGAGGTCGCTCCCGCCGTCGACCTGTTCGCGGGCGGGTGGTCCGGCGTGGTGAGTGAGGAGATGGACTTCGGGCAGGTTGTCCAGTGTCCGTTGACGCTCAACGTGACGCGAGACGCGCGCGGCTCGTACAACGCGGATCTGGTGCTGGAGGCCCGGATGCCCACGGCGGACGGGCGGACGATTGACATCAAGGCGACGGGCCGGTTCGTTGGGGAGGCGCCGGGGGGGCGGGGCGCCCTTCGGGCGACCGACACCACCATGACCATCCTGCAGACCGGGGAGACGGTCCCGCTGGGCGCCCAGCAGCTGGAGATCCAGGTCCAGGGCAATGCGCTGACCGGGCGTCTGGGCAACGACGTCGAGGGGTGGTCGCCGGTGCAGGCGACCCGGCCCGGACCGCGCGGGGGGGAGCCCGGCGGGACCGGTCCCGGGGCGTCCGACGCCCGGGGCGGGTCGTCCTGGACGCCGGGGGCGTCGACCGAGTTCGGGCGTCCTGAGGAACGGGGGGGAGTGAACGCCTCTGCCTCAGTGACGCTCGAGCCGGTCACGCTCTCCGATCCGGAGATGGGTGGGGCGCCCTCGCACACGCTGCTCGTCCCCTCCGGCTGGCAGCGGGAGGGGGGCGTGCGTTGGAACCAGCCGCAGCTCTACCTGGACATGGTGCACCTGGACCTCACGGTCTCGGCGCCCGACGGCGTCTGCTTCGGGTATCACCCGGGAGCGCAGTACACCTGGTCAGACATCTTCCAGATTAACGCCGCGATGGGCGTCCCGGGGTCGGGCCCGCCCCCGCAACCGGGGCAGATCACCGGTGAGGGCCTTCGCTTCATGCCCCTCCCGCAGACCACGGGAGACTACGTCCTGAACATGCTCATCCCCCAACGCCGCCCGCACGCAACCGGCGTGCAGGTGATCGAGGCCCAGGAGATGCCCGAGGTGCTCGCGACGATGCGCGAGATGCTCGCTCCCACGTTCCGCTCCATGGAGGAACAGAATCGGATGATGCGGCAGATGGGCGGCGGCGAGATGCAGATGCCGATTTTCGCCGATCGCGTCCGTGTGACCTACACCGAGAACGGACGCCGGTTCGAGGAGGATGTCTTCATCACCGGCTACGCCGTGATCACGCGCACCCCGTTGGCCAATGGGCAGATGGTCACAAGTGCCCGATGGGGGATCGATGACATCCGAACGGTGCGCGGGCCGGTCGGGGGCTCGCCCAACCGGGCGATCGCCGACGCGGCGAGCCTCTCGGTCCGCCCGGACCCCAAGTGGCTGGCGACGATCATGCAGCTCCGGGCCCAGATCAACAAGACCGTGAACGACGGCATCATCGAGCGCGGGCGCATCACCCGGGAGGGCATGCAGAAGTCGTTCGAGCTCCACCAGGAATCGGTCCGCTCTCGCCAGGCCTCCAACGACAAGATGCATCACCAGTTCATCAACTACATCCGCGATGTGGAGGACTACCAGACGCCGGGTGGGCAGGTGGTGCAGCTCCCCAGCACGTACAACAACGCCTACATGAACGGTCAGGGGCAGGTGGTGATGACCAACTCCGTCATGACCAACACGAACGGATGGACGAAGCTCAACCGCGCCACGCGGTAGCGGCGCCGACCCGCCGACTTCCCCGTCCGGGGTAGTCCGCCTACAGCGCGTCGAAGAGCCCCCGGTCTGGTTGCTGCGGCTCGATCAGCTCCGGGCCGTCCCGACGCACGTCCCCCACAAAGGACGCGACCGGCCAGCTCTGGATCACGCCCGGCGCGGCGGGCCGGAGCAGTGCCCGCGCTTCGTCCGGCGCGCCCCCCGCCCCCAGCCAGACGCCGATCGCGTCGGGCTCAAGCACCACAGGCATGCGCGGATGGATCGGGCTCACCGTCTCGTTGGCGTCGGTGGTGATGACGGTGAACGTCTCCAGCGCCCCCTCACCACGGTCCCAACGCTCCCACAGCCCCGCAAGGCACATGATCTGCTCATCGGCGCGGCTGAAGTAATGCGGGGTCTTGGGGTGGGACCGCTTGGGCCACTCATAGAAACCCGAGACGGGAACCACGCAACGCCGCTTCCGGTACGCCTCGCGGTACGCCGGCTTCTCGGCGACCGTCTCCGACCGGGCGTTGAACATCTTCACCCCGACGCCGGGATCGGTCGCCCAGGCGGGGACCAGCCCCCACGCGGCGAGGCTCATCTCGCGGTCCTTCCCCCGCAGCCGAACGATCGGCGCCCGGTGGGTGGGCGCCACGTTGTACGCCTCCCGCAGCCCCAACTCGTCGGGGAAACGCAGATCGAGGAAGTCGCGCACCTGCTCCCAGGTGTAGTGACGGGTGTAGCGCCCACACATGCACGCACGGTACTGCGGCGCGTCGGCGGGGAGGATGGCTCGGAGGGCGTAAAGAAGGAAGAAAGGCTTGATTGGGTCCTGGTCGGGTGATACCCTGACAAAATGCGACTTCGAGAGCGGCTCACCGACCGGAACCTGATCGATCATCTCGCAGCGGAGATCGGTCGGCTTGAGGATCGGGGGGGGGCGTCGGCGCGAGCGTTCAGGTTGTCGACGGGCTGGCCCGGCCCGGACGCCGCCACCGGGGGGGGGCTCCATCTGGGGAGGGTGCATGAGTGGTTTTCGGGGGAGGAGGGCGAGTCCCGGGGATGGACGCCACCCTTGGGCCTCATGGGGCATCTCGCATCGCGGGCGATTCACGCGTCTTCGGATCACCGGTGGGCCGTCTGGATCGGGTCCCGTGTGCAGCCGCACGCCACGGCGTTCGGCGGCGATCCGAGATTGCTCGAGCGTTCGCTTTTCGTCTCGTCGGATCACCTTGCAGAGCGTGTCTGGGCGATCGATCTCGCCCTGCGCTGCCCGGGGGTCGGCGTGGTCATCGCGGACGGAAGCGGGCTGGGCATGCGCGATTCGCGCCGGCTGCAGCTCGCGGCGTCGTCCGAGGGCGCCCTCTGCCTGCTCGGGCGCCCCTGGCGTGAACAGGGGGAGATCTCGGCGGCCTGGACGAGGTGGCTTGTGCGTCCGAAAGCGACCCCGACGACCAGTCCGCACTGGAGCGTGCAGCTCCTGCGTTGCAAGGGATCGCAGGCCAGTGACAAGGAGGCACGGCAATGGACCGTGCGTCGAGACCATGAAACGAATGATGTCGGTGTGGTTCCCGAACTTCGCGGTCGAGTTGGTGCGCCGGCGCGATCGGCACGCCGGGCGTTCGGCTGACCCGCGCCCGTTGCTGCTCACGACCGAAGAGCACCAGCGTCAGGTGGTCGCGGCGTGCTGTGAGCGGGCCGCGGGCGCCGGGGTTGTCCCGGGTCTGCCCGTGCCCGAGGCGCGGGGGCTGATCCGTGGGGAGGCGCGCGTTGAGCCGGCTCGCCCGAGTGACGCGGAGGCCGCGCTGTGGGCGTTGGCGACGTGGTCTTCACGGCGCCTGGCGCCGACGGTCGCCCCGGACGCCCCGGACGGCCTGCTGCTGGACGTCACGGGGTGCGGCCCGGTGCACGGGGGGGAGCCTCGCCTGCTTGAGGTGGCCTCGGCGGCCTTTCGTGCGTTGGGCTTCACGGCGCGGGGAGCGATCGCGCCGACACTCGGGGCGGCGTGGGCGACAGCGCGCTTTGGGGGCGCCGGCCCGCGGATCGTGGGGGAGGGAGAGGTCCGGGAGGCCATCGCGAGTCTGCCGGTGCAGGCGCTGCGCCTTGACCCCCAAACGGTTGCGGGTCTGAACCTCCTGGGGATCGAGCGGATCGAGCACGTGGTCGCGACGCCCCGCTCCACCCTGCCGGCCCGGTTCGGTGAGCAACTGCTCCTGCGCTTGGACCAGGCGATGGGGCACGCCATCGAGACGATCCATCCCGTCCGTCCGACCGATCCCCCGATGGCCGAGCGTTTGTTCGACGGTCCCACGACGCGCCGGGAGGTCCTTGAGAGCACGCTCCGGGCGCTGCTGGAAAGCGTGTGCGTACAGCTTGCGGCGCGCGAGTCGGGCGCTCGCCGGATCGGGGTTGAGTTTGACCGGTCGGATGAGGCCCCGACCGGGTTTGCCCTGGTCCTGAGCCACCCCTCGCGGGACCCGGGGCGTCTCTGGTCGCTGGCGAGGCCTCATCTTGAACGCGTCCACCTCGGCTTCGGGGTCGAGGGGATCCGCGTGAAGGCGGCCCATCTCGCACGCCTCCACCATGAGCAGCATGAGCAATGGCGCGACGGGGAGGCGGGGCCGCACGCGGGGACGGCGCGGGCGGTTTCTCGCCTGACCGACACCCTGGTCAACCGCCTCGGGGCTCACCGGGTTCGGGTCTTTGATCCCGCCGAGTCGTACATTCCCGAGCGGGCCAGCCGCTTCAGGGCGCCGGTCTCGATCGGGGGGCGTCTTGCGCGTTTCACGCCGACCTCGGCGGACCGTCCGACGCTGCTGTTCGAGGCGCCCGAGCCGATCCGCGTGATGGCGCTCACACCCGACGGGCCTGTCCGCCGGGTGACGTGGCGTGGCGAGGAACTCGAGATCATCGCGTGCGTCGGCCCGGAACGCCTCGGCCCGGAGTGGTGGGTGGGGGACCGCTCGGGGCGCGACTACTTCAAGGCCCAGGACGAACGCGGGCGGTGGCTCTGGATCAGGCGGGACCTCACGCTCAATCAATGGTCGATCCACGGCGTCTGGGCGTGAGATGACCCGTGCCCGATGAGCCCTCCCCCAAGCCGAGAGCCCACCCGTTCCGTCAGCGATCCGCCGACCGCCCCTCTCGCCGGGCGGCGCCGCGGGGTGTTCGGTTCGCTGAACTCGGCGTGACGAGCAACTTCACCTTTCTCACCGGCGCCAGTCATCCCGAGGAGCTGGTGCGCGAGGCGGCCCACCTGGGGCACGCCGGCGCGGCGATCGCCGACGTCAACACGCTCGCGGGGATCGTGCGGGCGCACGTTGCGGCCAAGGAGGTCGGCATCCCGCTGGGCGTGGGATCTCGCCTGCGTCTGAGCGAGTCCGGGAACCTTGAGGTGCTGGCTTTCCCGACCGATCGGGGGGCGTACGCCCGGCTATGCCGCCTGCTCACGCTGGGCAAGCGCCGGGCGCCGAAGGGGGAGTGCGCCCTCTCGCTCCATGACCTGATGGACCATGAGGAAGGCCTTCTTGGCGTTGTGGCCCCCCCCGCGAAGCTGGATGAACGGTTTGTCGAAACCCTGACGGGGCTCCGCGGCGCGTTCGGCGCCGACCGGCTCTCCCTTCTTGCCTCGATCCGTTACGCCCACGACGATGCCGACCGCCTTCGCCAGCTCGAGGCCCTGTCGGAGCACACCTCGGTTCCCCTGGCGGCGAGCAACGATGTTCTCTATCACGCTCCCCAGCGCCGCCCGCTCCAGGATGTCCTGACCTGTATCAGGCACGGGTGCACCATCGAGCGGGCGGGGTTCAGGCTCAATCCCAACGCGGAGCGTCACCTCAAGCCGCCGGGCGAGATGGCCCGTCTCTTCCGGGGGCGTGAGGGGGCGCTCGCCCGGAGCGTGGAGATCATCGAACGGGCCAGCGCATTCAGTCTTGACGAGCTTCGGTATGAGTACCCGGTTGAGCCCTGCCCAAAGGGGCTTACGCCGATCGCGTACCTGCGTCAGCGTGCCCTGAAGGGCGCCCGGCGCCGATACCCCGGGGGGGCGCCGGACGGGGTGCGTGCGAGTCTGGACCGGGAGCTGGCGCTGATCGAGGAGCTTGGGTACGAGGCGTACTTCCTGACCGTGGACGAGATTGTCGAGTTTGCGCGCGGCAGGGGGATTCTTTGCCAGGGACGCGGGGGCGCCGCGAACTCCGCGGTCTGCTACTGCCTCGGGATCACCGAGGTGGACCCGTCCCGGTTCCAGCTCCTGTTCGAGCGGTTCGTGAGCCGTGAGCGGGGCGAGCCCCCGGACATCGACATCGATTTCGAGCACGAGCGACGCGAGGAGGTGATCCAGCACATCTACGAGAAGTACGGGCGGGACCGGGCGGCGCTCACGGCGGAGGTGATCAGCTACCGGGGACGGTCCGCGGTGCGCGACGTGGGCAAGGCGCTGGGCCTCTCGCTCGACCGTGTGGACACACTCGCCAAAAACCTCGATCAATGGAGGGGCGAGCTGTGCGAGGAGCGTCTGCGCGAGCTGGGCATGAACCCCGCGGACCCGACCCTGCGCCGGGTCATCACCCTCACCGCTCAGCTCCGGGGCTTTCCGCGCCATCTCTCCCAGCACGTGGGCGGGTTCGTGATCACACGCACGCCCCTGCACGATCTGGTCCCCATCGAGAACGCGGCGATGGAGGAGCGCACCGTCATCGAGTGGGACAAGGACGACATCGACGCGATGGGGATGCTCAAGGTGGACTGCCTGGGGCTTGGCATGCTCACCTGCATCCGCAAGAGCATCGACCTGCTGCGCGAGGCCAAGGGGATGGACCTCTCGGTTCCCAAGATCCTGTCGGAGCACGCGGAGGATCCGGCGGTCTACGAGATGATCCAACGCGCCGACACGATCGGCGTGTTCCAGATCGAGAGCCGGGCGCAGATGTCGATGCTCCCGCGTCTCCGCCCCGAAACCTTCTACGACCTTGTGATCGAGGTCGCGATTGTCAGGCCCGGTCCCATCCAGGGCAGGATGGTCCACCCCTACCTCAGGCGACGGCGGGGAGAAGAGCCGGTCACCTATCCCAACAAGGACATCGAGGATGTGCTCGGACGCACACTCGGCGTTCCCCTCTTCCAGGAGCAGGCGATGCGGCTGGCCATCGTCGCCGCGGGCTTCACCCCCGACGAGGCGGATCGGTTGCGCCGCGCCATGGCGGCCTGGAAACGCAAGGGCAACGCCATCTATGCGTTCGGTCAGAAGATCATCGCGGGGATGATCGAACGCGGGTATCCGCGGGAGTTCGCCGAGCGCTGCTTCGAGCAGATCAAGGGGTTCAGCGAGTATGGCTTTCCAGAGTCGCACGCCGCGAGCTTCGCGCTGCTGGTCTACGTCTCCTCCTGGCTCAAGCACTACGAGCCCGCCGCCTTCGCCGCCGCCCTGATCAACGCCCAGCCGATGGGCTTCTACCGGCCCGCGCAGATCGTGCGGGACGCGCAGGAGCACGGCGTCGAGGTCCGCCCGATCGACGTGAACCGGAGCGAGTGGGACTGCACGCTTGAGGAGGGGGGGGCGGCGCTGCGCTTGGGGATGAGGCTGGCCAAGGGTCTGGCCAGGGCCGACGCGGAGCGTGTGATCGGCGCGGTGAAGGCCCACGGCCCCTTCGACTCGATCAACGCGTTGTGGCGGGCGAGCGGCGTGCCGGCGCGTGGGCTCCGCCGCCTCGCCGAGGCCGACGCCTTCGGCTCCATGAGGATGAACCGGCGTGAGGCGTTGTGGGCGGTCAAGCCCCTCCGGGATGAGCCCATGCCCCTCTTCGAGCGATCGGCGTTGCGCGACGACGAGGGGGGGGACTGTCTCCCCCCCGCCTCCCCGTACACCCGGGTCATCGATGACTACGCGACCACCGGTCTCTCGCTCAAGGCGCACCCCATGTCGTTCCTGCGCGCGGATCTCGACCGGTGCGGCGTGACCCCGGCGCACGATCTCCGCAGCGAACAACGCTGCCCGAATGGACGCCCGGTGACGGTGGGGGGGGTGGTGCTGGTCCGGCAGCGTCCCGGGACCGCGTCCGGCGTGGTCTTCATCACACTCGAGGACGAGACCGGCATCGCCAACCTCATCGTCTGGCCAAAGGTGTACGAGAAGTTCAGGCGTGTGGTACGCCTGAGCAAGGCCCTTCTGGCCAGCGGGAAGGTGGAGCGCGAGGGGGAGGTGGTGCACCTCCATGTGCGCCAGATCAGGGCCCTCGATGATGCGATGCGGGGGCTGAACGCTCGCTCGCGGGATTTCCACTAGATCCGTGACACGCTCCTGCGTCGGCGCCCGGGTCCGAGGGTCAGGGGGACGGTGGTGAGAACGCGTCGATGGGGAGTTCGGGCGCCGGCACACGCTTGAACACGACCAGCGTCGGTGGGGGTGGGTGGCGCCCCTCTCCAAACCGCGGGGGGCCGGTGAGCAGTTCGGGGTGACCACGCTCGGGCGGACGGTGGTCATGCGGGGGCGGGGGAGGCGGACGCCGCCGATCCGGCGAGCCGGGAGGGGGGGCTCGGCGTCCACCCGTCCGCGGGGACTGAGCCGCGTGCGCGGTCCAGTGCAGCTCAAGCCGTTCCACCAGCGAGGAGGCCGGATCGATCCAGACCTCGACACGATCCGCTCCGGGCGTGGTCGAACCCGGACGCCGATCGGCCACGAGGCGGGTCATCCCCGGCGCCGGGGAGGCGTCCGGTCCGCCCTGGATCTGACTGATGGTGTAGTCCGCGCGCAAGCGATCGAGCAGCGCGTCGAGGGAACCGACCAGGATGGTGCTCTCGCCGAGATTGACCCAGTGGGGCGCCGCCCCGCGCGGGTGGAGGCGTTCGACGCTCCCGTCAAGGCGGAGGGACCACGGTCCCGTCTCGTCCCGCCCCATCACAAACTCCGTTCCGTGGGGCGTCTCGATCCGCACACGCAGCAGCGGGGTGCGCATATCAAGCGTCCCGATCGGAAGATCCGAGTCAGTCACCGAGGCGCCATCGGAAGCGAAAATCTCGTACCGAAGCTCATCCGCCGAGCGAGTGGCCGCGATGGCGGCGTCGACCACCGCGTACGCCGCGGGCTGCGGCGCAAACACGAAAACGGAGAGGGCGACAAGGGCCAGCAAGGCCGCGGTCGCCAGCGGCGCCAAGCGGACGAGCGAACGCCAGCCACCTCGGGGGGAGCGGCGCCGATTGGAGATCCGGTCCATCAGGGCGGCGATCCTCGCCTCCTGGGTCGCCTCCGAGTCCCGGTGGGTGAACTCGAGCAGGCCGTGAACGAACCGATCGCCCGCGACGGCGTCGTGATCGGTCTCGGGCGGCGTGCTGTCCGGGTTGGGCGTGCTCACGGGCTCACCCCGACAAGCCGGAGGCAATCGTGGAGCTGGCGCCTGGCCCGTTGCGCCCGCTTGCGAATGGTGGCCTCGGCCTCCTCGGTCGCCAGGGCGACCTCCCGGTAGGACATCTGCCGTCCGTAGAGCAGCTCGACGACCTGGCGGAGGCGATCGGAGAGACGTTCGATGCAGGTCGCCAGGGCGCTCACACGGTCGCGGAAGGAATCCCCCTCCTTACCGGAGAGGTGGTCGAAGCGTCGGTCGAGTCCGTCGAGCACCTCCGGCGTGCACCATGCCGGGGCGGTGGCCCGCTTGCGGTAGTGGGCAAGAACCAGATTCCGCGCGATGCCCCGCAGCCAGGGGCCGAAGGGCCTGGAGCGGTCGTAGTCGTCAAGCCGTCGCCAGGCGACCACCATGGTCTCCTGGAACAGATCGTCCACGTCCGCCGGGTCATGCAGGGAGCTGCGCAGGTATGCGCTGAGCATGTCCGCGTTCTCGCGGACGAGGATCTCGAAGATGTCCTGCCCATCCCGGGCGAGAGATCGGAACGCCATCGCTCGCTCCCCTGAAGTGCCTGGCGTGATGATACCGGCGGAGTCGCCACCCACTGTTGTCGCCCCGCACGCCGGGTGGGACACCGGTTCCAGAAGATTGTCCCTTTTTCGCAAAGTCCCCGGTTCAGAAATTCTGTCCAGCGCGTGTCACAAAGCCACGCCCGCCAAACAACTCCTCTCTGGGAAACAGGACGTTTCTCCGAGTCCCTTCCGATTCAAAGGAGATCACCATGACAAGGCGGATGCGCACCACTCTCCTGCTGGCCGGGATGGTCCTTGGCCTCCCCCCCGCGGGTGTCTACGCCCAGGACGCGGAGCGCGACCCCGTGACGAGCCGATCGCCCTTCCATCGCGCGCGTAGCGTCGATCGGGACCGGTCGTGGCCGGCGCCCCGGGCGGGCGGGCTGGCGATGTTCCCCCTCGAGTTCCGCTCCATCGATGGCACGGGCAACAACCTCATGCACCCTGAGTGGGGCGCGGCAGGCGTCGAGTTCATCCGCGTCGTCCCCACCGACTACGCCGACGGCGTCGGGACCCCCTCCGGCGCGGACCGGCCCAGCGCCCGCCTCATCAGCAATCTGGTGGTGGCCCAGGACGACGTCTCCATCCCGAACACGCGCGGGTACTCCGACTTCATCTGGCAGTGGGGCCAGTTCCTCGATCACGACATCGACGAAACCCCGATCACCGACCCCGGGGAGGCGTTCGATATCCCCGTGCCCACCGGGGACATGTGGTTCGACCCGTTCGTGACCGGAACGGCCACCATCCCGCTCGATCGCTCCGCGTGGACGCTGGACCAGGGCGTCCGGGAGCAGTTCAACCTGTTGACGGCCTACATCGACGCTTCAAACGTGTACGGGTCTGAAGAGGAGCGGACCCACGAACTCCGTGCGCTCGACGGAACAGGCAAGCTCAAGACGAGCGCGGGGGATCTGCTCCCCTTCAACGTCAACGGTTTCGACAACGCGCCCACCTCGTCGGACCCCTCGTACTTCCTCGCCGGGGACATCCGCGCCAACGAGCAGGTGGGCCTCACGGCGATGCACACGCTCTTCATGCGTGAGCACAACCGGCTCGCGGAGCAGATCGCGCAGGCGAACCCGGACTTCTCGGGAGACGAGATCTTCGAGCGTGCCCGGGCGATCGTCGGCGCCGAGATGCAGGCGATCACCTACAACGAGTTCCTCCCCAAGCTCCTGGGACGCAACGCGATCCCTCCGTACCGGGGGTACCGCCCCGAGGTGAACGCCAGCATCGCCAACGTCTTTGCGACCGCGGCCTACCGCGTGGGGCACACGATGCTCTCGACGCAGATCCTCCGGCTCGACGCGAACGGGGATGAAATCGCGGCGGGCCATCTCGACCTGGCCTCGGCGTTCTTTGCGCCCTCCGAGGTCACCAGCAACGGCATCGATTCCCTCCTGCGCGGGTTGGCCAGCCAGCACGCCCAGAACATCGACGCCTACGTCGTGGACGACATCCGCAACTTCCTCTTCGGGCCTCCCGGCGCCGGTGGGTTCGACCTGGCGTCGCTGAACATCCAGCGCGGGCGGGATCATGGCCTGCCGAGCTACAACGCGGTCCGCGTCGCCTTCGGGCGTCCGCCCGCCACAAGCTTCGAGCAGGTGAACCCCGATCCCGTCGTCGCCGGACGCCTGGCCTCCGCGTACGACAGCGTCGATCAGATCGATCCCTGGGTGGGTCTGCTCGCCGAGCGCCACCGCCCGGGCGCCTTCGTTGGCGAGACGCTCTACCGCGTGCTGCGGGATCAGTTCATCCTGTTGCGTGACGGGGACCGGTTCTGGTACGAGTCGTACCTCCCCGCGCCCCTGGTGAACCAGGTCGAGTCGCTGAACCTCGCCGAGATCATCCGGCTCAATACAAGCATCGGCGATGAGCTGCAGGACGACGTCTTCTCGATCGAGTCGCCCTGCATCGCGGATCTCGCCCCCCCGTTCGGTGTCCTGAACTTCGCCGATATCTCTGCGTTCCTGCAGCGGTTCGGGGGAGGGGATCTGGAGGCGGACATGGACGGGGACGGGGTGCTGAGCTTCACCGACGTCAGCCTCTTCCTGGTCGCCTTCGACGCTGGATGCGCGAACTGATCACTCACACCGCGTTGGGTGGGGAAACCAACCCGACGCGGATTTCCCATCCCACACGGAGGTTCACGATGCGCACGCACGCTGTCGCCGCGATTTCGCTCTTGATGGCCGCCGCCGGAGGGGGTGCGGCCCACCCGGATCACTCGAGCAGCGCCCAGCCGGACCGGCGGGCCCTTCCCGCGCGAACACCAACGCCGATGGAGCAGGTCGAGCTGCCCCCCGCGGAGGTTTCGATCACGATCGAAGGTGAGCACCGCGTGATCCGCACCAACGGCCTGCCAAACCACGAGACGGGAGAGTTTCCAAATCAGGGCAATCCCAACGCGCTGCGACCGCAGGAAATTGCCTTCCGCGTTCCCCTGCAGCCTGAGCCAAGCGACAGGCTGACCCCGGCCCGCCCGGAGTTTGGTGTCGCGGTCAACGGCGTGATCTTCGACGCGGGCACCGGGGAGTTCTGGACCCCGGAGGGACGCGCCTTCGGGGCGCGGTCCGCCTGGAACTACGAGGCGCTCGCCGGGGGCGTGGACCTTGGCATCGACGCCAACAACGCCCACGTGCAGCCGACCGGCAAGTATCACTACCACGGACTCCCCATCGGCCTGATCGAGACGCTCCGCGGGGACGAGGGGGAGGAGCGGATGCTTCTCCTCGGATGGGCCGCCGACGGGTTCCCGATCTACGGGCCGCTCGGATATGCCGACCCGATGGATCCCCAGTCTGAACTCAAGGCCCTCGAGCCGAGCTACCGGGTTCGATCGGGGGAGCGGCCCGCCTCACCGGAGGGGCCCGGGGGCGCCTGCGACGGCACGTTCTCCGCGGATTGGGAGTACGTGGAGGGCGCCGGGGATCTGGACGAATGCAACGGACGCTTTGGCGTGACCCCGGAGTTCCCCGACGGCACGTACTACTACGTCATCACCGAGGCCTTTCCATCGATCCCACGGTATTGGCGAGGCGAGCCCGACCCCGCCTTCCGGAGGGGGCCGGAAGGGGGTGGACCCGGCGCCGGACCGGGGCGCGGCGCGCCCGACGGCGCGCGGAGCCCGCGGGAGCGCCCCGAACGTCCCCAACGCTGAGAGACAGCCGCGCGGCTGGATCCCCCTGACCACCCGCCATCGGCGCACAGGACGGGTCGCTCACGGACACCCGATCCGATCGGGTGTCCGCTTTCTTTGTGCGCTCTGCGCCAGCTCGTTTGCAGCATTCGCCATTCCCGCGATGCGGGAGATGATGTCGCGTCACGGGTTGTGACAGCGAAGGTCTCGTCCCGGTTGTGTCCAAACGGGGGGTGTTGGCGTTGAGGTGCGTGGTGTAGGGAGAACTCCCTTGACGCCCGTACTGCGCTTCATTACAGTTCGGCTCGCCGATGGCGAACCGTCGGTGATGTCAACGGAGTGAGTTCAATCGAGGGGGACGGGGGGAGCCAGAAACACGGGTGATGGGCAAGGCAGATCTCTGCGGATCTGCGTCGGTCGCGCGCGTCTCTTCTCTTCACTCATCGAGGAACTGGGTTGGCGCTCATGGAGGCGATCCGTGCGCGCACGTGGAGACGCCGTGTGTGTCCGGTGAGTTTGGGGCGACTGTCCCGATGAACCCCGCACGTTCGAATGACTGAAGGAGAAGCATGATGTTTGACCATTGGAACACTGGGCGGGCGGGCGTGAGCCGTGGTGCTCGCCTCGCCGCCGCTGCCGGGCTGGCGCTGGTCGCCTCATCCGCGACGGCGCAGCTTGTCAATGTTGAGCCATCAAAGTTGGACGGCACATTCGTCTCGGGGTCCGGCATCCCGGGCGACAACTTCCTCTCCGATTCGGGTGGCGGCGTCTCGGTCTTCCTCAAGCCGCGCGGGCGGGCGGAGAGCGGGTACAACGGTCAGGCGATTCTGACGACGGGCACGACGTTCCTGAACCTGACCAATCACCCCGGCTCGACGCCGTACTGGAGCTTTGATTTCCAGTTCACGCCGCGCACGGATGACATCGTGGGTGGGCGGAACTACCTGCTCACCCTGCAGCTCGACACGGATCCCGGACCCGACACGGATTTCACACTCGGCGAATCCACCATTGCGCAGCCGATGTTTGATGACGCCATGGATCCGCTGGTCGGCAGCTGGGATGAGACCGACGGATACTTCCTGAACGGAAATCCAAGCGCCTGGTCGAGCACCGACCACGACTACGTCTACAGCCAGTCCTGGCGCCCCGGATTCTCCTTCTACGCCGGCGCCGAACTCGAGCCGGGTGACTACGAGATCCGCTGGAGCGCCGCGGGCGAGAACGGGAACACGTGGGCGAGCGTCAGCGCCACGGCGCGTCTGCTCCCGGAGGCGACGACCAGCGTCAGCCTCGATGCGATGGATTCGTGCCTGGACGCGAGCGAGAACCAGCTCGTCGTGGCGATCAACCTGGCCAACCCCCAGGAAGCGATCTCCGGCGGGCAGTTCTTCCTGCAGTTCGACCAGACGAAGCTGGAGTTCGTCTCCTCGGACATCGTGGACACGCGATTCCTGGAGATCCTCGATACGGCCAACCAGGCGACGGGCGAGATCGACTATGCGGTCAACACCGACTTCCTGAATGGTGTGATGAGCGTCTCGGACAGCACCACGATCGCGACCCTGACATTCAATGTGGTGGGCGAGTTCTGTGATGAGGACGCCTTGGTCACCTTCCGGACGCACTCGCCCCCGACACGGTTGACGGAGTTCGAGGGAGCGGAGGTTCTCCCCTATCTGGCGGATCTGGGCGTGGTCTCCCACGACAGCGTGGCGCCCTCGGTCACGGCGCCCGCGGACATTACCCTGAACGCGGACGCGGGCGGGTGCGACGCCCAGCTCGTCTTCACCGATCCGATCGACGAGCCGGTGGCGATCAGCGCGACGCAGGCGCCGGGCGTCTGGTACCCCGATCGTTACGAGCCCGCGGCGTTCGAGCAGATGTTCTTCGACGGCGACAACCGGCTGATGCACTCGATCTCGGCTTCGGACAGCATGGCCAATCGCCCGGGGGGCCTCTCGGATGTCTTCTATAACACGCAAGGACGCAAGTACGACGTCAACATCCCGGTTGGGCAGAAGTGGTCCATTGACCTCTACATCCCCAGCGACTGGGGGACCAGTGTTCGGCGGGCGGACATCTGGGCCACGACGCGTGACAGGAGCGGCACGATCGCCGCGTACCCGATCCTTGGTTTTTCCTCCAACAACTCCGCGGACGCGCTCAACCCGATGGCGACCCCGGAGCCCCGGTTCCGTATCTACACGCAGGACACGGATCAGGACCTGAGCACCGGCGTGACCGCCGACTGGGTTGATCTGGGCCTGCCCACCGGATTCAGCTATGACCGGTGGTGGACGCTCGAGACCGAGATGACCGCGACAACCTTCATCCACCGGGTGTATGACGACAACGGGGACGTGGTCCTTTCCTTCACGGACATCATCACCAACGGGTCCGTGCGGACCAGCGATCTGATCGTGCAGGCCTACAACTTCGGTGAGTCGTACGACGTGTACTGGGACAACGTCTCCGTCGGTCCGGACGGGGCGCTGGCGACCGACGGTTGTGGGAATCTCACGCTCACCTACGAGCGCGACGACGATCCCCTGCTGGGCCTGAACGACCCGTTCCCGGCCGGCACGACGACCATCACCTGGACCGCGACCGACGAGTGTGGCAACTCCACCTCGGACACCCAGCTGGTCACGGTCAACCCGGTCAGCAACCTCGACGTCACGGTCGAGCTGTCGCCCTCGGTCGAGATGGGACCCTTCGATCGGTGCATCACCTTTGAGCTGATCGACAGCTCAAACGCCATCACCACCCACAGCGAGGTGCTGACCTTTACGGGCGGGGTGGCCTCGGCCAACATCGAGGTGCCCTGCGGCGACTACGTTTGCATCACGGCCCGTGACGCCCTGCACACCCTCCGCAAGACGGACAACGACGACTTCGGCATCGCCGGAGTCGAGTACGTTGCGGACTTCTCCGCCAGCGGGGACGACGACCGTCTGACCGGGGGCAACCTCAACGACGACGAGTTCATCGACATCCTCGACTTCGGCGTCTTCATCGGGCAGTTCGGGTCCACACCCAGCGCGGATACGACCTGCATGACCATTGCCCCGCACGCGGACATCTCCGGTGACGGCATGGTGGGCACGGGTGACTTCGGGTTCATCCAGCTCAACTTCCTGGAGAGTCACGAGCCGCGTTGCGACGGGAGCGTGCTCCCGTCCACCTTCGAGGGGTACGCGATGGACCGGCCCGGCGTACGCCGCCTCCCGGTCACGAGCATCAGCGTCGAGGAGCTGATTGCGCAGGGCATGGGGCGGCTGGCCACGGCCGACCTGAACGCCGACGGCGTGCTCGATCAGTTCGACATCGCCGCCTACCTGAACGGCGCCCTGCCGGCCGACCTGGCGGACGTGGACGATGACCGGGCGGTCACGGTCGCGGACGTGCAGGCCGTGGCGCAGTGGCTCCGGGATCAGGACGTCCGGGCTGATGTGAACCGTGACGGCCAGGCGGACTACAGCGACCTGGTCTTCGTGATGGAGCGTTTCGGCATGCAGTTCCCGGGGTAACACACCCCGCACGATCCTCTTGTTTGTTCTGACCCGGAAGGGTGAGCGGTGGAAACGCCGCTCACCCAGTTTCAGACCGTTCTTCGGAGGTGCAGCGGTGAGTGAGCTTCTCACACAGATGGCGTCGGGTGCGGGGTTGGTCGCGATCCTTGCCTGCTCGGCGGCCGGCCAGGCGTTCAAGGGGGCCACCGGGTCGGTGACCGCGGAAGTGGGCCGGTTCGAGGCGTCCGTCCCCCTCGTCTCGCCCGAGCCGGGGACCCGCGCTCTGGGCGACACGTTCGACTCGGAACTCATCATCGCGGACTCGCCCGCCATGACAGAGACCGACGACCTCTCCACCGCGCCGATGGGGCAGAGCGTTCCGGGCGACGGGAGTTTCCACCTTGCGGGGCTCAGCCAGCTCACGGGATTTGATATTGAGGCTCGCGCCACGCAGACGGACAACCTCGACGGCACGTTCACCATCACCCTCTCGACCCGCGTGCCGCAGTTCTCCGATGGGTTCCTGCCGCTCGGTTTGACCTTTGCGGGCTCCGGGACGCCGATCGACACGCTGGCCTGGGCCGTCGGGACCGACGCGGACCGGGACGCGATGCCAGACGCGTTGGATCCGCTGCTCGACAGCGCGTTCCCGCCGGACGGTGACTTCACCGTCGTCGGCGCGGATGTCTTCCTGCTCGACAACGGAGTTCAGATCGGTTCGGCCTCGCTGGGCGCTCTGCCGGCGCTGGACCAGGAGTCGATCGAATTTCTGATCGTGATCGCGGGGGCGGCGGGGAGCGGGCTCGACGAGATCCGCGTGCAGTACCTCGTGCAGGACGCGAACGCGCCGACCGCGATGGTGCTCTCCACGCCCGACCTCTGCCTGGACGCGGGGGAGAACACCCTGCTGGTGGACATCGACGCCACGGGCCTCACCGACCTCTGCGTCGGGGGGCAGTTCTTCCTGGAGTTCGACACGACGGTGCTGGACCTGGTCTCGATCGAGCCGGGAGACGCCCCCTTCCTCCGTGAGGTCTACGAGTCCGTGGACGAACCGGGCGGGACGATCGACTACGCGGTCGGCGTCCTCGACGGGGATCCCGGGACGCTCCTGCCCACGACCGTGGCCCGCCTGGAGTTCGCCGTGACCGGCGACTTCTGCCAGATGCCCGGGGTGGTCGCGTTCCGCGCCCACAGTCCCCCGAGCCGACTCACCAACGCGCTCGGGCAGGACCTCGGGGCGATCGAGATCAGCCTCGGGCCGGTGACCAAGGACAGCAATCCCCCGTCCATCACGCTCCCGCCGGACATTGTGGTCAACGCGGACGCGGGGGAATGCACCGCACGCCTCGACTTCGTGGAGCCCTTCGATCTCTCCCCGACGCTCTGCGCCACGGAGACCCCGGGGTGCTGGTACACCGACCGGTACCCGCCGGCGATCTTTGCGAGCGAGGTCTTCGACGGCGCCCCGCGCCTCCGGCACGGAATCTCCGCGTCCGACTCCGCAGCGAACCGGCCCCCCGCCTTCTCGGGCGCCTTCTACGACACGCAGGGGCGTAAGTACAACGTGGACATCCCGGTCGGTGAGGCCTGGTCAGCGCAAGTGCATATCGACGCCGGGTGGGCGACCGAGGCGCGGCTCGCCGGCCTCTGGGCGACCACCTTCGACGGGCCGGGGAACATCTCCGGATACCCGATCATCTCCTTCAGCAGCAACGATCCGAGCGATCCGCTGAACCCGACGCCGTCCATGCCGGAGCCCCGATTCCGCGTCTTCTCCCAGGACACGGACCAGGACACGAGCAATGGCCTGACGCCGGGCTGGATCGAGCTGGGCCTCCCGGTGGGATTCAGCTTCGATCGGTGGTGGACCATGGAGTGCAGGCTCACGCCGAGCGCGTACGAGTTCCGCGTCTACGACGACTCGGGCACGCAGGTGCTCGCGTTCGATGACACGGTGACATTCGGAAGCATCCGGGCGGGCAACCTCATCCTGCAGGGTTTCAACTTCGGGAGCACCTACGACCTCTACTGGGACAATGTCACGCTCGGCCCTCCCGGGCCCGTGGTGACCGACGACTGCTCCGACGTCACGCTCACCCTCGAGCGATCCGACAACCCGGCCCTGACGCGGTCCGATCCCTTCCCCGCCGGCACGACCACCATCACCTGGACCGCGACGGACGCCTGCGGCAACTCGGCGACCGCGGAACAGACCGTGACCGTCGACCCCCTCAACACGATCGTGGCACAGGTGCAGCTGGCGGGCGTCGATGTTCCGTCCAGCGCGATGCGCTGCGTCACGTTCGAGGCCTACCCGGTGGGTGGGGGGGCGCCGGTCGTCCTCTCCGCCGATGTCCTCTTCATCGACGGGCTCGGGGAGGCGGAACTCGAGGTCCCATGCGGGGCGTACAGCTGTTTCGCGGCCCAGGACCCGAGCCACACCCTCCGGTCCGTGGATACCGATGACTTCCAGGTGGTCGGGGCCGTCTTCGTCTCGGACCTGACCGCGGCGGGAATCTCCGACGACGACGCCCTCCGGGGCGGTGACCTCGTCGATGATGGGGTGATCGACATTCTCGACTTCGGATCGTTCGTCGCCGCATACGGCGCCACCCCCGGGTCCGATTCACCCTGTCCCCCGGGTGTTCCGCACGCGGACGTCTCGGCGAATGGACAGGTAGACGCCGCGGACTTCACCTTCATCCAGATCGGGTTCGCAAGTGCGGACGAAGCCCCGTGCGCGGCGCCCCTGACGGCGCCCCCCGGGACGCGCGCAAGCCATGCTTCCACACCGGTCCCGGTGCGGAGCATCACGGTCGGGGCGCTTCTCGACCGGGGGCTTGGGCGTCTGGCCGCGGGCGATCTGAACAGGGACGGCGTGCTCGACGAGCACGACATCGTGGCCTTCCTCGCCGGCGCGGTCCCGGCTTTCCTGGCCGATCTGGACCACGACGGCGTGGTGACGCCGAACGACGTGGTCCTGCTCGTCGACCGGATGCGGGCGGGTCATGCCGACGCCGACGTCAACCGGGACGGGGCGATCGACTACTCGGATCTGATCACGGTGATTCATCATCTCGGGGCCGAGGCGCCCACCGACCCCGAAGACCCACGCTAAGGCATACGACAGGAGTTCTCGATGGCGCTTCCCAACCCCATGCATCTGCTGGCCCTCGCGGCGATCTGTGCCGCCCCGTCCGCCCTCGCCGATGTCAGCCTGGAACTCCGGGCTGTGGACGACGTTGTCCTTCTGGGCGACGACGCGGTGATC
>JBITAG010000182.1:0-4707 GCA_044439985.1 Phycisphaerales bacterium JB059 | reverse complement strand
CCGCCTCAAACGCCGCTCTGAGCAGCGGCCGGACCCGCTCGTCCGTCTGCTGGATGGACCCGATCCACGCCTCCCACGCCTCCTCCACGTTTGGGGGGAGTCGGTCCTCCTCGCCTGCGGCTTTCCTCAGGAGATCGGCTGCGGCTTCGTTGGGGTCTCGGGCTGGATCGCTCATGGCCCCATTGTAGGTGGAGGGGGCTGATCGCCCTTCACGGCCCCGGGGTCAAAGTGAACCACTACCCCCGGCCGAGCCCCCCTCGCCGACGCCCCTCTGGGGGCCTATCCTTCCGGCCCCGCAGGCCCGGGGCCCCGGGACCCCAATCCGAGCACGAGATCAGCCATGAAGACCGACACCCACCCCACCTTCTACCCCTCCTGCAAGGTCTACTACAACGGCGAGGTCGTGATGACCTGCGGCGCCACGGTCCCCGAGCTGCACGTGGACGTCTGGTCCGGCTCCCACCCCTTCTTCACCGGCAAGGCCCAGTTCGTGGACGCCGCCGGACGGGTGGAGAAGTTCCAGAAGAAGTTCGCCGGGAACTACTTCCAGAACAAAAAGAAGAAGTAACCCCCGCCCCGCCAACCGAAGCCCGATCCAGCCACGCCCCGCACGGGGCGTGCTGTTATTCGGGCCTTCCCTTCCACGCCTCCCCCATTGGTTCGAGGCCCGCATTCCGGTAGAATTTCAGAGCCGGTCCCCGATGCGATCCAGCACGGGTCTGGTTGCGTCCACCCGGAGAGAGAGACTACGCATGCGTCACCCCTCGACCCCCGCCGCCCTCGCCGCCCTCGCGCTCACCTCGCTCGCGGGCCACGCCCAGACGCTCACCTTCAGCGACCAGGCCGTCAACGCCGGCCTCATCGCCCCCCACCAGCCCGTGGTGGTCGGCGCAGGGGTCGAGTTCATGTCCGGCGGCGGCGCCGTCGGCGACTTCAACAACGACGGTTACCCCGACATCTTCGTCACCGGGGGCTCCGCCGGCGTCGATCGCCTCTTCGTCAACCAGGGCGACGGGACCTTCGTCGACCAGGCCCCCGCCTGGGGCGTCGATCGCACCCACGCCGGCTCCGGCGCCTGCGCCGGCGACTTCAACAACGACGGCCTGCTCGACCTCTACGTCACCTCCCTCGGCGTCGCCGGCGACATGACCGGCGACACCAACATCCTCTACCGCAACAACGGCGACAACACCTTCACCGACGTCGCCGCCGCCGCCGGTGTCCAGGTCAACGTCGAGCCCGGCGTCCCCTTCGGCGATCCCTTCGGCGCCGCGTTCGGCGACTACGACCTCGACGGCGACCTCGACCTCGCCGTCGCCGGGTGGTTCGGCGGAAACCGCCTCTTCCGCAACGACGGCAACGGCGCCTTCACCGACGTCACCTCCACCGCCATCGACGCCGACATGACCCAGGTCCGCGGCTTCGCCCCCGCCTTCGTCGACACCAACGACGACCGCTACCCCGAACTCCTCTGGGTCTCCGACTTCTACACCTCCAAGTTCCTCGTCAACAACACCGACGGAACCTTCACCGACCACACCGCCTCCGCCGGCGTCGGCCTCGACTCCAACGGCATGGGCAACGCCCACGCCGACTTCAACGCCGACGGCCTGATCGACTGGCACGTCACCAGCCGCATCAACGAGGACGAAACCTCCGGATCCGGCAACATGCACTACATCAACCTCGGCGCCAACGTCTTCATGGAAGACTCCGTCGCCGCAGGCGTCCATCACGGCGAGAGGAGCTGGGGCGCCGACGCCCGAGACTTCAACCACGACGGACGCCCCGACCTCCTCGTCACCAACGGCTTCTCCGGTCCCTACTACGAGAACGACCCCACCCACCTCTTCCTCAACAACGACGGCGACACCTTCACCGATGTCGCCCCCGCCGTCGGAATCAACCACACCGCCCAGGGACGCGGCGTCGCCACCCTCGACGCCGACCTCGACGGCGACATGGACATCCTCATCTTCTGCAACGCCGACAGCCTCGCCTACTACGAGAACCAGCTCACCGGCCCCAACGCCAACTGGATCACCCTCGCCTTCGACACCTCCGGAATCCCCGCCCTCGCCCCCGACGGCTTCGGGACCAAGGTCGTCGTCACCACCGACACCCAAACCATCACCCTCGACATGGCCGGCGGCTCCAACTTCAACGCCACCTCCGAACTCGTCGTCCACACCGGCGTCACCGACGCCACCTCCCTCCGCCTCGACATCACCTGGAGCGACGGCTCCACCCTCACCCTCGACCACGTCCAGCCCAACCGTCGCTACACCATCACCGCCCGCTCCGACTGCGCCGCCGACCTCGTCGTGAACGACGTCCTCGACTTCGCCGACATCGTCACCTTCCTCACCGAGTTCGGCGCCCACCACCCCCAGGCCGACCTCGTCAACGACGGCTCCTTCGACTTCACCGACGTCGCCGCCTTCCTCGCCGCCTTCGGCGCCGGGTGCGACTGAGCCTCAAGCCCCCCCCTCGAACGCCCCCTCCCCCCCACCACGCCAGATGTCCGTCCACACCCAAGACATTTCATCCCTTCATCCGGATCAATGGATATACTCCCGCCGGCGGCCGGACGCCGCCCCTCACCGGGAGTCCCCATGCCCTCATCCCTCCTGACCGAACTCGACCGGCGCGTGCTCGTCCTGGACGGCGCCATGGGCGCCCTCATCCACGCCATCGATCTCGACATCGAATCCGATTACTGCGGGTGCGAGAACTGCCCCGACGTCCTCGTCAAGTCACGCCCCGACATCATCCAGGACATCCACGAGCAGTACCTCGACGCGGGCGCCGACGCCATCTACACCGACTCCTTCGGGGGCGCCGCCCACGTCCTCGCCGAGTTTGACCTGCAACGCGAGACCTTCGAATTCAACAAGCGCGCCGCCGAGATCGCACGCGCCGCCGCCGACAAACACACCACCCCCGACAAGCCCCGCTTCGTCCTCGGCTCCATGGGGCCCGGCACCAAGCTCATCACCCTCGGACAGATCGACTGGCCCACGATGCGCGCCTCCTACGCCGAGGCGATGCGCGGCCTGATCGCGGGCGGCGCCGACGCGATCATGATCGAGACCTGCCAGGACCTCCTCCAGGTCAAGTGCGCCATCAACGCCGCGGTCCACGCCCTCGACGACGCCGGCAAGACCCCCGACGACATCCCCATCATGGTCTCGGTCACCATCGAGCAGACCGGCTCCATGCTCCTTGGAACCTCCATCGAAGCGGCCCTGGTCGCCCTGCGCGGCTACCCCATCGCCTCCCTCGGCCTCAACTGCGCCACCGGGCCCACCGAGATGGCCGAGCACATCCACCACCTCTCCCGCCACTGGGACCGTCACGTCACCGTCCTCCCCAACGCCGGGCTCCCCGTGCTCGTGGACGGACGGACCGAATACCCCCTCAAGCCCGGCCCCTTCGTTGACGCCATGCAACGCTTCATCGAGCAGGACGCCATCTCCGCCGCCGGCGGATGCTGCGGGACCACCCCCGAACACATCCGCCAGCTCGCCGAAATGGTCGGCCAGCGTCCCCCCGCAAAACGCGCACCGAAGCCCCCGAACCCCTCTTGCACGTCCCTCTACACCCCCACCGAGTTCCGCCAGGACGCCTCCTTCCTCATCGTCGGCGAGCGCTGCAACGCCTCCGGCTCGCGCAAGTTCAAACGCCTCCTCGAGGCCGAGGACTGGGACGCCATCGTCTCACTCGCACGCGAGCAGATGCGCGACGGCTCGCACGTCCTCGACATCAACGTGGACTACGCCGGACGCGACAACGCCCGCGACATGGCCGAGGTCGTCTCCCGCATCGCCAAACAGGTCGACGCCCCCCTCATGCTCGACTCCACCCAGCCCGACACGATCGAGGCCGGCCTCATGCACGCCCCGGGCAAGTGCGTGATCAACTCCGCCAACTTCGAGGACGGCGAGGAAAAGTTCGACCAGCTCTGCCAACTCGCCAGGACCTACAACGCCGCCCTCGTCATCGGCACGATCGACGAGGACCCCGAGGCCGCCATGGCCCGCACCGCCGACCGCAAGCTCGCCATCGCCACCCGCGCCATCGAGCGGGCCACCTCGCTCCACGCCATCCCCCGATCCGACCTCTTCATCGACCCCCTCGTCCTCCCCCTCGCCACCGGCATGGACGCCGACCGACGCAGCGCCCTCGAACTCATCGAGGGCACACGACGCATCGCCCAGGCCTTCCCCGACGTCCAGCTCACCTGCGGCCTCTCCAACGTCTCCTTCGGCCTCAAGCCCGCCGCCCGCGTCATCCTCAACTCCGTCTTCCTCCACGAACTCACCCGCGCGGGCATGACCAGCGCCATCGTCCACGCCAGCAAGATCCTCCCCCTCAACAGCATCGAGGAGGCCCACAAACGCGCCGCCCTCAACCTGATCTACGACCGCCGCCACACCTCCGCCGGCGGCACGGGCCTCCCCACCCCAGACCAACGCCCCGAACCCGTCACCGCCTGACCTCCCCTCCCCCCCGCCCGCGAGAGCGCCGAGCCGAGAGGCTCCCCCACCTCCTCGCCCTACCAGTTCCTCCCCCATTGCCCATTGCCCATTGCCCATTGCCCATCGCCCATCGCCCCGATCAACCATGCCCAACTACGACCACACCTTCGACCCCCTCCAGGCCTTCATCGACCTCTTCGCCGATGTGGACTCCGTCCAGGACGCG
>JBITAG010000181.1:0-4995 GCA_044439985.1 Phycisphaerales bacterium JB059 | reverse complement strand
GGAGAACGAGGCACGGGCCAAAGCCATCGCGCCCAGGATCAGGATCGCGTTGCAGACCAGGCTGAAGACCGCGACGCCGCCGTACACGAAGTAGTACAGCAGCATGAACGTGCTGACCGCGACGAGAGCCCAGATGCCCGCCCGCATGCCGGCGCGGAGGTTGTCGGCGCCGAGATCGGGCGCGATCTGGTTCACGCTCAGGGGGGTCGGCGAGAGCTTGGCCTGCAGCGAGCCCGCGGTCAGCACGCGAACGATGTAGTCGATCTCCGCGGCGGTGAAGTCGCCCTGGATGATGCCGTTCGTGGAGATCCGTGAGTTGAGCCGGGGCGGGGCGCCGTAGAGCTGCCCGTCCAGCAGGATGGCCATTTTGTTGCCGACGTTGGGGCCGGTGAGTTCGCCCAGGCGCCGGGCGCCGCGCGAGTCCATCTGGAACCCGATCGCCGGGCGACCGATCTCATCCACGGTCTGGAACGAGCTGGAGACGCCCCAGACGCCGTCGGCCTGGGTCAGGCGGGCGTTGCGGGTGTCCCACAGCAGAATGTAGTACTTCCCCTCGTACTCCTCGCCGACGTACCCGCGCCCCGCGAAGAAGCCGGCGGGATCGGCCTGGAGCCGCTCCCACTGCTGCAGCGAGTCATACCAGCTGTCGATCCGGTTGATCTCGAACCAGCGGGCGTCGCGCGAACGGACGGCGGCGGGACCCTTCTCACGCAGCTCCTGCCGGAGGCGGGCCTCCTCAGGGTGGACGTTCTGGGAGCCCTGCCCGGCGGGATCGACCGCGATCCGGAAGCTGAGCACGCCCGAGGCCGCGACGAGGCGTTTCAGGTCCTCGGGGTCGTCGAGCGACTTGCGGTTGGCGACGTACGTGTCGTACGCCTCCTCGATTTCCTTGATCTTCGCCTCGAGCTCCGGGTGGTCCTCCAGGATCCGCTGGAGCGCCTGCTCGCGCGGGCTGTCGAGCTGGATGTACTCGTCGATCGACTCGTCGAGCACCAGCTTCTTCTCGGTCGGCAGCAGCAGGGCCTCACGCACGCTCTCGGGCGACAGGCTGGCGCCCAGGACCTCGTTCCGGGCGGTCTCGTACGCGATCTCGGCGTCCGCGACGGCCCCCACCAGATCGTCCAGCACATCCTCCGGAGCGTTGGCCTCCTGGGCCTGCTGCAGACCGATGCGGGCGCCCCTGGCGCCATCGAAGCTCTCCGCCGCGACCTCCATCAGCTCCCGGATGTGGTCGTTCCCCCCGGACAGCGAGGTGATCGCGGCCTCCCGCTCGGCGCCGGAGAGACGCATCGCCCGCTCGAACTCGTCGGGGGTGATCTCGAACTCCGACAGCTCGGCCAGCTTGTCCTCGAAGGCCTGGCGGAGTTCAAGGACCTCCTCGCCGGGGAGCGGCATCGTGATCTCGATCCGGTCCTGGCCCTGGGCGACCATCTGGATCTCGAGCAGGCCGCGCGGGTCGATGCGGTCCTTCAGGACCTGGATCACCTGGTCGAGGACCTGCGACGCGTTCTCGCTCCGATCGATCTTGACCGAGTAGAGCAGCGTCACGCCGCCGCGCAGGTCCTTGCCCAATCGGAGGTTCTTCTGCGGCGGGTAGACCATCGCCGAGAAGAAGACCAGCAGGGCAAGAACCAGGAAGCTGTTTCGAAGCACGTGTCTCATACGTCGGACACCTCGGGGGAGGGGGTCTGCTTGGTGGTCTGGACTCAGGCGTCGGCGACGGCGCTCTCGCTCGATGGGTTCGAGGCGCTGTGCAGCACCTTGGAGACCGCGGTGCGGGCGATCCGAACGCGGGTGTTCGACGCCTCGTCCACGCGAAGAAGCACCTCGTCACCCTTCAGCTCGACGATCGAGCCGATCAGCCCGCCCACCGTCTGCACCTTGTCGTGCTTGCCCAGGGAGTTCATCATCGCTTCACGCTGCTTCTTCTCTTTCCGGCTCGCGCTCATCGACGTGAAGATCATCATCGCGACGAGCGCGAACATCCCGATCAGGATGATGGGCGAACCGAATCCGCCCGCCCCGGTCGAGGTCGGGGCGCCGGCGCCCTCTGTCGCGGTCGGGAGGGCCTGCGAATCCTCGCTGAGCATCCCGCCCTCCTGGGCGAGCGTGAGCAGCATCGGGCCGGTGGTGTAGGTGTCTGGCATTCTCGGTTTCCGATCGGGGGCTGGTGCGTGAGCCCGAACGATAGGACGCCCCGGAGCCCGCTTCCGCCCGCCCCCCGACACGCTCGGGGGGTCAGTCGGAGACACTGGTCTTCGGTTTCACGCCCGGGTCCCGGCTCGATCCGGGCAACTGGTCCGCGATGATGGGCCACGCCGCACGCATCGACGCCCAGGACCCGGTCCGGATGCCCTCCCGCAGGTCCGCCATGAGGCGCTGGAAGTGGCGTAGATTGTGCAGGCTCACCAGGATCGGCCCGAGCATCTCCTCGCTCGCGAAGAGGTGACGCAGGTACGCCCGCCCGAAGGGTCGCCCATCGGGCGTGGCCCACCCGTTCGCCGCCGGATCGCAGGCGGCGCAGTCGCACCCGGCCTCGATCGGCCCCGCGTCGCGGGCGAACCGGGCGTTCTTGAGCCGGATCTGCCCCGTGCGGGTGAAGGCGTTGGCGTTGCGTCCGTTCCGCGTCGGGAGCACGCAGTCGAACATGTCCACCCCGCTCAGGACCGCCGCGACCAGGTCCCGCTCGTACCCGACACCCATGAGATACCGCGGCTTGTCCTCCGGCATGCGCGGGGCGGTGAACGCGGTCACGCGCGCGATGTCGTCGGGAGACTCCCCCACCGCCACCCCCCCGATCGCGTACCCGGGCAGGTCGATGTTGCAGACCGCCTCGATCGAACGGGCTCGCCGGTCCAGGTCCGCCCCCCCCTGCACGATCCCGAAAAGCGACTGCGTCCCGGGTCGTTCGTGGGCCCGCTTGCAGCGTTCGAGCCACCGGGCGGTCCGCTCATTGGCCAGATCCAGCCTCGCGGCGTGGTCATACCCCGACCTCTTCTGGGCGTCGCGCAGCGCCGCCTGTCGCAGCCGGGTCTGGTTGATGGGCGCCGCCTCCGGGTCCACCGAGGGCGGGCAGTCATCGAACGCCATGATGATGTCGGCGCCGAGCAGGTTCTGCGTCCGGATCGCGCTCTCGGGGGTCATCCGGATCGTCGCCCCGTCCACGATGGACTTGAAGCTCACGCCCTCGTCGTCCACCGCGTTGATGTCCGCCATCGAGTAGGCCTGATACCCGCCCGAGTCGGTCAGGATCGGCCCGGGCCAGCCCATGAACGTGTGAAGGCCCCCCAGCTCGTCCACCAGTTCGGCCCCCGGGCGGAGCAGCAGGTGGTACGTATTGCCCAGGACCACCTGGGCGCCCGTCCGGGCGACCATGGCGGGGTAGACCCCCTTGATCGTCGCCTTCGTCCCCACGGGCATGAACGCGGGCGTGTCGAAGACCCCGTGGACCGTCTCGACGCGCCCCACGCGGGCGCGGCTGTGCGCACACCGGTGGGTGATCTCAAAGCTCAGGGCGTCGGGCATGCGGGACGTTACTCGCGTCGGCGTTCGCTGGCCCGGCGGAGGGTCTTCTTCTCCGACTCGGTCAGGCTGTGCAGGCCCTGGGTATTGACCTTGTCGAGGATGCGATCGACCTCCGCCTCGGACTTGGACGGGCGTCTGGCGCCCCCCCCACCCCGATTGGCGCCCCGACCGGACGAATCGGACTTCCCGAAGACGTCAAAGAAATCGCGGAGCAGGTGCGGTCTGCGGATGAAGAAATACCCGCCGAGGGCGCCCCCGACGTGAGCCGCGTCCCCGCCCTGGTTGGCGCCCTTGAAAACGATCAGGTTGGCCGCGGCGATGAGGACGTACCCATAGGCGAACGTGCGCATCTTCAGGGGGATCGGGGGAAAGAGCAGACGCACGACCGTGTTGGGGGCGATGTACGCGCACGCGATGATCACGCCGAAGACCCCCGCCGAGGCCCCCACCAGGGGCGTCGAGAGCCCCACCTCGAGCCGGCCCGGGAGGGGGAGCCCGAGCTGCCCGATCAGGTTGAGCAGCAGATAGAGCAGCCCACCACAGATCCCGCACATGAGGTAGAAGGCCAGGTACCGGCGCGAGCCGAGAAACTGCTCGACGATCCCGCCGAAGATCCACAGCCCCAGCATGTTGAAGAAGATGTGCGTGAGGTTCGCGTGGAGGAACTGGAACGTGATCAGGCGCCAGACCTCCAGGCGGAGAAAGCCCTTGGTCGTCGAGAAGTGCCCGTACGCGGTCAGGGGCGCCATGATCTGGTAGATCTCGCGACCGACGACCTGCTTCGTCTCCGGATCGAGGAGGCGCCGGAAGACCGGGTTCCCGGCGTTGCGTCGGACGACCTCCTCGGAGACGGGGGTGCCGTCGATGGCGCGGTACTGCGGCTCGATGAGCGCGCCATCCAGATCCGCCCCGTTGAGGGCCTCGTGGGCGACGCTGACGGGGATGCCCGATCGGGTCATGAACCCGCCGATGACGAACACGGCGATGTTGATGACCAGCAGCCAGCCGGTGACGGAGAGCATCCGCAGGCTCCCGCCGAGCCCCCCGCCGCCGAACCCTCCGCCCCTCGGCTGTTGTCTGACGTAATCTCGGTCCGCGAGTCCCATCGGCAGCGCCCTTCCTGAGCCCGGTGTCCTACCGGCCGATCATTGGCCCCGAGCACGTCTTCGGTGGGCGCCCGCGATCGTCTCTACGTCTCTCGGCGATGGTGGGTCGCCCGCTTGAGGGTTCGCTTCTCCCGGGTGCTCAGGCTCCCCATCCCCTCCCGGCTGATCTTGGCGAGAATCCGGTCCACCTCCTCCTGTTCGGAATCCCGCCGGGCCCTTTCCTTCGCCCGGGCCCGGGCTTCGCGGGCGTCGTCGTCCGGCTCCAGCGTCGCCCCCAGGGCCCCCGTTCCCAGGAACTGCAGTCGCCGCCGCTCCAGGAAGCAGACGATCCCCCCGAAGAGGGCGACGCCGAGCAGGAGCGTCT
>JBITAG010000180.1:0-24251 GCA_044439985.1 Phycisphaerales bacterium JB059 | reverse complement strand
CGGGCGCCCCGGCGCGCGAGGCGTTCGACGATGAAGTGACCGCCCTGCTCATCAGACGCAACACCATCAAGCCACGTCCCTCGGTCGGCCAGGCGATGGTCGCCGGCCTCCGGATCGGGCGCAACGTCGTCGTCTCCCTGGCCCGCGGCGTTCGCCCCGCGCTCCCCGAGATCTCCCGGCGCGCCCTCGGCGGGGCCTTCTTCAGCCGCCTCAACACGCCCCGCGGCTGAGCGGGCGAACCGCGCGCCCGCCGCGTCCGAACGTATCCTCGACCCGATGCTCACCCTCAAGGTCATCCAGGGCCCCGACAGCGGCAAGCGTTTCGAGCTGCCCGAGAACGAGCCCCAGCTCATCGGACGTTCCACCGAGGCGCTCCCCTTCACGGACAACGCGGTCTCGCGCCGTCACGCCGAGCTGACCCCCGACGAGGGCGCCTGGTGGATCCGTGACCTGGAGAGCCAGAACGGGACGTACGTCAACGGCGTGCGGATCACCGAGCGGACACGCCTCAAGGCGGGGGACCAGATCCGCGCCGGAGCGACGGTGCTCGTGTTCGGGCCCGGGGGCTCGAAGGCGGAAACCCCGTACGTCATCCGCCTGATGAAAGCCGCGGAGATGGACACGGAGGTCGAGCACCGCCTGGCCCTGAACGAGGACTCAATGATCCTCGCCGAGCCCGAGCCGCAGCGCGCCGCGGTGGACCACCTGCGCGTGATTTACCAGCTCACGACGATCACGAGCCAGTGCGCCGGTCGCCAGGAGCTGGTCAGCCGCGTCCTGGAGCTGATCTTCGAGGAGTTCAAGCCGGAGCGCGGGGTGGTCATGCTCGCCGGATCGACCCCCGACGCCGAGCTTCAGCCCGCGGCCGTCAAGTACCGAACGCCCCCCAAGGACGCGCAGGACGCGAAGATCCACGTCTCGCGCACCATCCTCCGCTCGGCGATGCGCGACAGCGAGGGCGTGCTCAGCTCCAACGCGATGACCGATCCCCGCTTCAAATCGGGCGACTCGGTCCAGCGATACCAGATCCGCAGCGCCATCTGCTCCCCCGTCAAGTTCAGGGACAAGACCTTCGGCGCCATCTACATCGACTCGTCCATCGCCAACTACACCTTCACCCCCGAACAGCTCGCCCTGATGAACGCGATCGGACGGCACACCGGCCTCGCCCTGGCCAACGTTGAGGCGACCAACGAACGCATGCACTCCGAACGCCTCGCCACCATCGGCGAGACCGTCGCCAGCCTCTCCCACTCGATCAAGAACATCCTGCAGGGACTGCGCGGCGGGGCGGACGTCGTCGAGATGGGCCTCGACAAGCAGGACCTCATGATCGCCTCCGGCGGCTGGGAGATCCTCAAACGCAACCTCGATCGCATCGTCTCCCTCACCATGAACATGCTCGCCTTCAGCCGCCAGCGCACGCTCGAACTCGAGCTGACCAAGCTCGGGCCGCTCGTCGAGGAGTGCGCCGAACTGCTCGAGGTCCGGTGCGCCGAGCGGGAGGTCGCCCTGCTCGTGGACTCCGACCCCGAGATGCCCCCCATCGCGATCGACCAGAACATGGTCCACCAGGCCGTGATGAACCTGCTGGGCAACGCGGTCGAGGCGGTCGAACCGAAGAAGGGCGCCGTGACCGTCAAGGTTCTCTTCCACGAGGTTGAGCCCGGGAGCGTCGGCACCCCGATGGCGGAGATCAGCGTCATCGACAACGGGCCGGGCATCCCCAAAGACCGCCTCGGGTGGATCTTCGAGCCCTTCCACACCACCAAGGGCCTCAAGGGGACCGGCTTGGGCCTGGCGGTCACCAAGCGCATCATCGACGAGCACCAGGGACGCATCCGCGTCGAAACCAAGGTCGGCCAGGGCTCCGCCTTCCGCGTTTTCATCCCCGCGGATCTCGACTCACGACACGACCCGAGCGCCACCGCCGACGACAAACCCTCCGACGGGCTCATGTCCAGGCTCTGACCTCTACCCTTCCCCGTGACGGACACCCCCCTGACCCGCCGGGACTTCTCCCACCTGGGCGATCCCCCGCCCTTCCCCCTGGACGAGCGCCGCCTCGTCCTCGTCGCCTCCTACCCGCGCTCCGGGAGCAACTGGGTCGGGCGCGTTCTCGAGCACGTCCTCCTCGAACGCGTCGGATGGTCTGATCCGATCGCCCGCGGGCGGCGGGGCGTCTTCCACGACCTGGACCGCTTCGTCAGCGAGGGTCGCCTGGGCGAGCTGGAACGCTGGGCGGGCGCCTCCGCCCTCGTCCTCAAGACCCACCGCACGCCCGAGGCCCTCGCGGCCCACGCCCCGGGCTGGCTCGAGCGCGCCGACCAGGTTGTCGGCGTGATCCGCCATCCGGGCGCCGTCATGGCCAGCGTCCTCCGCTTCCTGCTCTGGTCCGGGGGGATCGAGCACGACGGGGAACGGGTCGAAGACCTCGGGCGAGCGCACCAGCTCGGGCTTGTCGAGCCCTTCGTTGAGGCGTTCCTGGAGCATCGGGGGCACGCCCCCTTCGAGGCCATGGGCTTCGGCGCCGGGGGTGAGCACGCCGGCGCGTGGGACGCGCGCCTCGTTCCCCCCACGGGCCGACGTCTCGTTTACGCCCGCCTGACCCGGGACCCCGTGCGCGAGCTGGCGCCCCTCCTCGGGGCGCTTGGGCTGGATCACGTGGATTCGTCGATCGAGCGGGCGCTCCGCGCGTGCTCTCCGCAGAAGATCGCGTCGCAGTTCGGCGCCGGGTTCGTCAGCACGCCGCTCGGGCGCGACGACCCGCTCACCCACGAGCAGCGCGCGCGCGCCGAGCGTTGCTTCGAGGGGGAGATCGCCCGTTACGGGCTGGGGGGCTGATCGGTCAGGGCCCGCTCGACCTGGTCGAGCGGTTCGTCTCCGCGCGCCTGCGCGAGGATCTCTCCCTCCTCGTCGACGACCATCACCGCGCCCGTCAGCACCGGCATCTGGCAGGACCGGAGCACGCACCCCAGCCCGAGCGAGCGGAGCTGCTCGTCCTCGTGCCCGGGCGCCCAGTCGGTCATGTCCACCCGGCGCACGGTCAGCTTGCGCGAGCGGCAGCGTCCGGCGAGTTCCTTGAACCGGGGCTCCATCTCGCGGGCCACCGGGCACCGATCGTGGTAGAAGCTGATCAGGGTGAGTTCGCCCTCGGCGCGCCCGTCTTCGCTCGGCGAGGGGGCCTGGGGGCGCGAGGAGATCACGCCCCACGCGAGTCCGCCGACGACGATCATCGCGGCGAGGGCGCCGACGAACCGGTGCAGCCGACGGGTGAAGGGGCCGGGGGTCGGGTGTTCGGGAGCGTCGTCGGTCTGGGCGCCGTCGATGAGTCGCGTGAGGCGCGCGCACAGATCGGGGCGCGGGGCGGGTTCGGGGAGATGCTCGCCAATGGCGCGCAGACCCCGGTCCAACGCGTCGTCGTGGCGCTCGGCGGTGTTCATGGGTCGATCTCCGGGGCACGGTTGTTCAGCTCGGCGCGGAGCCTCGCCCGGGCGCGGTACAGACGCATCTCGATGCCCTTGACACTCGTGGCGTACTCATCGGCCAGCTCGGCGCCCGACTTGCCGTGCCGGTAGAAGGCGTACAGGAGACGCTGGTCCTCGGCGCTGAGCGACCCGATGGCCTCGAGGAGGGTGGCCCGCAGCTCGTCGTCCTGCAGGACGCGGTGGGGGCAGTCGGACTCGAGTCGTTCGACGATCTCCGGCCCGCGCCGTTCGGCGCACCGCTCGATGGCCCGACGTCCGCGCGACCGGTCACGCCAGTGGCGTTTGGCCAGGTTCGACGCCACGCCGCGCACCCACGCGCGCTGTTCCCCTTCGTCCTCGGGGGCCCGCCCGGAGCGGAGGGCCGCGACGATGGTCTGCTGGAGGACGTCCTCGCAGGAGGTCGTGTCCCAGGCGACGCGGGGGAGGATGTACCGGTAGAGGGCTTCCATCTCGTCGAGCAGCACACGCCGCAGGGTGGTGCGCACACCGTTTGCGCCTTCCGAGCCCTTGGCGTCGAAAGCAATGGGCGCGGGCGGGTGGTCGCCCGCCCGCGCCCCGTTGGGATCAAACCGTTCTGAATCCGGGCTCACGACTGGCGGGTCGCCATCTCGAGCGCCTCGAGCGCCTTGCTGACGCGCTCGCTGGCGAGCATGTGGTCGGCCTGGACGTTGCAGTGGGTCTTGGTCTCACCGACGACGTAGGTCATCGCCTCCGCCTTGCCGTTGCACATCTTGGCGGCGGTCTTCGAGCAGGTGGTGGTCTTGCCATCCACCTCGTAGCTCATCGCCACGGAGCGGGCCATGCTGTACGCCATGGCGGCGGCCTTGACGGCCTCCTCGGCGGAATCGAAGACGGCGGGACCGACGCGGTACTTCATCGCCTGCCCGGTCTTCTCGCACATCTGCCCGGCGGTCATGGGGCAATCAACCTTCTCATCCCCGACGACGAAGCTGACGCGGGTCATCGAGTCGAGGTGGGCGTTGAGCGCCGCGGTGTGGGCCGCCATCGCCTCGGCCTCGGTCTCGAAGGTCTGTCCGTTGACGACGTAGGCGAGCTTGGCGCCCGTCTGCTCGCACATGGAGGCGGCGGTCTTCGGGCACATGGTGGTCTTCCCGCCGACGTTGTACGCCATCGCGGGGATGGTCTGGCGCCAGGACTCGAAGGAGACCGCTTCGCCCTTGTCGCAGGAGGCCTTGTTCGGGCAGCCGGCGCAGTCGCCGCCGGAGCAGTCGCCGCAGTCGGCGCCCTTGTTGCTCGCGAGCGTGATCGCCGCGCCCTCGCCGGAGCAGGGCGTGGAGCAAGCGGCGGCCTTCTCACCGCTGCAGGTCGCGGCGCCGGCGACCTGCGTCACCTTCGCCGCGCCCTTGTCGGCGCAGCACCCGTCGCCCTTGTCGGCGACCTGCGTGATGGCGGCGCCCGCCTTCTCGCTGCACTGGGCGCCCTTCTCGGCGCACTGCGCGGCCTTCTCGGCGCTGCAGGTCTTCGCCTCGTCGGCGACCTGCGTGACCTTCGCCTCCGCGCCGGCTTTCCCGCATTTGAGCGGACACTCGTCCTGGGCGTACGCGCCGGTCGCCATCAGGGCGACGGCGGCGGTCATGATGAGCTTCTTCATTGCTGGACTCTCCTGAGCTTGTGGGGGGAAATCGCTTGTTGCGTGGACCGGCCGGCTCCCTCCCGGCGCGCCCATCCATCTATACCCGACGGGTGGGGCGTCCCTCGCCCGGCCCTTCACATTCTCCCGGATTCACACCCGGACAAACAACGATCATTGCGTAGACTTCTCCCGTGCCCGCTTCCCGGTCCATCCTGCATGTGGACATGGACGCCTTTTTCGCGTCCGTCGAGCAGCTCGACGATCCGAGTCTGCGCGGGCGTCCGGTGCTCGTGGGGGGGACCGGGCCGAGGGGGGTCGTCGCCGCCGCGAGCTACGAGGCCCGGGCCTTCGGGTGCCACAGCGCGATGCCCAGCGCCGTCGCCCGGCGTCTCTGCCCGCAGGCGGTCTTCGTCAAGGGGAGCTTCGCACGCTACAAGGAGCTTTCGGCGCAGGTCTTCGAGATCCTCGAGTCCTTCACCCCGCGTGTGCAGCCGATCTCTATCGACGAGGCGTTCATGGACGTCACGGGGAGCGCGGCGCTCTTCGGGGACGCGGTCTCGATCGCGCGCGATGTGCGCGCGCGCGTGGTCGGTGAGACGGGGCTGACCGCCTCGGTCGGGGTGGCGCCCAACAAGTTTCTTGCCAAGCTCGCCAGTGACCTGGACAAGCCGGACGGGCTGACCGTCATCGAGCCGGATCGGATCCACCAGACCCTCGACCCCCTCCCCGTCGGGCGTATCTGGGGCGTGGGGCAGGCCGCGGAGCGCAGGCTGCACGCGCTGGGCGTGCGCACGATCGGGGAGCTGCGCGCCCTCCCGCGTGAGGTGCTCGACGCCCGGTTCGGCTCCTTCGGGGAGCGTCTCTGGCGCCTCTCACGCGGGCTCGACGACCGCCCGGTGCACACCGACCGGGAGGCGAAGACGATCTCGCACGAGCGCACCTTCGCCCAGAACCTGACCGAGCCCGACGCGGTGCGCACCATCATCCTCGACCTCGGTGAGCAGGTGGCGCGACGCCTGCGCCGGCACGGGCGCTTCGCCCGGACCGTGAGCGTCAAGATCCGGTTCGGCGACTTCGAGACGGTCACCCGCTCGAGCACCCTCGAGAGCCCGACGGACCGGACGGGTGTGATCGCCGGGGAGGCGCGCGCGCTCTTCGACACCTGGGCCACCTCCTTCCGATCCGTCCGCCTCATCGGCGTCGGGGTCAGCCACCTGAGCGAGACGCAGGGCCAGGCGGGCCTCTTCGACGCGGGAGAGCGCTCGCGTGATCGCGCGGTGGACCGGGCCGCGGACGAGATCACCCGGCGTTTCGGGGAGGGGGCGATCCGGCTGGGGGGCGCGATCCGGGCCCCGGCCCGGCACGGGATGCACGGCCCGGGTTCGGACACGCCGGGTCCGCCGGACGCGCTGGACGGCTGATCCCTCTCAGGGCAGGTCGAACCAGAGCAGCTCCGCCTCCGACGCGGCGAGGATGGTGACAACCTCCAGGTCGGTGATCGCGGCGGCGTCTCCCCGGTCGAGCGTCTCGCCGTTCAGCCTCACCCGCCCGCGCACGACCTGCACCCACCCGCGCCGTCCGGGAGGAAGGGTTGGTTCGACGCTCTCACCATCGCGCAGGACGCCCCCGAAGACGCGGGCGTCCTGGTGGATCTCGAGCGAGCCTTCCGCGCCGTCCGGAGAGGCGAGCAGGTGCAGGCGTCCGGGCTGTTCGTGGATCGGGAAGGCGCGCGACTCGTGGCGCGGCTCGACGCCCTCCCGTTCGGGGGTGATCCAGATCTGGATCAGGCGCACGGGCTCGTGCGGGGAGGGATTGACCTCCGAGTGTCGGATCCCCGAGCCGGCGCTCATGCGCTGGACAACGCCGGGGGTGATGTCCTCCTTGGCGCCGGTGGAGTCGGCGTGGCGCAGCGTGCCGGAGACGACGTAGCTGATGATCTCCATGTTCCGGTGGGGGTGTTCCGCGAAGCCGCGCGCCGGGGCGACGATGTCGTCGTTGATCACCCGGAGGGGACCGAAGCCCATGCGTTCGGGGTTTCGGTACTCCCCGAAGCTGAACGTGTGGAAGGTGTTGAGCCAACCGTGGTCGAGGTGGCCCCGCTCGTTGGATCGGAGGATGCTGAGCATGATGGGACTCTGTACGCCCGCCGGGTCGCCGCGTTCACCGGGGATGAACTCGGACCTGGCCGGTGGCATGGGGCGCGGGCTGAAACGCCTGTGCCGGGGTCGTTTGCGTGCCGGGCGGGAGTCGGGAGGCCCCGGTCAAGAAGGGCCCCGGATGACCCGCTACGAAGGGGCAGACCCCAGGGAGATCACCAATGAGCTGTCAGTTCACGTGCAACGGTTGCGGCAAGACCATCGAGCCCGTCTACGCCTTCGGGCGCTGGCAGCACCCCCAGGGGTGGTTCACCAAGGGGGCGGAGATCAACGGGAAGTCGTCGGGCGTCTCGGCCTGCTCCGAGGCGTGCATCCAGAAGATCGAGGCCGAGGGCCCCGCCTTCCTTTCGTCCTCTGCGCGGGCCAAGGGTGGCTCGGGCGCCAAGTCGGGCGCCAAGTCCAAGGGCAAGGCGAAGGCCGCCTGATTCCCACCGCGCCACGCTGAACAGCCGCGCATTCTTGGTAGCCTCCGGGTTCACACCCGGAGGTCTTTATGCTGCGCACCCTGCTGATCCTGGTTCTCGCCCTGCTGACGCCCACGGCGTGGACGCAAGACGACCCGAAGACCGTCTTCGTCATCCACTGCGGCGCCCTGCTCGACGAGCCGGGCCAGCCGCCCCGCGGGCACTCGACCATCATCGTCCGCGACGGCGTGATCGACGACGTGCTCGACGGCTTCCTCATGGACATCCTCACGCCCGAGGGCGAGACCGTCGAGTTCGTCGATCTCTCGGAGCGCTTCGTGCTCCCCGGGCTCATCGACTGCCACACCCACCTGACGATTGAGATGCCTGAGATGGGCGCCCGCCTGCGCCGGGCGTTGACAGAGGAAACCACCCACTCGGCGATCGACGGGGTCGTCCACGCCGAGCGCACGCTCATGGCGGGGTTCACCACGGTGCGCAACGTCGGCTCCGCCGGCTCGGACATTTACGCCCTGCGGGCGCGCATCAACGAGGGCGTGATCCCCGGCCCGCGCATTCTGGCGGCGGGGAAGTCGATCTCGGTCACGGGGGGGCACGCCGATCCGACCAACGGGTTCAGCCCGGTCCTTCGTCCGGAGATGACCCCGATGGACGGGGTCGCCGACGGGCCGTACGAGATGCGCAAGGCGGTGCGCGAGCGGGTCAAGCGCGGGAGCGACCTGATCAAGATCACGGCGACGGGGGGCGTGCTCTCCAACACGGCCGCGGGCGTCGATCAGCAGATGTTCGAGGACGAGATCCGGGCGGTGGTCGAGACGGCCCGCACGATGGGGCGGAAGGTCGCGGCGCACGCGCACGGCGTCAACGGGATCAAGGCCGCCATCCGCGGGGGTGTCGATTCGATCGAGCATGGGACGTACCTGGACGACGAGGCGATCGCCCTGTTCAAGGAGCACGGGACGTATCTGGTGCCGACGATCCACGCGGGCAAGTTCGTTGAGGCCAAGGCGCAGGAGGATGGGTACTTCAACGCCGCGATCCGTGAGAAGGCCGCGGCGGACGGCCCGCAGATCCAGGACGCCGGGGGGCGGGCGTACAAGGGGGGAGTGAAGATCGCGTTCGGCACGGACGTGGGCGTGGGCGCGCACGGGACCAACGCCCGGGAGTTCGTCTTCATGCATGAGGCGTGGATCCCCGCGATGGACTGCATCGTCAGCGCCACGATCAACGCCGCGGACCTGTGCGGGATCGGCGACCGGGTCGGCACGATCCGAGAGGGGATGAGCGCGGACATCATCGCGGTGGACGCGAGCCCGCTCGAGGACATCGCGGTCCTGCAGCGCGTGAGCTTTGTGATGGCGCGGGGGAGAGTCGTCAAGGCGCCCGGGGTGGAGTGAGGGCGTCGATGATCGGCTTCAGGCGGACTTCCGCCTCGTGTTCGAACCGATCAGCCGGGCGACGATCCCGATCAGGGCGTGCCGGTCGACGGGTTTGGTCGCGTACTCCGTGCACCCGGCGTTGATGCACTTCTCCCGGTCCCCGTCCATCGCGTGCGCGGTGAGCGCCACGATCGGGATGGCGCACCCCATCTCGCGCAGCCGGGTGGCGGCGGCGTACCCGTCCAGCACCGGCATCTGCATGTCCATCACGATGACGTCGTAGGAGGCGTCTCGCACGATGGCGTCGATCGCCTCCTGCCCGTTGCGGACCAGCTCAACCTCGAGCCCGACGCGCCGAAGGAAGTAGGAGATCAGGCGTTGGTTGTCCTCCCCGTCCTCGACGAGGAGCACGCGCCCGGAGAGCGCCGTCTCTACCTTCGGCGCCTTGAGGGCCGGGAGGGAAACGTCGCTCAGCGTGGTGATGAGCCCGACCCCCTGGGGGGACTCGTCCGGGAGGGTGAGGCGGAAGACGCTCCCCACGCCCGGCTCGGAGGAGGCGGACAGGTCGCCGCCCATCAGGCGGGCCAGGCGCCTCGAGATGGTCAGGCCCAGCCCCGTCCCCTCGTGGGCGCGGGCCATGGAAGAGTCGGCCTGCTCGAAGGCCTCGAAGAGGCGATCGAGCGAGGACCGGTCGATCCCGATGCCGGTGTCGTGGACCTCGAAGACGATCCGGTCATCAGCGCGCCCGACGGTGAGGGTCACCGTGCCCTGGCTGGTGAACTTGATGGCGTTGCCGACGAGATTGATGAGGACCTGGCGGAGGCGCGCCGGGTCGGTGACGATCTGCTCGGGGGTGGGGGAGGCCAGCTCGGCGCGCAGGGTCAGGCCCTTCTGGATGGCCCGGGAACGCATCGGGTCGAGCACGTCGTTGACGATCTCGGTCAGGTCGCACGCGCGGGCCCGCGTCCGCATCCGCCCCGCCTCGATCTTGGACAGATCGAGCACGTCGTTGATGATCGCGAGCAGGTGCTCGCCGGACCGGCGGATGGATCGGAGCCACTGTCGCTGCTCCTCGTCAACCTGCAGCTCGTGGGCGCGCTCGTCGAGTAGCTCGGCGTAGCCCAGAATCGCCGTCATCGGCGTCCGGATCTCGTGGCTCATGTTCGCGAGGAACTCGGACTTGGCGCGGCTCGCCGCCTCCGCGCTCTGCGCCATCGCCCGCTGGCGACCGGCGCTGCGACGGAGGCTCGCGGTCATCACCTGCGCCATCCGTTCGGCGCGGCTGTGGGTCTTTGAGACCGACCAGACCGTCGCTGTCAGCAGCACGCTCACCAGCAGCCCCAGGACCAGGCGCGTCTGCGCCACGCCCGCCTCGGGGATCAGCGCCGCCTCGGATCGGGGCGTGAACGTGAGGGCCCACGACGTGCCTCCCAGCACGAGCGGGACGCGGATCGGCCTCGCGTCCGGGTGGGGGGGGGCCTCGCGCGTCTTGTAGACGAGCGGCTCAAACCCGGTGAAGTCGGGATTCGCCGGGGCGATCTCCTCCAGGCCGATCGTGAACAACGCGTGGGCTTCCTCCAGCCCCGATTCCATCAGGTCCGGGATGCTGGTGGGCGCCGAGACCCAGCCGAGTGTCGCTGCGCGTCGGTCTTCCGGGGTGTCCAGCCGGCGCCCGGGGAGGTAGACGGGGATCGTCTGGATGATCCCCGGACGATCGCGCAGGTCCTGTTGCAGCCAGACCGGGTCGGAGAACTGCACCTCGCCCGTCAGCATTGCGCGGTCGTAGGCGTAGTGCGCCGGCATCTGCAGCGCCACGTTGAGCCCGATCGCCTTGCCGTTGATCTCGGACGGCTCGTGGAACCGGATCAGGTAGTAGTCGTCGCCCGGCTGACGTTCGCGGGCGGAGCGTGGCGTGCGCACCGCGAACTGGGGCAGTTCCTCCGTCCGCACGGTCGCGACGTATTCGTCCAGCGCCCCTTCCGGCACCCGCTCGACAAAGGCCAGCCCGAGGACCCCGGGGTATGACCGCTCGAGATCGATCGAGCCGACGAACGTACGCCACTCGTACCGGTCCACCCGGTCGCTGGCGAGGACAAACCCCCGTGCCATCCGCAGCGCCCGCTCCACGCCGGAGAACCGCCCGGCGATCTCATCGGTCGCGGCGTGCGCGATCGCCCGGTTGTTCCGGTCCAGCGTCGCCCGGGCGTCGCGTCTGGCCGCGTCCCACGCCAGCAGGGTGGCGCCGACGGAGAGTGTCAGGGTCAGGACGACCACCCAGTCCCAGAAGGCGAGTCGGCGCAGCAAGCCGCGCGCATCGGCCTCGTCCGTGGTGAGAACGGGATCTGTTCGGTCAGCCGCCGGCACGCGACGAGGATCGGCGGACTGGCGCCTCGGAATCAGCGGGAGTTTCCGAATCGTCCCCCCAGGGGCGGGGGTGTCCGAATGAGAGGGAGAATCAGCCCAGCCCGAGGGCGCGGGCCATGGCCCTGCCCATGTCCGCCGGGCTCAGGGCGACCTCGGCGCCGGCGTCCTGAAGGGCCTCGATCTTGGCGTCGGCGGTCCCGGTGGGCTTGCCGCCCCCCCCGCCCGAGATGATCGCCCCGGCGTGTCCCATCCGCTTGCCGGGGGGCGCGGTGCGTCCGGCGATGAAGGCGGCGACGGGCTTCTTGACGTGCTTCTTGATGTACGCCGCGGCTTCCTCCTCGTCGGAGCCGCCGATCTCACCGATCATCATGATGCCGTCGGTCTCGGGGTCGTTCTCGAAGAGGCGGATGCAGTCGATGTGCCCGAGGCCTCGGACCGGATCGCCCCCGATCCCGACGCAGGTGGACTGCGCCATGCCGAGCTGGCTGGTCTGCCAGACGGCCTCGTAGGTGAGGGTGCCGGAGCGCGAGACGATGCCGACGCTCTTTCCCGTCTTCGACTCGGAGACGTGCGTGTGGATGTACCCGGGCATGATGCCGATTTTGCACCCGCTGTTGGTGTACGGATCGCGTCCCGACTCGCCCGAACCGGTCTTCGGTCCGGGGGTGATGATGCCGGGGCAGTTGGGCCCGATGAGGGTGAAGAGTTCGCGGGGGTGCTCGCTGTCGGCGCCCCGGGCCGCGTTGTTTCGCTCATCGAGCACGGAGCGCACACGCACCATGTCCCCGACGGGCACGACCTCGGTGATGCAGCATATCACCCGGATGCCGGCGTCCATCGCCTCCAGGATGGCGTCCCCGGCGAAGGCGGGCGGGACGAAGATCATGGTCGCCTCGGCGCCGGTGGCCTCCACGGCCTGGCGGACGGTGTCGAAGATCGGCAGGTCGTTGGCGTCCTTCTGCCCGCCCTTCCCGGGCGTGACGCCCCCGACCATCCTGGTCCCGTAGAGGTGGCAGCCCCTCGTGTGCTGGGCGCCGAACGAGCCGGTGATGCCCTGGCAGATGACCTTGGTGTTGGCGTTGACGAGGATGGACATGGGCTGGCTCCGGGTCTGGGGCGGTCTGATCGCGGACTGATAGGGTAGCCCGGGCGGGAGAAGGGGGAGTTCGGCGGGGGAGGGGGGCGTCCCGAAGCCCTAGGATCGTCGCTCGGGAGGACTCACGCATGCGCGCAATCGTCACCGGCCAGGTCGGCATGGACAAGAAGCCCTACCTCGAGGGCGTCGCCCAGTTCGCCGGCCAGCAGGGGGAGACCCTGCCGCTCTACCACGTGGGCGACATGATGTACAACGAAGCGCCCGACGTGCGCCGGGGACGCATCCTCGACCTCCCCCTCTCCCGCCTCAACTCACTCCGGCGCGCCGCCTTCAAGGACATCATCGCCGACTCCCGCGATCAGCCCAACTTCATCGTCAACACGCACGGCACCTTCCGCTGGCGTCACGGGCTGTTCTCCGCCTTTGACTTCGACCAGATCGAGAAGCTCCAGCCCGACCTGTTCATCTGCCTCGTGGACAACATCGAGGTCGTGCACGACCGCCTCCACCGCGAGCACGACATCGACGCGACCCTCAAGGACTGCATGGTCTGGCGCGAGGAGGAGATCCTCGCCACCGAACTCATGAGCCAGGCGATCCCCGGCAGCCAGTTCTGCATCGTCAGCCGCGGACGCTTCAGCGACACGACCAGGACCATGTTCCGTCTCGTCTGCCGCCCGGGCATGAAGAAGGTCTACCCCAGCTTCCCGATGAGTCACGTGGTGGACATGCCCGACGTCATGGCCGAGATCGACCAGTTCCGCGACGCGCTCGCCGAACACTTCATCACCTTCGACCCCGGTGATGTGGACGAGAAGCTCCTGCTCGACCGCGCGCTCGAGGCGGTCAAGGAGAGCAAGGACTTCTTCGACCACAAGCCGCTGCAGCTCGGCGGCGTGGACAAGGGCGCCGAGCCCATCCGAATGCGCACCCGTGAGGTCCTCGACATCGCCGGCGATATCGACGGCCAGATCTACATGCGCGACTTCAAGCTCATCGACCAGGCGGACATGATCGTCAGCTACGTCCCCGAACTCGAGGGCACCGACGGCAAGATCATCCCCGGCCTCAGCTCCGGCGTGGAGCGCGAACTCCAGCACGCCTGGGAACACGCCAAAGAGGTCTACGTCGTCTGGAAGCCCTCCAAGAACCCCTCCCCCTTCATCACCGAGACCGCCACCAAGGTCTTCACCTCCGTCGATGACGCCCTCTCCCACTTCGAGGCCAAGGGCATGTTCGGCGAGACGAACCTCTTCGGGCAGTGAGCCGCCCGGCGCGCTCCCGTATCGGCGCCGCCTGCCTCTGGGCCCGACCGGCGCCCAGGGGGAAGTCGCCCCAATCTCGCGCGTCCCGCGCGCTCGGCGGGGCGTGATTTTGTGGTTCGGAGCATGTTGAGGGGTTCCCCTCAGCCCGCGCACCCCGGAGGCCCCTGGCATCCCGTGAGGGACGATTCGGGGAGATTCACCCGCCCGAGGCGAGGCTTTCCCGACCGGTCCATCCGGACCCTTGAACCCAAAAAAAGTGCCTGAGACGGGCGGATCAGCCGATCACAACCGACGTACGGTGTGCGTCTGGACGGTTTGTGGATCGGCTCGATCGGGTCCGACTGGACCAGAGCACAGCCCGGGCATCAGGGTCTCCCCGCTCAGCGTGGGGTCGCCCGCCCGAACGGAGTAGCCCCCCGCATGTTCAAGTACGCCCTGGGCGCCATGCTCGCCCTCGTCTTGTTGTCCGTCCGTCCCGCCAACGCAGCAACCACAGAGCCCCGACGGTACCTCGCGACCATGGAGGGCTTCAGCGACGCGCCCGTCGAACAGTTCGGCGTCCGGCGCGACGCCGTCATCCTCAACGGGTGGCGCTTCGGCGGGGGACTCGGGTACACCTACGACGACTTCATCAACCTTACCGAGGATCTCTGCCTCGAGTACACCTATCACGTGCTCAACCGCCTCGAGTGGTCCGTCGCCACCGCGCACGCCTTCGAGGGCGTCGTCATCCTCGACATCGAGGGCGAGGTCAACGGGCAGCTCATCCAGAACTACGGCCCCGACCCCGACCTCCAGCCCGAGGCCTTCCGGGAACTCGCCGAGGCCATCGCCATGCGCGTCCGCGTCGCCAAGCACCTCTTCCCCAACGCGGAGATCGGCTACTGGCAGCTCGGGTACGTCACGGGCAACGGCATCCCCTTCGAGGGCAACATCGAGTACCTCCAGCGTCTCGCCGCCCTCGGCGCCTACGACGAGGTCGACTACGCCGTCACCCAGCAGTACCCCATCGGGTGCCCGGGCGCGGCGTACTGCAACGGGGTCCAGTTCAGCATCGCCGAGCGCTACGCCGAACGCGCCCTGGGCGCGGTCCTCGCCGCACGCTCCATCACCGATTCGCAGGGGCGCCCCTTCAAGGTCATGCCCATCCTCCAGGGCAAGATCCTCGCCCAGGGCGGGTGCCCCTCCAACCCCGACCTCGGGTGCGTCAGCGAGGAGATCCTGCACCTTGACGGCCCCGACCACGGCGAGCCCGCCCTCAACGACACCCTCGGCGTGCAGATGACCGTCTTCCGCCTCCTCGGCGTTGAGGCCGTCGCCTTCTGGGAGCCGGGGTTCTCCGACCCCGAGAAGCCCATGGAGTACTTCGAGGCCCTCTACCGCCTGGGCGACTACACCGCCGACTGCTCGGTCGACATCTCCGACCTGGTCCACTTCCTCGAGCTGTACGCCCGTGAGGACCGCGGCGCCGACCTCACCGCCCCCTTCGGCGTCCCCGATCTCTCCGACCTGCTCGCCTTCCTCGGACTGGTCGGCGCCGATTGCGATTTCTGACCGGTCCCCTACTCACCCGCGACGCGGAAGACCCCGAAGCGACCGTTCGACCAGACCGGGTCCCCCATCCCCGCGCCCGCTGACGACTCCATGACCACGTAGTCGGCCGCCGACTCGCGCGCGATCTCGGGCCAGCGCTCCCGGATCGCTTCGGCGTACTGAGCCCGCAGGGCCGCGTGCTCGGGCGCCGGATCCCCCGGGGGCACGTCCCACCACCACGCGCGCATCCGGTCCATCCCCAGCAGACGCATCCGACGTTCCCACTCGAGCGCCGGATCACCCGCGTAGAACATCAACCCACCGTCGCGCAGCTCGCCGAACGTCGGGCGGTGGGCGCCGATCCGCCAGCCCGCGAGGTACGGAGGGGTCACGAACCGGCTGCCCCTCGGCGTGTTCTCGTTCGCCCACCGCTGCGTCTCGCGCCAGGAGGCGTCCGTCGCGTCACGCAGCCAGGGCAGGCCGGAGCGCCACTGCGCCCACACGCCGAACACCACGCACACGCCGAGCGCCAGCCCGTGCCAGAGGGCGCCGCCCGCGCGAACGGAGGACGCTCCGCCGACCCTCGGGGCCAGCGACGCTCCCGCGATCAGCCCGACGACCAACGCGCCCAGCGCGCCCGCGGCGAGGTGCCCTGCGCCGGGCGCCGGCCAGAGAATCACCCCGAGCAGCACCAGCGCCCCGACCGCACGCTCGCGTCCCCCCTGCGCGATCCGGTCCGTCGCCCAGACCGCCGCGATGATCACACTGACCACCTGTGCCAGCATGAGCGAGCGCGGGACCATGAGGCGCCAGAGCAGGGGCTCATCGCGCCCCAATCCCTGGAGGAGACCCCCGAGCGCGGGGACGGCGAGCGACCCGAGGCCGTACGCCACCAGCCGCTCCCGCGCGGACCGGTGCGGGGGAGGCATCGCCGAGCCGTCGCGGAGGAAGGCGGGCGCCGCGCTTAGGCCCATCGCGAGCACGATCGCCAGCGCGATCCAGGACTGGAGGGGCACACTCCACAGGTCGATCAGCGGCGCGTAGAGGGCCCGCCCGAGCGTTTCGTAGTCGCCCATCGCGTCGGGGTTCACCGGGCCGATCCCGCGCGCCCAGAGGACGCCGAGCACGCCCGCCACCCCGACGCCGAGCGCGAGGGCGAGCCGCCCCCGCTCGCGCCCGTCGCAGAGCGCCACCCCCGTGCACCACGCGCCGAGGGCGTACGCCGCGGTCTGTCCGTGGATGGGGACCGCGGCGAGCGCGAGCAGGAGGGCGCAGCGCACGCGCCCACGCGCAAAGCAGGCCATCGACCCGAGCACCAGAGGGAGGACCGCGAGGGTGGCGGTCAGTTCCACATCCGCGAGGCTCACGAGTCCGAAGTAGTTCTGCTCCTTGGGAACCACCAGGGCCATCGCCGACGCCGCGAGCGCCAAGGCCCCGGCGCTTTCCGCCCGACCTCCGACGCCGAGGGCGCGGGAGAGCCCCATCAGCACGAGCGCCGAGGCGCCCGCGATCCCCGCGGTCAGGACCGCCGCCGCGAGCGGGAGCCAGCGCTGGGGCACGACGGCCAGGGGCGCCCAGAGGAAGCTGCCCAGAGCGGAGAAGGCCTCGAGGTAGAGATCCCCCTCGAGGGATCCGGGCCAGCGCAGCGCGACGTAATGGGCCAGGTACTGCGTCTGGTCGGTGAGGCCGAAGCGGTACCCGCAGGCGCCCATCGCCGCCAGGGCCAGGCCCAGCACGACGAAGAGCCGCCCCCGGGCCCGGGGTCTTCCCTTCGACGGGGTGTTGGGGTCATCGCTCATGCGAGCCAGCAGCGTACGCTCCCATCCCCCGGCGGCGTGAAACCGTCAGGGGCCCGCTCCCAAACACCCCGCGGGAGGCGACCGGATCGATGACCCAACCCACGCAGGTCTACAGCCCGAAGGGTCGCCTGATCGATCCCGACGCGACCAGCGACGAGCGGACCTACGCGCTCCTGGCCCACCTCTCCCTGCTCGGGCACGTCATCGTGCCCTACTTCGCCATCGGGATCCCGATCGTCATGTACCTGGCCAGGAAGAACCAGTCCCCGTTCATCGACGACCACACCCGGGAAGCCCTGAACTTCCAGATCACCCTGGTCCTCTACGCTCTCGTCCTGCCCGTGATCGCGGGCCTGATCGGGGTGTTGACCTGCGGCGTGGGGTTCATCCTCCTCGTGCCTGCGATCATCGGGCCCTATGTCCTGGGCCTGATCGGGATGATCATGGCCACCATGGCCGCCAACCGGGGCGAGTTCTTTCGCTACCCCATGAACTTCCGCTTCATCCACTGACGCTCCCGCGACTTGCGCTCCCGGCGTAGACTCCCCCCATGCCCCTGCTCGAGGCGGTCAACCTCCGGAAGAGCTACAACGACCGGGTCGTCGTCAACGGCGTCTCCTTCGACGTCGAACGCGCCGAGATCGTCGGCCTCCTCGGTCGCAACGGCGCCGGCAAGACCACCAGCTTCCGCATGACCATCGGCATGATCGAGGCCGACGACGGGCGCGTCTTCTTCGACGGCCAGGAGGTCACCGGCCTGCCGATGTACCAGCACGCCCGGCGCGGCATCGGGTACCTCTCCCAGGAACCCAGCGTCTTCCAACGCCTCACATGCGAGCAGAACCTTCTCGCCATCCCCGAGACCCGCGACCTCTCCCGCGCCCAGCGCCGGGAAAAGGCCGCCGAACTCCTCGAACGCTTCAACCTCACCCACAAGGCGCGAGACGCCGCCCGGACCTGCTCGGGCGGGGAGCGGCGCAAGCTCGAGATCGCCCGCGCGCTCATCACCGAGCCCAAGCTCATCCTCCTCGACGAGCCCTTCTCCGGCGTGGACCCGATCGCCGTCGAGCAGCTCCAGGTCGAGATCCGCGCCCTGGCCGACACCGGCATCGCCTTCCTCATCACCGACCACAACGTCCAGCAGACCCTCCGCGTCTGCGACCGCGCCTGCATCGTGGACTCCGGTCGCAAGCTCGCCGAGGGAACCCCGAAACAGCTCATCAACGACGAGATGGTCCGGCGCGTCTACCTTGGCAGCCTCTTCCGGGGCGACGAGTTCGACAAGCCGTACGAGGCGCCCAAGAACGGCAAGCCCCGCGTCAAGCTCAGCCAGCGCGTCTGACGCTCACTCCGGCGCCGGCACGACCATCGTCACCCCGCCAACGCTCACCAGGACGTACCCGTTTACGCACGCCACCCCCGTGGGCGTGTCGTACGCCGCCAGCTCGTAGGACGCGAGGAGGCGCGCCGAATCGGTGTCCAGCAGGTGCAGGAAGGCGCCCAGGCGCCCGTCGCTCACCGTGCGCTCGACCATCACGATCGCGTCGCGCGTGAGCGTCGGGGGGAGCATGTCCCCCGGGGTGTCGATGGCGTCGATGCCGGAGATCTGCCCGTCGCGCTCGTAGATCGCCACCCCTCCCGAGCCCGCGATCAGCACCCGATCCCCGAGGGCGTGCGCGACCACCCCGCCGCTCGGGCGCACCCGCCCGCGGGTGTCGAGTTCGAGGGCGTTGAGGCGCCCCTCCTCGGCGTTGCCGATCCAGAGTTCGCGGTCCGCGTCGATGATCACGATCGTGTCGTCGAAGAGGAACGCGCCGAGCGATTCCTCGGTCGCCAGCCCGGTGATGACCCAGTTCACCCGTCCCTCGACGACGTTCATCGAGACGACCGCGCCGCTCAGCCCCCCGATCAGATCCCCCGTCGCGCTCACCCGCACCCAGCGCACCTGCGAGGAAACCCCCTCGATCGGGCTGATCACCTCGCCCGTGCGCGCATCGAGCGCGACAATCATCGGCACGCTCCCCGACTCGCGCAGCGCCTCGCCCCCCAGCGCCACCACGCCCGCCCCCACGTCGAGATCAAAGACCCGCGCCAGCCGCGTCCGACGACGCCAGAGTTCCCGCCCGCTCTGCGTGTCGATCGCCACCACCCGCCCCGCCCGGTCGCTGATCACGAGCGTCTGCTCCCCGATCGCGTGCAGCATCGAGCGCGGGGAGACCGCGCCGTCGAGCGGGGCGAGGAACTCCCCCCGGTCGTGCATCATCGGGGGAGCGCCGGGCGCCCGGTCGCTCATCTCCTCCATGAGCGTCTCGAGCGGCGCGGTCGTCCAGGCCGCCGAGCCGTCCTCGATGGAGAGCCGCTCGATCGTCCCCCCGCGGCCGCTCGCCCAGTGCACCAGGGCGCCGCGCGCGTCGGCCTCGAGCAGCGTCGGCGTCACGCCCGTCTCCCGGGTCCAGAGCCGCTCGAGCCCCTCGGGCGTGGCCCGGCGCATCGTGAGTTCCCCAAGCTCGGGGGAGAAGAGCAGGACCCGTTCACCGACCCAGGCGCCCGTCTGGTTCCCGAGCACGGCGCCGCTGATCAGCGCCGGGCGATCGCTCGCCTCGACCCGCGTCCCGATCACAGGCGCCGACCACCCGTGGCGTTCTCGCCCGAGCGAGGCGAGCCGCGACACATCGACCGGGGACCCCTCGACCGTGGGCGACACACCCGGGTCGATGGCGCGCGCCCGCTCCAGCGTCTCGAGCGCCTCGCTGGTGCGCGCGCGGACCGCCAGCGCCGTCGCGAGACGCCCGCTGATCTCCGCGAGCATCTCGCCCGGGATCGACGCCCCGGCGGCGTGGAGGGTCTCGGCGCTCGCCAGGGCGGCGCGCAGCGCCCGCTCGGCGGCGTGGGGGCGCCCCTCCCGGTCGTACGCCTCGCTGGCACGCACCCACAGCTCCGGCGTCACGCCCGAGGCGGGGTAGCGACGGGCGATCGCGCTGATCCCCTCGGGCGGGTGGTCCGGGGTGAGCAGGTCCAGTTCGACCCGGGCCTCCCCGTCGAACCCCGCGTACGCGCGCACGCCGTGCGCCGTCACCACGTCTCGGATGCGCCGTGAGGCCTCCAGCTCGGCGCGCACGGCGAGGGTGGACCCGCGCCAGGTCGAAGCGCTCAGGGCCGTATCCCCCAGAATGCGCTGGTACGACGCGATCGCCTCCTCCGCCTCGCCCGCCGACTCGTGCAGTCGCCCCCGCGCCATCAGGTGGGCCACGCGTTCCTCGGCGTCTCGGGCGAGCGCGCCCAGGCGGTCGGTCAGCACACGGCGCACCTGCAGCCCGCTCACCCCGGGCGCTCCCTCCTCCGGGCGGACCATGGCGAGCACGGCGTTGAAGAGGCGCCGGCGCAGCGGGTCGTTCCCTCCGCTCTGGCGCATCGCCCGGATCGCCTGGTCGAGCGCCGGGGCGATCTCCGCCTCCCGCCCGGAGCGGAAGGCGAGTTCGGCGAAGGTCGCGGAGGGCGCCGGGTCCTCCGGGGTCAGGCGCATCCGCTCGCGTAGCAGCGAGCTGGCGGTCTCCCAGACGAGGTAGGAGTGGGCCTCGAACTCTCCGACCGCGACAAGCTGGCCGGGCAGGGCGAGCAGGTTCCCGGTGAGTTCCATCGGCGTGCGCGTCGCCTCACGCGGGCGCGCCGGGTCGATCGTGAGCACGCCGTCCTGCGTGGGGAGGAGGACCAGATCCCCGGAGACGGTTGCCCGCCCGGAGACGGTCGCCGGGTCAATCCGCTGGCTGAGCCTGACCGGGTCGGTGTCGAACCGGCGGATGTCAACGAACGCGACGCGGTCCTCCCCGACGAGCACGAGCGTGCCCCCGGCCCGCAACAGGTACTGCGGACGGGCGAAGGCGTCGCTCGGGCGGCGCGCGAGCACAGCCCCGGTGCGCGCGTCCAGGCGGAGGACCTCCTCGCGGTCCGGGGAGATGAGGATGATCGAGTCGCCGTCGATCAGGGGAACGGGCGTGCCCCAGGGGGAGCGTGTGGAGTTGGTGTAGAGGGCGCTGGGGGAGAAGAGGCGGGTCCAGACCGGTCGCCCGGTTTCCGCCTCGACGGCGCCGACCACGCCGATCGCGTCGCTCCGGAACGCGACGCCCTCGTGCACCACCCCGGCCTCACCCAGGTACCCGAAGGTCTGGAAGGGGAGCGACCCGGCGCTGGCGACCGGGCGCGTCCACTTGTGCGCGCCCGTGCGCAGATCGAGCCCGACGAAGGACTGGCCCACGAGTCGGCGTGAGCGGATGGCCTTGCGGGCCGTGACCACGACCGTGCGTCCGTCCACGAGGAGGGGACCGCGCACGCTGGCGCCCTCCAGCGATTCGTCGAGTTGCGCGATGTCCACCCGCCAGCGTTCACGCCCCGTCGCCCGGTCGAGGCAGTGCACGCTGCCCCCGTCGGTCCTCGAGCCGGAGCGGGCGAACCCGCTGGTGGCGAGGAGGGCGTCCCCGGCGACGGTGACGCTGGCGCTGTCCTCCAGATTCTGGCCCAGACGCTGACGCGTGGCCTCGACGAAGCGGTCGCGGTCGCCCTGTCCGGGTGGGGGGCCGATGCGCCGTCGCCAGAGTTCACCCAGGGTGTACCGGTCCCATGCGCTGACGGTCACGCCGTCGGAGACGTAGAGCACGTCGCCGACCGCCGCGGGCATGGACCAGGCGTAGGTGCGGGGTCGGGTGCGGGCGGAGGCGGGCTGGTCGGTGAGGGGGCGGGGCGCGTCGAGGGTGGTGGGGCTGACGGGGCTGAGCGGCTCGGAGCGCAGCGGGGTGGTGGAGAGGGCGTCGACCTCGATGGGCGCTCCCCGCGTCCCCGGGTCGAGGGCCTGTCTCGTCTCGACCCGCGCCCCCTCGGGCGCCTCGATGCGGGAGAGGTCCACCCGCTCGATCCCGGCGCGCTCCGCCCACGCGCGAGCGATGTCGCGCCACCGGTCGTTGTCGACGTACCGGCTCGCGAGGACCATGAGGCGCGCCGCCTCGAGCGATCGCTCCCCCGTCCGGTCGGGGTGCGCCTCGAGCTGGGCGAGCGTGCGAAGGGCCGCGTGGAACTTGGCCTCCTCGAGTCGGCGCTGCGCGATGCGCAGGGCCGCCTCGAACCCGGCGGGGGTGAGCAGGCGGGTGCGTTCGGCCTCGTCCTCGTCGCCGGCTGCGAGCAGGGCCGCGGCTCGCGGGCCCTCGGCCTCCCGGTAGCGCTCGAGCAGTTCCGGGTTGGCAAGCAGGCGTTCGTGCACCAGATCGCGCACCGGGAGGAAGAGCCGGTCGTCCCCGGGGGAGCGGAGCACCCGCTGGCCCTCGTCCTCGAGCAGACGCTGGAGCGCCCGGGCGGCCTCGGCGTAGCTCTCGATGGAGAGCAGGTCGTCGAGGCGTCCGAGCGTGTCGGCGGCGAGTGGGGAGTCGTCGGCGTAGACCGGGTTCTCCGGCTGGGCCGTGGCGTGGGAAACGCCGGGGCCCAGGGCGCCAAGCAGCCCCAGCCCCAGCCCGATGATCCGTCCTCTGCTCACGCCAGTCCCTTCCGCGCCCCGGGGGCGATCACCGGTCCTACGGGTGAGCCGGGCTCAGGTTCCCGGACCGGCTTCCCGCAGCATCATCGGCGCCTTCCGCCCGCTTGTCCCTCAATCCGATCCGAGGGGCCACTTCGTGCGTAAAGACCTTGGCCCACACGGCCGATCGGATCGTGTCATGGCGTGCGCCGCACCCAATCCCGAGCGGAGCCCCGGCGTCGTGCTCAACGCCTCGGGGGCCGCTCTCGGCCTGGTGCGACGCATCGACCCCCGAACGCGGCGCGTCGTCCTCCTCCTCCTGGCCATCTTCATCATGAGCGTCGGGGACCTCCTGCTCACCCTGACCTACCTCCAGCACCTGGGCATGGCCGAGTCCAACCCGATCGCCCGCCTCGTGCTCGACTTCGGCTCCCCCGGGCTGCTCGTCGCGTGGAAGATGGCGACGGTGGTGGCCTGCGCCGCCATCCTGCTCTGGAAGAGCACCAGCCGCGCCGCGGAGATCGGGGCGTGGACGGGGACGTTTATCCTCGGCGCCCTCATGCTCCACTGGAGCAGCTACGTCAAGATCGCGCCGCCCGTCCCCCCTATCGAGACCGCGGGGCTTTTCGCCGGCGACGAACGCTGGATGACCCTCACCCCCGCCGATCGGATCAGCCCCCGACGCGCCAGCGTCCCCACGCCCTAGCCCGCCCGTGCTACGCTCGCGGCGTGATACTCGACACCACCCGAACCGCCCGCACGCTCTGTTTCCCGGCCGGGGTCCTGGTCGCGCTGACGCTCGGCGCCTGCTCCTCCCCCAAGGCGCCCACCTTCGAGCCGGTGGGCGTGACCGCGATGACGGAGCGGGAAGGCGAGCTTGAGCTGATCTTCACCGTCCAGGCCGCCAACGACAACCCCGACCCGCTCCCCCTCAAGCGAGCGGCGTACACGCTCTCGATCGATGGCGCCCCGGTCTACTCCGGTGTCCGTTCCCCCGAGACGACGCTGAGCGAGTACTCGACGCACACCTTTGAGCTGCCCGCCCTGGTCCCGCTCTCGTACGCGACGCGCACGGACCCGGCGCCCTACCGCCTGACGGGGACGGTGAGCTACGTCACGCCGGGCAAGCTCGCCGAGACGCTCTTCGATTCGGGTGTGCGCCAGCCCGAGGCGACGATCAACGTCGCGGGGACGATCGACTTCAGCGCGGCGCGGTAGGGCTACGCGATCGTCAGTATGTCCTGGTCGGCCCGTGAGATCTCGACGCGGGCGCCGCTGAGCGATTCGCTGAGCATCCGGGCGAGCCGGGGCAGGTAGCCCCGCTCGGTGTTCGTGTGCCCGGCGAGCAGGACGCTCACGCCGCGGTGCAGCGCCGCGACGATGTCGTGGTGGCGCATCTCTCCGGTCACGAACAGCTCGCACCCGGACTTCGCGGCGTCATCGAGCATCGACTCGCCGGCGCCGGGGACGACCCCGATCGTGGAGAACCGCTCGAGGTCGGTCGCCAGGGCGTACCGGACGCGAGCGCGTCCGAGGTGTTTCTTCAGCCGCTCGCAGAGTTCCTCGATGGAGGCGGGCTGGTCGAGCGTGAGGCGTCGCCCGGCGCCGAGGCGTCGGCTGGGCTTGCCCTCCAGCTCGTAGACGTCGAAGGCCGC
>JBITAG010000179.1:0-14268 GCA_044439985.1 Phycisphaerales bacterium JB059 | reverse complement strand
TTCCTCCTCCACCTGCTCCCCAAGATCGGCCTCGCCGCCATCACGCGCTGGCTCGCCGCCGCGCCCGGGCTCGACCTCGCCGTCGCCTACTTCACCGTCGCCCCGCAGATCGTCGCCATCGTCGTCGCCGTCAACAGCCGCGCCGACGCCAACGCCTGGGCCGCCGCCGCCCTCGGCCTCCTCGCCGCCGTCCTCGCCCAGATCGCCGCCACCCTCCTCTGGGGCTGGGCGCACGAACTCGCCAACCCGAAGGCCCGGCGCGGCCCGCGCATCGTCGCACAGCTCAACCGCTCCGTCGGACGCGGGCGCAACCATCTCGCTGTCTGGTGGACCGCCTGGGCCGTCCCCATCTTCGCCATCGTCCGCGTTGCCGAACTCTTCGTCTACCCGCCCCTCATCTGGCTCGTGAAGTTCCCCAGGTACCGGCAGTCCGAATGGATCAACATCTCCCGCCACAAGTTCGACGGCCTCGTCGGGCACGACCTCATCTGGTGCCTCTACTGCGACTGGATGACCGGCGTCTGGTCCCTCGGCACCGAGATGCTCCGCAACGTGGAATCGTTCTGGTGCCCCATCCGCTTCGACTCGACCAAGAAGTGCGCCAACTGCGCCATCGACTTCCCCGACATCGACGGCGGTTGGGTCCCCGCCGACAAGTCCATGGCCGACGTCGTCGCCGTTCTCGACGCCAAGTACCCCCGCGACTCGACCACCAACGCCTGGTTCGCCCACCCCGTCCGCCTCACCCGCGAGGGGAAACAGATCGCAAACGACTGATCGACAACGGCTTGGGAGTTCGCCCCGCACCCCCCGTCAGAATTCTCTTTGGCCGGGCGGCATCCGCGTAACCGACCGCTGCCCATTCCGTAGAAAGGGGAATCATGAACACCACCCTCCGCACCACGATCGGTCTCGCCTTCGCCTCCCTCGCGCTCATGTCCGGCTGCGTGGTCGCCGTCGGGAACAAGGGGTACACCAAGCTGGATTCCGACTCGAACCGCGTGGTCTCCCGCGCCCAGTTCGAGCACGTGGTTGAGGCGAACAAGTCCATCCACCTGGGCATGCCCCGGGAGACCGTCCTGGCGACCTACCCCGCCGACCTCCTCACCAAGTTCGAGACCGCCCAGTACGACGGGCGCGACCTGGAGGTCTGGCAGGCGCACGCCGTGACCCGCCACGGGGACCGCTCCTTCCAGCGCTGGCTCTACTTCGTCGACGGCTCCCTCGTCGAGATGTCACGCCAGGAGATCGACTACCGCGACCAGCCCGACGTCCTGCACCGCTGGCTCGACAACTGATCCAGCCCCGCCGCCCCGCTACGCTGGGGCCATGCGGGTCCGACCCTACACACCCGATGACGCGGGCGCGATCGCCTCGATCCTCAACCACGAGATCGAGCACGGCGTCGCCCACTTCGGCGCCGAGCCCAAGTCAACCGAGGACGTGCGCGCCGAACTCGACGCCATGCCCCCGCGCTACCCCGCCTTCGTCGCGGCCGACGAGTCTGAGGTGCTCGGGTTCTGCCGCTCCTCCCCCTGGAAGCGGCGCGGGGCGTACGCCTGGAGCGTCGAAACCACGGTCTACGTCCGCGCCGCCGCGCAGGGGCGCGGGGTGGGCAAGGCGCTCTACACCGAGTTGTTCGGCGCCCTGCGCTCGCTCGGCTACCGCACGGCGATCGGGGGCATCACCCTCCCCAACGACGCGAGCGTGGCCCTGCACGAGTCGATGGGAATGCGTCAGGTGGCGCAGCTGCCGAACATCGGGTTCAAGCACGCCGCCTGGCGCGACGTGGGCTACTGGGCCATGGACCTCAACCCCTCCATGGCCGGGGCCTCACCCAAGCCCCCCGGAAGCTAGCCCCACCAGCGCTCCCCCCAGAGCGCGACGTTGAGCATCGGCCAGGCCATGTGCCACGCCCGCTCCGGCTGCTCCCGCACCACCGACCGGGCCGCGTCGGTGAACAGCTCCCGCGCCAACGCCGACCGGTCGATCGCCGACGCGTGCGCCCTCATCCAGTGCTGGAAGGGGAGGGGGAAGCTCGCCTTCGGGCGGGCCACCACCGAGGCGGGCAGCTCCCCCTCGAACGCCTCGCGCAGCGCGATCTTCGTCCGCGCGGACCCCCCCTCCTCCGCCGGGGTGTACTTCCGATCCATCGGGAGCCGCTCGCACACCCCCGCGACGACGGCGTCGGCGAAGGGCGTCCGCCCCTCGACCGACTCGAGCATCGTCGCCGAGTCGAGCCGCTGCAGCAGGTTCGTCAGGTTCATCCGCCGGTGGAACCGGAGGTGATCCTGCAGGCGCGAGCGTCGATCGTCCTCCCGCGGCATGTCGCGCGGGCAAGCGCCCTCCACCCAGGCGAACTCCTCGGTGTACGCCTGCATCAGGGCGTGGTCGTTCTCCACGGCGCGCCACGCCGCCTCGTTCAGCACGCCCGCCTTCGCGCCGGGGGGGATCCAGGCGTTGGCGAGAATGTGGAAGTGCGCCGGGTCGCTCGGCAGGTGGGGGGCGCCGTTGATGTGCTCCCACGCCTGCAGCATCGGGATCTCGTACCCGCCCAGGAGTTCGTCGGCGCCTTCCCCCGAGAGGGTGACCGGGTGGCCCTGGTCGCGCAGGACGCGGGCGACCTCGTTGATCGCGACCTCGTTGGGGGTCGAGAGGGGAACGCCCTGGCGCTCGATCATGTCGGGCCAGCGCTGGGTGAACAGCTCCGGCGTGATCGGCGCCTCGGTGTGGGTGACGCCGAGGTGGTCGGCAACGAGCCGGGCCGCGGCGAGGTCGTCGATCTGGTCGCTCTCGGCGGCGGCGCCGGCGCAGTACGTGTGCAGACGCGGTGTCCGGGGGCGGGCGAGCGCGGTGATCGCGGAGCTGTCGAGCCCCCCGGAGAGCAGGGCGCAGGTCGGGACGTCCGAGCGGAGGTGGAGGGTGACCGACTCGTCGAGCAGGTCACGCATCGGCGGGGCGGCGTCGAGGGGGGCGGAGAGGTCCTCCCAGAGGTCACTCGAGGTCTCGGCGAGCGTCGGGGAGCGGAGGTCGAGCGTGATGACCTGTCCCGGTCGCAGGGCGCGGACACCCCGGAAGAGCGTGCGCTCGCGGGTGACGGTGCGGATGGTGGTCAGGTAGGCGCTGACGCCCTGGAGGTCGGGCTCCGGGGTGACGCTCGGGTGGGCGAGGATGGCGGGGATCTCGGAGGCGGCGATGGCGAGGGGCTCGCCCCGGTCGCGCCCGATCCAGAGGTAGAGGGGCTTTACGCCGAGCGGGTCGCGGGCCAGGGTGAGGGTCTGCGTCTCCTGGTCGTGCAGGGCGAGTGCGTACATGCCGCGCATGCGGTTGAAGGCCCGGTCGCCCCAGGTCGCGAGGGCGTGCAGGACGGTCTCCGTGTCGCAGTGGGTTCGGAAGATGGCGCCCCGGCGCTCGAGCCCGGCGCGGAGGTCCGCGTCGTTGTAGAGCTCTCCGTTGTAGATGAGCGTGAAGCGTCCGTCGGGGGAGCGCATCGGCTGACGCCCGGCGGGGGTGGGGTCGATGACGCTCAGGCGACGGTGGGCGAGGAGGGTGGAGCCCATCCGGAGGAGGGTGGCGTCGTCCGGGCCGCGGTGGGCCAGGCGATCGCGCATCGTCTCGGCCTGGGTGTCGGAGAGGGAGAGGGGAGCGCCGGAGCGTGTCGCGATGGCGAGGATGCCGCACATGGCGGGTCTATCGGCCGGTGGCGTGGTCGACGGCGAGTTGTTGGCGGGGGAAGTGGGGCGGAGCGGGGGTCAGGGGCAGCCGGCGGAGAAGTCGGTCGCGAAGGCGAGGATGTCGCTGAAGTCGAACGTGCCCAGGGGCGGGGCGAGGTCGGCGACGGGGTCCATGGCGCCGAAGGCGTTGAGGAAGGCGAGGACGTCGGTGAAGTCGAGCACGCCGAAGGGCTCGGCGAGGTCCACGGGGGAGCAGCCCTGGCCGGCGAGGGTGAGCCGGGCGGGGTCGGTGGTGATCGAGCCGCAGGTGAAGATCGCGGTGCAGGTGTAGTCGCCCTCGTCGTCCTGGGTGACGTTGTTCAGGGTGAGGGTGGTGGAGCCGAGGCCGTCGAGGAGGAGCGTGCCGTCCTTCTCCCAGAAGATCTGGTTGGCCTCGGAGCTGAAGCCGGCCTCGAAGATGACGGTCTGGCCCTCGTTGACGGTCTGGGAGAAGGGGTGCAGGGTGACAACGGGGTCGATGACGGAGAGGAGGGCGACCTGTGAGGTGAGGTCGATGCAGCCGTTGGAGACAACGCAGTCGTAGATGGCGCTGTCGGCGGAGGAGAGGTCGTTGAGGTTGAGGGAGGGGGCGTTGGCGCCCGGGATGGGCATGGCGTTGCGCCGCCACTGGTAGGAGATCAAGCCCGGGGTGGACTCGAAGGTTTCGACCGAGAGTGTGGCGGACTCGCCAAGGCAGGCTTCGGCGTTCTCGGGGTCGGCGGTGATGGCGAAGGGCTGGCAGCCGAGGGCGGTGCGGTGGCCGGCCATGAGGGCGGCGGTGAGGCGGTGGGTCTCGGCGTTGTGGGCGGCGGAGGGCTGCCCGATGGGGACGCCGGTCGCGCCGCCGGCGAAGGTGACGTCGGGGTTGGAGAAGCGGGCGATCCGGGAGCCGGAGGAGGTGGCCATGATGGTGCGCCGGGTCCCGCCCCCGGTGATGGTGAAGACGTGGCCGAAGGAGTAGGAGAACCAGCCGGAGCTGGCGGCGGCGCGGTCGTGGGCGCAGCCCATGGTGTGTCCGAGTTCGTGGGGGAAGGTGAGGTTGCTGATGGCGCAGGAACGGACGGAGACGGAGAAGGCGAGGTTGGCGGAGGCGGGGTTGATGGAGGCAGCCTGGCCGCAGGCGTTGGAGGCGGCGTTGATGATCATGGCGACGTTGTCGGCGCCGACGGCGTTGCGGACGGTGACGGGGATGTCATCGATGAAGCCGTCGGTGGTGAGGCGGAGGCGTTGAAGGTCGGTCCCGGTGTTGCCGGTCTCGCTGTAGTCCACCTCCTGCACGTGGACGAGGTTGACGGTGACGTTGTTGATGAGGGAGTCGGCGTAGGCCTGATTGGTCAGGTCGACGGCGTTCTGACAGAAGGCGATGGCGGCGTCGTGGCCACCGAGGGCGTTGCGCACGGCGGGGGTGTAGACGACCATCTGGTCGATGACGGAGACGCCGCGGGGGGTTTCGTGACCGCGTTCGAGGGCGAAGCGTTCGACCTGGGCCGGATCAACGGCGCAGGGCTTGAAGCCGTCGGCGTCGATCTCGATGAGGAGGTGGAGGGGATCCCCGAAACGGTCGCGTTCCGGGGTGGGTTCGATGACGAAGACGCCCAGGTCGGGGTGTTCGATGCGAGCGGAGACGAAGCCGTTGTAGAGGGTGATGACGGCGGAGGCGTCGGGGTGCTCGTTGACGCGGGCGAAGAGGCTGGCCGTGCCGTTGGAGCGGCGTTCGACCCGCTGGACGTTGAGGCGTGCGGGGCGTCCGAGGAGGTCGAGTTGGAGGGTGGTCGGCTCGTCGGCGCGTGGGGTGCGGGCCGCGAGGAGGGGTGTTGGGTCGATGGAGACGTACTGGGCGGCGCGCGCGGAGGGGCGGTCCTCGAGGAGGGGCGCCGGGAGGTTGGCCCGGGAGAGAAGGGGGGCGGCGAGGGCGGGGAGGGGAAGGCAGGCGGTGATGGCCGCCAACGCGGCAAGAAGGGCTCTCATGACGGCTCCGGGCATGATGATCGGGGGTGTGCGGTGAGCCCGTGAGATGGGCTCAGAGAGCCGTACGTTGCGGGGCGTCCGGGGTTCCCGGAGGGCGGGGGACAGGCCTGGGAGGGCCGTTCTGGTGCTGGCCGTCTCCCCGGGGGGAGCCGGGGGAAAGGGATCAGGGGCAGCTGGCGCCGAAGGCGGTGAGGAAGGCGAGGATGTCGGCGAAGTCGAAGACGCCGGGCGGGTCGGCGAGGTCGGCGGCGGGCTGCTCGTCGGTGAAGGCGGAGAGGAAGGCGAGGACATCGCCGAAGTCGAGGAGGCCGAGGGGCTCGGCGAGGTCGGCGTCGCCGCAGGCACAGGTGCTGTTGAGCGGCGTGCTGGCGGGGTCTGCGGGGTTGGCGCAGGCGTCGAGTTCGTCGCGGTCGAAGTGCATGTCGGCGTCGCGGTCGATGCCGATGCGGAACTCGGCGCCGGCGGGAACGATGGTGAAGGTGATCTCGGCGCCGGGGGTGGCGAGGTCGAGGAGGTCGGCGTGGGAGATGGTTTCCGCGGCGCGGTCGGCTTGGTAGGTGTCGGCGCCGATGTAGGTGTATCCGCGTTGCTCGCCCGCGACGAGGCCCTTGGCGACGAGGGCGACGTCGCCGGTGTTGGCGAGGGAGAGGAACTGGGCGATGAGCGCGAGCTGCTCGAGGGGGGCGGTGTCGAGGTCGGCGAGGGTGGACTGGGCGCCGATGGCGGCGTGGGCGTCGAGGCTCTGGGGTCCGGGGGGTTCGAGGATGCCGGAGGGCTCGGGGAGGTCGGAGCCGGAGAAGGCGAGCATGAAGGCGACGAGGTTGGCGACCTCCTGATCGCTGGCGACGGCGAAGGCGGGCTCGGAGAGGAAACGCTCGATGGAGTCGACCGAGCCGTCGTGGAGCAGTCCGAAGCCGGCGGTGTTGCGGAGCTGGGTGGTGTTGAATCCGGTTTTCTCGTGGATCGCGCGGGTCTGCGGGATCTTGATGGCGTCGTTGGTGGAGCCGTCGAGGGAGACGAGGGCGTGGTGGAGTTCGCCGTTGGGTCCGGCGGGGAGTTGCTCGAAGGGGGGGAGGCCGATGAAGTCGACGTTGGCGCCCATGCCGGTGGGGAGGGTGTGGCAGGTGACGCACTGGAAGGGGGCGTCGAGGAAGCCGTTGCGGTATTCGTTGAGTCCGGCGATGGCGTTGCCGTTGGGGAGGGGTTGTCCGGCGGGGGCGAAGCGTCCGGTGGTGAAGTGGCCGGGGAGGGGGAGGTCGGTGGGGAGGGTGTTGTCGAGGTTGCGGAAGGGGTTCGGGGGGAAGTGGATGGTGGCGAGGAAGTCCTCGAACTCCTGCATCTCGGAGGGGGTGAGATTGGGGTCGTCGCCGAGGAGGCCGATGAAGGCGGCGTTGAACTCCTCGATGCCGTCGCGGTCGCCGCGCCAGTGGTGTGGCTCCTTGCCGATGATGTCCTGAAGGGTCTGGGTGGTCATGGGCCCCTTCATGGGGTGCCAGTCGGAGCATGCGCCGTCGGGGCAGTTCTGGTTGAAAGCCTTCATCTCGCCCGAGGGGTCGCCGAGGTCCCAGGCGAGGCGGTCGGTGCGGGCGTCGATGTGGCAGGAGGCGCAGGAGGCCTGTCCGAGGCCGGAGTTCTTGTGGGTGTCGTAGAGGTGCTTGCGTCCGACCTTGATGGCCGGGGGCGTGGGGTGGTGGTGGGGGTTCTGCGCGGCTTCGGTTTCGGTGAGAAGATCGACGACGGTGATCGAGCCGGCGAACTTGTTCATGACATAGAGGCGGTCGCGTGGCTCGTCGAGGGCGAGGCCGGTGGGGCCTTCGCCGACTTCGATGGTGTCGTTGGCGCCGGCGCGTGAGAGGGCGCTGTCGAAGATTCCGACGTTGTTGGAGCCCATGCCGGCGACGTAGGCGGTGACGCCGTCGGAGGAGAAGGCGATGGCGCGGGGGTCGCCGATGGACTTGTCGCGTTCGGCCTGTGGGATGGGGGTGAAGTCGGGGCCGCTGGGGTAGGTGAGGTGGGGGTTGAGGTCGGTGATGTCGGCGGAGGTGGCGTCGGGTTGGAGGACGGCGGCGTGTACGCGGACGAAGCGGGCGTTGACGTTGGGCTCGAAGCGGATTTCGTTGGTGTGTTCGAGTCCGACGAGGGCGACCTCGGCGGTGACGGGGTTGGTCTCGATGGCCATGCAGGCGTTCATGAGGCCTGTGGCGTAGGTGACGGTGAGGGCGGAGGCGTCGATGCGGGCGATGTCGTGATCGACGAGGGTCCAGCCGGAGGGGCGTCCGGAGAGGGGAGCAAGGTCGCCGGAGACAAGGGGGGTCCAGTCGCCGTCGTTGTCGTCGAGCCAGCGTCCGTCGTCGTGCTGTCGGACGATGAGGCCGACGCGGAGGGGGTTGGGGTTGTCGGTGTTGAGGGGTGGGCTGAAGTCGGCGGCGTCGTTGGGTGGTGGGTTGAGACCGGACCAGGGGCCGAGGGGGTGGTTCACGACGTTGGGGGGGAAGGCGAGGGTGTTGTTGTCGTTGATGCCGCCGCCGAGGATGGTGGTTCTGTTGCCGGACTCGAAGATGGCGGCGTAGACGGTCATGGCGTCGGGGCTGACGGCGAGGGCGCGGGGGTCCTCGCCCTCGATTGGGATCTCGGCGAGGGGGGCGTCGGGGTTGTCGGGGTCGAAGACCTGGACGAGGTTGGCCTGTGAGCAGGTGACGAAGGCGCGTTGGGGGAGGCCGGCGAAGACGACGTCGGCGGGCTCGTCGGCGGTCTTGATGGTGCGTGTGACGTGGAGGGTGGTCAGGTCCACGACGGAGATGGTGTCGGAGATGTGGTTGACGACCCAGGCTTCCGTGTTGGAGCGGGCGCGGACGGCGACGGGATCGAGACCGACGGGGACGGAGGCTTCGACTTCGGGGAGGGGTGTGTCGAGGGAGAGGATCTCGAGTCGGTTGTCGGGGGTGTTGACCGCGAGGAGGCGCGAGGCGTCGGGGGTCATGTCGAGGGGGTGGACGTGGGGCGTCTCGAAGTTGACGAAGGTGTCGATGAGGCCGGCCTCGATGGTGTGGACGCGTGGGTCGGCGGAGGGCGCGGTCATCGCGAGGGCGATGGTGGCGGCGCCGGCGGCGAGCGCCCCCAGGGCGGGGGCGATGGACGGGACGGCGGTGCGCATTGTCGCTCTCCTCGTGGGGGACTGCCTGGCGGAGTCTCCCACGGGGGGGCGTGGCGCGTCAAGGGAGGATTCGGGGGCGCGAGGCGGGGGTTAGGGGCAGCCGGCGGCGAATGCGGAGAGGAAGGCGACGACGTCGGAGAAATCGAAGACGCCGTTGGGGGCGGCGAGGTCGGCGCCCGGGGCGGCTTCGGAGAAGAGGGTGAGGAAGGTGACGACGTCGGAGAAGTCGAGGGCGCCGTAGGGCTTGGCGAGGTCGGCGGCGTTACAGGCGGCGCTGGCGCCCTCGGCGACGATGTTGATCGAGCCGGAGGAGGCGATGGTCGCGTCGCTGAACATGAGGGTTAGAAGGACGGAGGCGGTTTGCTCGCCGAAGGTGGGGAGGTCGAAGGGGATGTCCTCGGCGGCGGGGGCGGCGGAGAGGTCGATGGTCTGCGAGAGGTCGCCCAGGTCGATGCTCAGGGCGATGGAGGCGGAGTTGTCGGGGTTGAGGGTGAGGCTTCCGGCGAGGGGGAGGATGGCGTCAAAGGTGGTCTCGGGGATAGGGAGCGTCGCGGAGTCGGCGGCGATGGTGACGCTGACGGGGAGGGCGAGGGCGATGGTGTAGGTGTCGGGACCGTCGGGGGTGAGCAGGCCGGGGAGGGCGCTGGGCCCGGTCTGGGTGAGGGTAAGGGTGGTGATCTGGGAGTTGGAGAGGGGGAGGGTGAGGGGGATGCCGCCGGGGAAGACGAAGGTGGGGTTGACGGTGTGGAAGAGGTCCCATTCGAGGGTGACGTCGATGCCGGAGGTGGCGCTGCCGGCGGCGATGAGGTCGAGGTTGAGGTTGGTGATGTCGAGGGTGAGCGCGTTGGTGTCGAGCGCCGCGTCGAAGTCGCCGGCGGGGGTGGTGCTGACCTCGGTGGAGGAGAGGAGGTCGAGTTGGACGGGGATGGGGTTGTTGCCGGAGCCGCCGAAGAAGCCGGGGCGGGTCTGGGTGCCTTCGGGGTTGGTGGTTTCGTCGTAGTCGCCGATGAGGGAGCCGGAGGCGTCGGCGAGGAGGGAGAAGGTGGCGGAGACGGAGCTGGCGCCCTGATTGACGGAGAAGGCGAGGTCCTGGGCGGCGAGGTGGGCGCTGGTGGAGGCGACGATCGCGAGCGCGACGGGAAGGCGGTTCATGGGCACACTCCGGGTTTTGACGGGCGGGGTTGGATCAGGGGCAGCCGTTGCTGAAGAAGGTGAGGAACTCGACGACGTCGGAGAAGTCGAGGACGCCGCAGGGCTCGGCGAGGTCGGTGGGGTTGCAGCCGGCGACGAGGGCGGGGGTGGCGACGTAGACGCCGATGGTCCCGTTCTGGAAGAAGTTGGCGAAGGCGACCTGGCCGGCGTCGTTGATGTCGATGACGCCGTTGATGGTCTGCTTGCCGGTGAGGCCGCCGAAGTCGAATCCGGCGGGGAGGTCGCCGAGGTCGGCGGGGAGGAGTTGGTCGTATTCGACGAGCTTGACGAGGGCGTTGCCGTCGCCGACCCAGAGGGCGGTGGAGTCGTTCTCGACGTCGGTGGCTCGGAAGGCGACCCAGCCCCGGGCGTTGAAGACGGGGGGGAAGTTGGCGAGGGAGGAGTTGTCGATGTCGGGGTTGTCGCCGGCGGCGATCTCGGTGAGGGTGGCGCCGTCCCAGAGGTAGACGGCCCAGATGGAGTCGGCGGCGCGTCGGGCGGTGAAGGCGACGAAGCCGTTGGAGGCGATGGTGGTGGAGTTGACGAAGGCGGTGAAGGTGGCGCCGGTCTCGGCGACGGTGGTGGGGGAGCCGTCGGGCTCGAAGCGGATGATGCGTCGGGAGGGCCCGGAGACGGGGAGGGTGTTGGCGACGACCTGGCGGTTGTCGTTGGCGGTGGGGGTGAGGAGGAAGGTGTAGTCGGAGAGGGTGCTGGCGAGGACGGTCTGCGTGCGGGTGGGGCCGTCGAACTCGTCGATGGCGATGACGTCGGCGGAGCCGAAGTCGGCGCGGTAGGCGATGGCGCCGTCGGCGAGCATGGTGGGGCTGCTGAAGGCGGCGAGGGCCTGGGGCCCGCCCGGTGGGAAGTCCGGGAGGAGGAGGCGGGTGGAGTCGAAGACGTGGGCGCCCCCGGCGCCGAAGGAGGCGTCGGCGATGGCGAGCATGCCGGCGTTGAGGTCGAGGTCGGTGGAGTAGGTGGGGTCGACGCTGGTGACCTGGATGATGGGTCCGCCGGAGCCGTTGAGGCCGTAGAAGACGCCCTCGGTGTGGGAGCCGGAGGAGAAGTAGCGGATGGCGACGGCGCCGTCCTGATCGAGGGAGACGTACTGGGAGGAGAGGGAGGAGGGGAAGGGGAGGTTGAAGGGAGGGATGGAGGCCTCGAGGGAGGAACGGCACTGGATCTGGAAGTCCCAGGCGCCGGCGTCGGGGAGGGCGTCGGAGCAGGACTGGGCGTTGGCGTGGGAGGCGGTGAAGGTCTTGAAGGCGATGAGGAGGGCGATGAGGAAGGTTTCGGCGGCGGTTCGCGCGCGGGCGTGGGATGGGGGAGTGTCAGCCATGATCTCATTGTCCTCGGACGGTGGCGTGGATCAAGGGCAATCGTGGGGGATCCGGGGGGGCGAGGCTATCGGGCGTGGGGGAGAGACGCGGGATGCGCGGGGCGATCGCTTGACGGAGCGGCGTGGGGAGGTATCGTTGTCGCTCGCCCCCGCGGCGACGCGGGCAGGTAGCTCAGTTGGTAGAGCACCGCATTGAAAATGCGGGTGTCGGCGGTTCAATTCCGCCCCTGCCCATTCGGGGCCCCACACGGGGCCCTTTTTCGTGCGCCGTCGGGGCGGCGCTGTGCGGGGGTTATTGGGCGGGGGTGGGATCGGTGGTGTCGGGTTCGAGCATGTCGGCGTAGCTGACGGCGATGGGCTCGCCCAGGACGGGCATGAAGGCCTTGCGCATCTCGTCGTTGCGAGCGCGGCACTGGACGACGGTCTGCTTCTGGCTCACCAGGGCCTCGCACTCGAGGAAGGCGCCGAGGGACTCGACGTCGTCGAGGTGGATGCGGGTGAAGCCGGAGATCCAGACCTCGCGGCGCTTGCGGACCACGACGCGGATGGGCATGGGGCGGACGCCGAAGCGTTGGCGGGCCTCGTCCTCGGAGTAGATGGTGTAGTTGGAGAGCTTGGGGCGGGCGATGTTGGCGCGGTCGTAGAAGATGAAGAGGGTGGGGTGGCGTTGGCCGGTGCTGACGTCGGTGGACTCGCGTTTCTTGAGGCGCCCGTGGGGGACGCGGAAGTAGGTGTCGGTCTGGTCGAGCGTCTCGGTGTGGGTGGCGCCGATGGCGCGGGCGATGGCTCGGGCGAGGGGGGTGTCCTTCAGCTCGGCTTTGAACTCGACGTTGTGCATGTGTGGAGGGGCGAGTCGTGGAGAGTGATCGGCGTGGCGTTCGGGTGAGGGTAATGGAAAGGGGTCAGGGTGTGTCGGGAAGGTGACTGAGGAGCGTGGCCTCGTCCCAGACCTCGACGCCGAGGTCCCGGGCCTTGGTGAGCTTGGAGCCGGGGGACTCCCCGGCGATGACGAGGTCGGTCCGCTTCGAGACGGAGCCGGTGACTTTGGCGCCGAGGGCCTCGAGCCGTTCCTTGAGGTCGGGGCGGTCGAAGGACTCGAGCGTGCCGGTGAGGACGATGGTCTTGCCGGCGAATGGAGAATCGGGGGGGGGCTCGGCGCCGGGGGGCTGGTGATCGTGGATGGTCAGGTCGACGCCGACGGCGCGGAGGGCGGCGAAGGCGTTCTGGGCGGGCTTGGAGTGGAGGTAGGCGTGGACGACGGGGGCGGTGTCCTTGCCGAGCCCGGTTTCGGGGCGTTTCTTGGGGTCGGGATCGAAGCCGAGTTCGAGGGCCTCGGTCTTGTTGAGGGACTTGGGACGGAGGTGGCGTTCGGAGGCCTCGAGCAGGGCGTCGAGGTCGGGGTAGAGGCGGGCGATCGCCTTGGCGGTCGCGGTTCCGATGTGCCGGATGCCCATGCCGGCGAGGACGCGGGCCAGACCGCGGGACTTGGCCTGCTCGATGCCCCGGAGGAGGTTCTCGAGTTTCTTTTCGCCCATGCGTTCGAGGGTGAGGAGGGCGTCGGCGTGGAGGTGGAGCCTGAAGATGTCGGCGAAGTGATCGAGCGGGATTGGGGGTGTTTCGGGGGGGACGCCGAGTTCCTCGCGCACGGGGTCGCCCTTGGGCAGGTGGGTGGCGCGGATCTGGTCGATGGTGGACTCGCCCAGCCCGTCGATGTCCATCTGGTTGCGGGCGGCGAACCAGATGAGCTTCTCGCGGACCTGTGCGGGGCACTCGGGGTTGACGCAGGTGCGGGAGGTTTCAATGTTGGGATCGCCCCCGTGGGCGGGGTCCGCCTCGGGTGGGTCGATCTCAACCGGCCCGGCGCACTCGGGGCAGGTTTCGGGCGCCTTGATCTTGCGGGCGCCCTTCGGGCGTTTGGACTCGATGACGCGGATGACGTAGGGGATGATCTCGCCCGCCTTCTCGATCTCGAGGGTGTCGCCGATGCGGATGTCCTTCTGGCGGACCATGCCGTAGTTGTGGAGCGTGGCGTGCTGGACGGTGCTGCCGGAGAGGAGGACGGGCTCCATGACGGCGCGGGGGGTGATCTTGCCGGTCTTGCCGACCTGGTGATCGACGCGGAGGAGCTTGGTCTGGGCCCGCTCGGCGGGGTACTTGTACGCGATGCACCACCGGGGGCTCTTGGCGGTGGCGCCGAGCTGGTCCTGCTGGGCGAACGAATCGACGCGGACGACCATGCCGTCGGTGGCGACGTCGAGGGTTTGGCGGAGTTGATCGAAGTTTTTGATCGCGTCGAGGACGTCTTCGGGGGAGGTGGCGGTGGTGGTGTGTGGGCTGGTGGGGAGGCCGAGGGCGCCGATGCGTTCGAGGAACTGGGTGTGGGAGGTGGCGAAGCCGGGGTCGGAGATCTCGCCGCGCCCGTGGGCGACGAAGCCGAGGTTGCGCGCGGCGGCGACCTTGGGGTCGAGGTTCTTGAGGGTGCCCGCGCAGGCGTTGCGGGGGTTCATGAAGAGGTCCTGGTCGGCGCGCTGGCGTTCGGCGTTGATGCGTTCAAACTCGGAGAGGGGGAGGTAGATCTCGCCGCGGACTTCGAGGATGGAAGGGACCGTCGAAGTCCCCTCGCCCCCGCCTGTTGCCTGGGAGGGCGGGGGAGAAAGCGAGAGGGGGAGTGATCGGATGGTGCGGACGGCGTGGGTGACGTCGTCGCCCTTGACGCCGTCGCCGCGGGTCAGGGCGTGGACGAGCTGGCCCTCTTCGTAGCGGAGGGAGATGGCGACGCCGTCGATCTTGGGGTCGCAGACGAAGCGGAGGTGTTCGTCGGAGGGAGAGAAGAGGTCGGGGGCGTCGGGCTCGGGGTCGTGGATGTGGAGGTTCTTGCGGACACGTTCGACCCATGCGCGGACCTC